>JASMKO010000074.1 GCA_030749225.1 Verrucomicrobiota bacterium
GGTGCTCAAGGCGATCGAAGACAAACGCATCCGGCGTCTCGGTGGTAATAAGGAAATCGATGTTGACATCCGCATCATCGCCGCGAGCAATCGTGACCTTGCTCAGGCGGTCGCCGACGGCCAGTTCCGCGATGACCTGCATCACCGCCTGGGTTTGTTCAGGCTGCTCATCCCACCGCTTCGCGAGCGAGGGCAGGATATTCTTCTACTCGCCAGGCATCTGCTCGATCAGTTGTGCCGCCGCCATCGGGTTGCCGCCAAACCGATCAGCGCCTTAGGTCAGGCGCGGCTGCTAGAGCACGCCTGGCCGGGTAATGTCCGCGAGCTCAGCCACGAACTCGAACGAACGATCGTATTTGAGGAAGGCGACGAGTGGGACTTTGCCGCGCTCCCCAGCCCGGCAGGAACGGCAGCAAACGAGATGGCAGCAAATGGCGCACTCAATCCTAATTTCGATTTCCCCGTGGAAGGTTTCTCGCTAAACACAACCATCGACGAACTTATCCAGCGCGCCATCGACCAGGCCAAAGGCAACGTATCCGCAGCCGCCCGCCTCCTCGGTGTCTCTCGCGACTACATCCGCTACCGCAAAAAAAATGGTGGGAAATAAACGACGGATCAGCTACCGCCCCAACTGCCGCTGCACGTATTTGCCGAGAAGGTCAGTTTCGAGGTTGACTGGGTCGCCGATTTTGCGATTGCGCAGGTTGGTCATTTGGCGTGTGTGCGGGATGATCCACACGGCAAAGCCGCGATTGCGCAGCCGAGCCACGGTAAGGCTGATGCCATCCACAGCAACCGACCCTTTCGGAACGAAGCCGCCCATCAATCCCGACGGCGCGTTAACATCGAGCAGCCAATCCCTTCCCTGTTTCTCCCACTTGCAAATCGTGCCAACCGCGTCGATGTGGCCAGTGACGAAGTGGCCACCCATCCGCTGGCCAAGCACCAACGCGCGCTCAAGGTTGACCGCCGAGCCGCGACGCAACGAGTCCAGATTGGTCACGTTCCACGTCTCGCGCAGCAGGTTGAATTGAAAGCCTCGCGACTGGCCGCGTTTGGCCACTTTCGTCGCGGTGAGACAGCAACCGTTCACGGCGATGCTGTCGCCAGGGCTCGTACCGCTGAGACACACGTCCGCCGAGACCGTAAGCGTCACGGCATCGCGGCCGTGCTCGATAGCCTCAACTTTGCCAGTTTCCTCGATGAGTCCGGTGAACATTTTTTAAGGCGCGCCGGCGACGCGAGCGGTGAGCATCAGGTCGGGGTCAAGATTTCGCCAGCGGATTTTTTCGAGCCGCAGCCCCCTGGCCAAAGGCAGCCCATCACCGGCAACGGCCGTCCGGGCGTTCCTGCCACCGAGAATTTTTGGCGCGTAAAAAAACGCCACGCGCTTGGCCAAACCGGCCTCGATGAAAGCGGCATTCGTTTCGCCGCCACCCTCGACCAACAGATGCGTGCACCCCTGCTGCCCCAGTTTGCGGAGCAGCGGCTTGAGGCGGAACCCCCGCCTAGCCAGGGGACAGGTGATCACGCGGCATTGCTGCTTAAGCTTGACCAAACGCGCAGCCGGCGCATCGCGCGAAACGACGACGGTCGTCTGTTCGCCAAGCACGCGTGAGCCAAGCGGCGTGCGCGCTTTCGGGTCAAGCACGATACGACGCAGGGCCGGCCCGCGCCATCCGGCCTTGGGGCGGCGGATGTCGCGCAGCGTGAGCGCCGGATCGTCGGCGAGGATCGTGTTGATGCCGACAAGAATGGCATCGGCCTCGTGGCGTAGTTTCATCCCCTCACGGCGTGCCTCCGGGCTAGTGATCCATTTCGACTCGCCGGCGGCGGTGGCAATTTTGCCGTCGAGCGTCATCGCCGCCTTGACGGTCACAAACGGCAGACCGGTGGTGATCCAGTGATTGAACGCAAAGTTGATTTCCGCCGCTTCGTCGGCGAGCAGGCCGTGCTCGACATCGATGCCCTTCCGCTTGAACCAGCGATAGGCACGACCAGCGTGGGCCGGGTTCGGGTCGGTCGCGCTGACGACCACCCGTGCGATGCCGGCCCCGGCAATGGCCTGCGTGCAGGGCGGCGTGCGGCCCGGGGTTGAGCACGGCTCGAGCGTGACATAAAGCGTGGCGCCCTTGGTTTGGCTACCTCTGCGCTGGGCATCGGCGATCGCCTCGACCTCGGCGTGCGGCAACCCGGCCCGGCGATGCCAGCCTCGCCCGATAATCATCCTGCGCCTGGCCAACACCGCGCCGACTAGCGGGTTGGGCGAAGTCTCCCACCTGGCCCGCCTGGCCAGGCGAAACGCCTCCCGCATCCGTTGTACGTCGCTGGACATTCTCGGGCAGGCGCGCCGGTCAGGGACGGAACAGCGGCAGCGGTTCCGCCTCGTCGCAAAAAACGGCGTTGAGGCCAAGCAGGTTGGTTTCCTTGGGACGCGACACGGCGGCTTATTTCTCAATCTCCTTGCCGGCAGCCTTCCATCCCTTGAAGCCGGGCGAGAGATCGACGAGATACTTAAAACCCATCCCGCTCATTTTTTTGCAGGCGCGCGCGCTGCGGACACCCCCGGCGCAGTAGACGAGGTAAAACTTGTCCTTGTCGAGCTTGGCCGCCTCGGCGGCGAAGTCGGGAGAGAACCAGTCGATCCACTTCGTGCCGGGCAAGTGGCCGGCCCGGTACTCCGGCGTCGTGCGGACGTCGAGCAGCGTCAGCTTGTCGTCGCGCCACATTTTCTCGAACAACGCCACGCCAATGCGGAACGGCTCGCCGGCCTCGACGCCATACTTGGCCGCGACGACAGCGGCTGGATTCGCCTCATCGCCCAAGCCCCAGGCGATCGCGTTGGTGACGAGCCGGACGAAGTTCGGGTTGGCGAAATCGTCGGCGTGGCCCAGCGAGGTGTAAAACGCGCGGCCGCCCCGGTGGCTGTGCGTCCACGCGACTGGCTCGACGGGATGGCCGTCGACCTCGCCGGTGAGCAGCGGCTCGGCCGCCTTGGCCAAAGACGCATTCTTGTAGAGCGATCCACCCATCTTGAATTCACCCTCGACGCCGTCGAGAATCGGGTGCCCCTTGGCCGCCGACACCACGGAGGCGTTGCCAGACAGGTTGTTCTTGTGGTGCCCTTGGTAATTGCCGCCAAGGACGAGCTTGTCGAACTCGAGCCAGTTTTGAAACGCATGGCTCGCGGTGCGCAAGCCGATGACTGGTTTGCCGGACTCAACGTACCGCTTCACCTGGCCAAGCTGCCCGGCGGGGAGCTGCATTCGCCGTGCATACACGATCACGAGATCCGCTTGGCCAAGCGCATCGAGAACAGGAAAACGATGCGTTTCCTCCCGAATGATCACGGTGCAGCGATAGCCATGCTTTTGCTCCAGTTGCTTGGCAAACCGGGGCAGCGTGGTCGCCGAGCCGTACAGCGACTCGCCACTAAGCAGGACGATATGCGGTTTGGCTTCGCCGGCCGTGAGGCCGGCCAGGACGAGCCAAATGGCCGCGATGACAAAACGGATCAGTGTGTTCATAAAGCAGATTGCGACTCCCGGAAAACGGGGTGGCCAAGATTCCCGATGGCAGCCAAGCTGTCCAGCCAGCAATTGCAAACAGGTGTTCATAAGCTGCAAAAAAACTCGTTCAGCGGTATTGACACACAATATGTTGTGTATTCTCCTTCGGCAGCCACACTCGATAGTGTCGGCAGGGGATTATGCGTTGCCCGAAGTGCGGTTGTGTCGAAGACAAGGTGGTGGATTCCCGCTCGTCCAAGGATGGCTTGGCTATTCGACGGCGGCGCGAGTGTCTCGAGTGCAGCCAACGCTACACCACTTACGAGGAGGTGGAACGCGGCAACCTGATGGTCATCAAAGACGACGGCGCTCGCGAACGGTTCTCGAGGGAGAAGCTGGAATCCGGCATCAACATCGCCTGCCAAAAACGCCCCATCAACGCTGAGGCCATCGACCAGACGATCCGCGAAATCGTGAATGAACTGTATGATGAATTCGACGGTGAAGTGCCGTCGAAGGCGATCGGCAGCAAGGTAATGGCGAAGCTCAAGAAACTGGATGGCGTCGCCTACGTCCGGTTTGCGAGCGTCTATTGGCGTTTCGACGACGCTGCCGAGTTTCTGGAGGCCGTCCAGAAATTCGGAACCCGGGATGATACAGCTACGATCAAACTACCTGGTTTTTAGGATGTCCACCGGGGAGTTGCTCCCCTGCTCCGCGGAAGCCATCACCGAGGAACTGCTCGGCGATGCCATTGACCTCATCGATCCGCAGACCATCCAAGAGGTGCTCAAGGCGGTCGTCCACTATTTCCGCGAGGATCAAGCATATTCCAGCGTGTCGGTTGACCAGTTCTCCAACGCGCTGGGTAAGGTGCTGCAAGGCTTCGGGTTTGACGTTGTGTTCGATGAGGAGCCGGTCATGAACCTCCGCATTGAGCAAACCGACCTGTACAAGCTGGCCAACGAAACCTCCGGCCAAGGCTTCGAATTGCTTTTCTTTCAGCAACTTCGCAAGCGGGTGCGGGCCAACCTCCGCCGCTCCCCCAACATCATCCAGTTCAACGGACTCCGGGGTTGTGTGAAGCATCTTGTTGGCGCGGAGCGCTGGTGCAGCCGCTGTCGCCGGATGCACCGGCATATCGTCACCTATCTTCGCACCTGTCTCGATCACGATTCGCGGCGGGACTGCTCGCTGCTCATCCGGTAGGCCGGGATGACCGTCGAGCAAATCCAAGCAGATGAGGCGCTGCGGTTGCGCCAGTTTCCGGTCGCTCGGGAAACGGTTTATCTCGCCCATGCCGCCGTCTGCCCGTTGCCAGCCTGCGCGAGCGATGCCGTGAGCGACTACGCCGCCGCATGCACCGGCGGTGACCAGGAGGCGTTCATGCCGTCGAACTTGCTGCGCGACACCCGTCAACTCGCCGCCGACCTGCTCGGCGCTGAGCTACACGAGATCGCGCTCGTCGGGCCAACGTCGCTTGGCCTTAGCTTCATCGCGCAGGGCCTCGACTGGCGGGCGGGCGACAACGTTATCATTCATGGGGACGATTATCCCTCCAACGTCTACCCTTGGATGGCACTCGCCGAGCGAGGCGTCGAGTTGAAGCGGCTTGATCCAAGCGAGCCGGGGCGGATCGAGCCGGAGGATGTTTTTGCGCTGGTCGATTCACGGACGCGCATGGCGGCGTTGGCGTCGTGCCATTACGTCTCCGGCTACCGGATCGACCTCGACGCGATCGGGCGAGAACTGCGCTCGCGCAGTGTGCTGTTTTGCGTCGACGGCATCCAGACAATGGGCGCATTCCCGACCCCGGTGGAGCATGTTGACTTCCTCGCCGCCGACGCGCACAAATGGATGCTCGGGCCGTGCGCCTCCGGCATCCTGTACGTGAAGCACGAGACGCAGGACCAGCTCAAGCCGGTAGTGCAGGGCTGGCACAACCTGAGTTGCCCGGACTTCATCCCGCAGAAGGAGCTGATCTATAAACCGGACAGTCGCCGTTACGAGGCCGGCACAGCCAACCTGCTTGGCATCGTCGGCCAACGCGCTTCGCTGACGATGCTCAACGAAGTGGGCGTGGACAACATCGCGGCCGATCTCCTGGCCAAACGCAACCGGCTTGTCCAGGAACTGTTGGCCAACGGCTGCGAAGTGCTGCACCCGGAGGCGCGCTTGGCCAACACGAGCGGTATCGTGACATTTCACAGGCCAGGCGAAGATATGGCGGCGTTTGCGGATCGGCTTGCCGAAGCAGGCATCAAGGTGTCGCTGCGGGTGATGCGCGACGGTTCCAGGCTCATTCGGCTCTCGCCGCACTTTTACAACACCAACGCCGAATTGGAGCGCCTGCTCGACGCGATATGATCAGTCAACCGGTCTCGGACCCACCTTCGGAACGAGGAACGGGGCGAGGAGGAGGAGGAGCATCGCGCCGATGCCGCCATAGATCTGTGGTGCAGCCGGACCAACATGGTCGATCAGCCAGCCGGCGGCCAAGTTCGAGCAGATGCCGCCGCCTAGGCTTGAGCTGATCATCGTGGCCAGCCCCTGGCCGGTTGAGCGTAGCTCAGTCGGCACGATATAGTTGACGCACAACGGCATCGCCACGAGCGCCCCGACCACGTAGACGCAATGCAGCAGCATCGAGGCATGGAGCACGAACGGCACATCACCGAGAAAGCCACACGCCAGCCACTTGAGCCCGCCGGCGGTCAAGCCGGAGAACATCAGCGCCCGCACGCCGATCCTCCGGCGGATATGCCCGGCCAGCGCGATCGCCACGATCTCAGGGATCAGCATGATGAGCCACAGCCACTTGAGCGTGCCAAGCGTGTTCTCGGGAGCCACCGACTTGACGAACACCGGGAACAAGAACATCGGCCCGTCGAGCATGAAGTTAGCGAGAAACACGTACAGCAGAAACCGGAGAAACCGCCGGTCGGCGACGAGCCGTCGCCACACTCCAGGCCGGGCCTTCTCGCGGATGGCCGATTGGTTCGGGATGAGGAACACCACACCGGTCGTCAGCAGGATGAGCGCGGCGCAACAGGGAAACATCAGGCCCAGCCGCCCTGCGTCCGGCCCGGGATCCACCGCGTCGAGGAACAGTGGGAAGCCGAAACAGGTGATGAGGAAGCCGACCGACCCGAACGCGCGCACCCACTCGAAGTGCGAGTTGTGCGAGCGGTACAACACGCCGAGGCTCAGCGCCATACCCTGCGGGATCAGGCTGGTGTAGAACGCGGCGAAAAACATCGAGGCCATCAGTAGCGCGGCATAACCGGCGACACGCCAGAGCACCACGAAGCCAAGCGCCATGCCGACCGAGATGACCACCAGCAAGGCCTTGCGGGCACCGGTGCGGTCGGCCAAGTAGCCCCACGACGGCTGGCCAATGAGGCCAACCAGGTGGAACACCCCCATCGCCAACCCGACCTGCTGGCCGCTGAGGCCAAGGTCTTCCTTAAGATACAGCGAGTAGTAAGGAAAAAAGATGCCCAGCGAGCAAAACAGTGTCGCCCAAAACAGCGACAGCACGCCCATCAATTTCCACTGCTCTCGGCTAATGCGGTCCGACATTGGGGTGACGCGCTTGGCCAAGCGCAAAAACGCCGGAAGGTTTCCGGCGTTTGAAACGGGATTGCAAGGGGATTCGCGCGACTCAGGGCGCAGGAACGATGGTCGGCTGCCTGCTGGGCGTCCTTTGACCGGATCTGCGTTCCTCGCTCTCGCGCTTCTGCATATCTCTGAAAAGCCGCGAGGCGGTCTCCCTCATTTTTCGTTCATCCTGCCTCTCTCCGGAGATTTGGGCCTCGAGTTGAAGCGCCAGCAATTGCATTCCCTTACCCATCAGGTCGGATTCATCATATTGAAGAGTGTTGACCAGGTTCAGCCGCGCCTGCAGCACATGTCGAGGAACGCCGGGTGTGCTGGCATCGCCGTCGCTTTGAGTAAAGCTCCGAATGGCGTCCAGCTTCGTTTCCATGTTGTACTGGTCGCCGGTCATGATGTCTCGGAACAATTGGTCGGCCTGCGGGTTGATGCCTGCGTATCTCGACGCGGCCTCGGCAAGGTTGTCCATGTCATCCTCGTGAACCCGGCCGCTGCGAAACGCCTGAACCATGGCATCTAGTGCGCGCACTTTACCAACATCCTCATAATAATCCAAAATGGTGCGGTCGATCCGGCCGTCGTCATTGATGAACATGCCTTGGGCGGACTGGATGAACGTCTGGTCGTCGTACATATCCAGCACCATGAATAGGTAGTTTTTGGACACGCGGTCGAACTGGTTTCCACCAACGGCCTCGACCGGTTCGAGCAACAACTCGTGTGCGGCGGCGAGCGCCTCGGTGCGGTAGGCGTCCTTGCCGAGCCATCCCTGGATGATCTTTGCTGCGTACGCGATCTCGAACCCTCGACCGGTGGTGGAGAGCAGTTCTGCAATGGTGGCTTCCGCGTGGTCGCCACCGATCTCCGCCAGCATATCGATGAGGCCGATCCGCAGTGTAGGCGGCTGCGAGAAGTTGAGTGTGGCTCGGAAACGGCTGTAACGTCGTTTGCGTTCCTCATCACTTTCGTCTTCACGTTGCACCTCGAAATCGACGTCCTCCATCCGGTTGAGAAACTCGCGAATAAGCGGCACTGCGGCATCGCCCTGAAGCGCTAGACTCTCGAAAAGATAGCCTAAGCGGCGTTGAACCCTACGCCGATTCTTGGAGTCCAACTTGATCTCCATCAGCTCGTCGAGAATCTCCGGCACGGACAGGCCACCCGTGGCGGGCAGTAAGTCGCCGCTTTCAAGCTGCTCGCGCAGGCTGTCAAGCCGCGACTGGGCGTTGGCCAGCTTGGCCTTGAGCGAGACGGCCTCCTTCCGGAGCGCCTCCGCCCGGGCCGGGTCCGCGCCGGGATCTGCAGCCGGGGGCGCTTGGCCGCAGCCGACGAAGAACATCAACGCGCCCAACACCAGGCTGGCAAGAATGCCGGTGAATTTGCTGTCGTGTCTCATGATTCGTTGCGCATGGGCAAGTGTCCGCCCGCCGGTCTACGGGGAGGGGACGACGGTTGGGCCAGCTGGGATGACTTGTTGCCGCTCGCCGGAACGCTGTTCCCGATTCACTTGATCCGTGAGTTTGCGAAAATTCGCGTGCATCGTTTCGTAAGCCCTCTCGTCATCAAATCCTCTTCCCTCTATTTTTGATTCCACTCGACCGGAATAAATCTCATTCGCCCACGACATGATATCGTCATCGCCAAGTTGAATCGTGTCCATCAGCGCCAACCGGGATTGGAGCACGGTCGCTTGTTCCTCTTTGTTCATGTTGGTGAGGTCCTCGGAGTTGTCCATGGAACGGATGGTCTCCATCTTGACATCAAGCGAGTATTGGTCGCTTGTCATGATGTCCTGGAACAATGAGTCGGCCTGGGCATCGTTTTGACCGACTCCCCGCACCGCGACCCGGGCCATTTCCCGCATGTCACTTTCCCTGAGCTGCCCACTTTGCATTGCCTGGACAACGGCGTGGATGGCGCGTCCGTCGCCAATTTCCCTGAAGTAACTCAAGACCGATCGATCGATTCTTCCCTCTTCGTTGACCAACTGACCCTGGGCTATTTCAACAAAGCTCTGGTCGTTGTACATCTCAAGCACCCTGAACAGGTATTGCCGCGAGGCGGCATCGAACTTGTTGCCGCCGGCGACGGCGATCGGTTCGGTCAACAACTCATGTGCAGCCCCTAGCGCCTCGTCGCGGTAGGCGTCCGGGCCGATCATTGACCGCAGCGCCCGGGCCGCGTACGCGATCTCGAAACCGCGGCCGCTCGTGGTTAGCACTTCTGCGATGGCCTCCGCCGCCGAGACACCGCCGATCTCGGCGAGAATGTCGATCAACCCGGCGCGCAGGGACGGTGGATGCTCGAAATCCAGAGGCACCATCACCATTCTTGAGCGCCAATACTCCAGTTCCTTGGCCTCGTCCTTCGGTGATTTGGGGATGCCGAAATCGACATCCTCCATCCGATTCAGATACGCTCGGATATAAGGCACAGCCTGCTCTCCTTGCTCAGCAAGATTTTCAAACAAGTAGTCCATCCGTCGTTGAATCGGACGTCGATTTCCTGATGTCAGCTTGGTGGCAGCCAACTCGTCGATGATATCCGGCGCTGCCAAGCCACCCAGGGCAACAGGCGCGTCGCCTTGGCCAAGCTCCCCTCGAAGGGCGTCAATGCGTGATAGGGCGGCGGACAAGCGGGACTTAAGCGCAGCCGTCTCCTGCTCAAGCGCCACGACATCTTCCACTGGCTCGCTGGTCTTCGGTGCCCTGCCACAGCCCGTCACGATGAGAAGAATAGCAACAACAAAGCTGCCCGCGATGTCTCTAAAATGTTGCTCTACTTTCCTCAAAACAACTTATCCGAGATCGTTAGCGTTTCGCAATTTAACCGTATACCCCAGACTGAGCTAACTGCAGCCAGAGCCCTTACCTCAGACTCAGGGAGCAGGAACAATGGTCGGCTGATTCCTTCGATTTCTTTCTCGATCTCCTCGATCACCACGCTCCCGATTATCACCCCTGCCAAAGGCATTACGCCAAAAGTCATTTCCTAAGCTCTGCATTTCCTTCCTCATGTCAAACTCCTCGCCATTCACCTTGGCTTCGAGTTGTCGGGTGTACATTTGCACAACCTTATCCGTGGTGTCATCACCTGATGCTTCAACTCCCTGCATCAAACTTAGCCTAGCCTGTAAGGTGGCCGTATCATCGGCATCATCCATCTCACGGATCGCGGACCATTTCACTCGCATGTCAAATTCGTCGCTTGACATGATGTCCTTAAACATCTGGTTTGCTTGGGGGTTGGATCCAGCATACTTCAGCCCAGCACGCGCCAGATCGCCAAGATCACCCCGATCAGTGACATTCCCGCTGCTGAAGGTCTGATAGATGGCGTCCATCGCCTGCTCCTTGCCAACATCGTCGAGGTAATCGAGCACGGTATCATCGATCTTGCCATCATCGCGCACCAACAGCCCCTGCGCAGACTGGATGAAGGTCTGGTCGTTGTACATCTCCAGAACACTGAACAGATAGCGCTTAGCATTGCGGTCATAATTGTTCGGGTTGGTTATCTCAATTGGGTTGCTAAGCAGATCGTGGGCAGCTCCGACCGCTTCGTCGCGAAAGGCATCCGGGCCAATCATGCCTCGGACGGTCTTAGCCACATACGCCACCTCAAAGCCACGGGCGGTCTTGGATAGCACTTCGCCCAATGCTACTTCGGCACTACTACCTCCTATCTCCTTTAGGACGTCCATCAGTCCGATGCGAAGTGAAGGCGGCTGTTCAAAATCAAGGGAAGAGCCGCGCATACGGCCGCGAATCCGTTCCGTCCAGTCGTTGCCACGGCCACCACGGCCACGGCCGCGGCCCTCCTCCTCACCTTCGGCTCGCTGCACCGTGAACTCCACGTCCTCCATCCTGTTCAGGTAGGCGCGAATATGTGGCACAGCGGCGTCGCCCTGCTGGATGAGGCTCTCGAAGAGAAACTGCACCCGGCGCTCGACCGCCCGGCGGTTCGCTGATGTCAACTTGATGTTTGTCAACTCGTCAATGATCTCCTCCGCCGACAGCCCCCCATCCGCAATCGGCGTGGCATCGTTCAGTTGGGCTCTCAAGCTATCGATGCGCGACCGTGCATCCGACAGTTGCTTTTTCAAAGAAGCATTCTCCTTCCGGAGCGCCTCGGCATCGGCACTGTTGGCGGTATCCACCGGAGCGGGAGACTGTCCACAGCCAGCGGCCAGGATCGCCGCCACCGCAACGACTCCACAGGCAGCCTTGGCAGAAAACATGAGCTCTTTTATTATTTTCATTGGTACAAAATCGGTCAGTCGAACATGACTACTACGGCCCGGCCCTTGGCCAAGTTACACAAAGCAGGCCGCATTATGGCACTAAACCAACCGATGGCAACCCGTTCTTCCGGCAAAAACCGCCTTGAACCAGGACGAAAGCTTTCGCGAGATTGGCCAAGTGCCTATACTGTCCGGCCCTTGGGCGAGGAGAAAACCAACCTGAAACGAACGTCCCTTTACGACGCGCATGTCGCGCTCGGTGGCCGCATGGTCGAGTTCGGCGGCTGGGAGATGCCGATGCTCTACTCCGGCATCGCGACAGAACACCACGCCGTCCGCAAAGCCGCCGGCCTGTTCGACATCTCGCACATGGGCGAGTTCTTGTTCGACGGCCCCGACGCGCTCAAGTTCCTGAACCAACTCCTGACCAACGACCTGTCGCGGCTCGAGCCCGGTCAGGGCCAATACACCCTGCTCTGCCAGGATAACGGCGGCGTGATCGACGACCTGTACGCCTACCGGCTTGACCGAGATCGCTTCCTGCTCGTCGTCAACGCCTCACGCATCGAGGTCGACTGGATGTGGTTCAAGGCCCACCGCAACAACCGGCACAAGACGCTGCAATTCGAAATGGCCGATCGCTCCGGCGATCTTTCCGCCACGGCACTGCAGGGGCCGAAAGCGGCCGAGATCATCTCCGGCGAGTTTCCGTCGGCCGTTGAGCTGAAAAAAAACCAGATCACCGAGCTCGACTTCGGCGGCACGTCCGCCTGGGTATCCCGCACCGGCTACACCGGTGAGGATGGCTTCGAATTGGTCATTCCCAACGACCGCGCCGTGGCGTTGTGGAACCAGCTCCTCTCGCTTGGCCAAGCGCTAGATCTCGCGCCGGCCGGGCTGGGCGCGCGCGACACACTCCGCACCGAGGCCGGCTACTCGCTCTACGGGCACGAACTCACCTCCGAGACGACGCCGATCGAAGCCGCACTGGGCTGGGCCGTCGCCCTCGACAAGCGGGACTTCAACGGACGCGAGATGCTCGCGGGCCAGAAACAGGACGGCGTCTCCCGCCGCTGCGTCGGCTTCAAGATGACGGCCAAAAGTGCGCCACCGCGCGAGCATTACCCGATTTTTTCCGCAGACGGAACCGACCGCGAAATCGGCGACGTGACCAGCGGCACGCAAAGCCCGTCGCTTGGCTGTGGCATCGGACTGGGCTACGTCGAGACCGCACACGCCAAGGCCGGCACCCCGATCGAGATCGAGATCCGCAACCGCCGCTTCCCAGCGCAGGTGGTCAAGCAGCCGATTTATCGAAAACCGGATTGACCGCCGGGCCGCCGATTCGCTAGAAGACCTCCACGATGTCAGACGTTCCAACCGACCTGAGATACGCCAACTCCCACGAGTGGGTAAACGTGGAAGGCGACACCGCGACCATCGGTATTTCCGACCATGCCCAGGAAGAACTGACCGAGCTGGTGTTCATCGAGCTGCCCGAGGTGGGCAGCCAGTTAACCGCGGGCGACCCGTGCGCCGTCGTCGAGTCGGTCAAGACCGCCAGTGACATCTACTCGCCGGTCAGCGGCCAGGTCATCGAGATCAACGACGCCCTAGACACCGAGCCCGGCACCATCAACGAGGACCCGTACGGCGACGGCTGGTTCTTCAAGGTGCGCCTCTCCAACCTGGAGGAAATCGACGATCTGCTCTCCGACAAGGATTACGCCGAACAAGTCAACACCTGACCCTCCCGCTGAACCAAGAGAACCCGCGAGTCGAACCACATCCAAGCGTTTGCAAATGCCATCAACAATAGTACGTATACGTTGTATTTTAAGTTGCCTTGCCCTGTTCCCTTCGGCACGCTTTTCGCCAAGCAGACTTATGAAGATTTTCTCAAGTCAAATAGAACAACGTTTTTACAACTCGCTTTACCCTATGAACCGCGGTTCTGAGGCGAGTTTTATTATATTGGCTCTGGTTTTAACGCTTGGCCAAGCCAACGCCCAAGCGAGCGAGGTGGACGCCGCACCGGCGGATGCCTGGCCGATGTACCGGGGCACAGCCTCGCTGACCGGTGTCTCGAATAGCAGTTTAAGCGCATCACTCAAGCCGATTTGGTCGTTCAAGGCGGAGGAGGGCATTCACAGCACGGCAGCGATCGCGGGAGACACGGTGTATGTCGGCTGCGACGACGGCAACCTGTACGCGCTGGACTTCAAGAGTGGCAAAAAAAAATGGGGGTTTGCGACGGAGGACATGGTCGAGTCGTCGCCACTGGTGCACGACAGCCGCGTCTTCTTCGGCTCGTCGGACGGGTTTGTGTACGCGCTCAGGGCCAAGGACGGAAAGCTGCTGTGGAAATTCGAGACCGAGGACCGAGTGCTCAGCGCACCGAATTATTTTCAACCGAAAGACAAAGCTATCGAGCCGTCGGTGATCGTCGGCAGTTACGACTTCAAGCTGTACGCCCTTGACCCGGTGTCCGGCAAAAAGAAGTGGGACTACGAGACGTCCAATTACATCAACGGCTCGCCGGCGGTCTCCTCAGGGCGGACGGCCTTTGGCGGATGCGACGCCGTGTTGCACGTCATCCAGTTGGCCGAGGGCAAAAAGGAAAAGCAGATTGACGCCGAGGCGTACATCATTGGCTCCGCGGCAGTGGTCGATGACCGGGCGTACATCGGTCATTACGAGAACGAGTTTCTCTGCATCGACATCAACGCCGGGAAGATCGCCTGGAAATACAAGGATCGCGCCTTTGCCTACGTTTCATCGCCGGCAGTGACGGCGGATCGCGTGGTGGTCGGCTGCCGCGACAAGCGGTTACACTGTCTCGACCGCAAGAGCGGCAAACGACTGTGGGCGTTCCGGACGCGCGGCAAGGTGGACAGCTCGCCGGTTGTCGCCGACGGCAAGGTGGTCGTCGGTTCGGACGACGGCAACCTGTACCTCATCTCGCTGGTGGACGGCAAAAAACTTTGGTCGTACGAAATCGGCGAACCGGTCATCGCCGCGCCGGCCGTGGCCAGCGGCATCGTGATCGTCGGGGCCGAGGACGGCCGGGTTCACGCCTTCGGGCCAGCCAAGTGATGACACGGAAAAGGCTATGAGCGCCACCGCCGTCACCAATACCCCGAAAAACGTGCCGCCGCTGGAGAAACAGACCACGGTCGGCAACTACTTCGTCTCAAACTACCCGCCGTTCTCGTTCTGGACGCCGGAGGCGGTGCCGGACTACCGCGCCGCGCTTGACCAAGCACCCCAGGCAGACACCCCGCTGGGTATCTACGTGCACATCCCGTTCTGCCGCAAACGGTGCCACTTCTGCTATTTCCGCGTGTACACGGACAAGAACTCGCAGGAAATCCGCAACTACATCGACGCCGTGCTGGACGAGTTGCGGCTCTACGCGAAAGAGGCGTTCATCGGCGGGCGCAAGCCAAACTTCATCTACTTCGGCGGCGGCACGCCGTCGTACCTTTCCGAGGATCAACTCCGCCACCTGACCGACGGAATGAAGGCGCTGCTGCCGTGGGACGAAGCGGAGGAGGTCACCTTCGAGTGCGAGCCGGGGACGCTGCGCGAGAAGAAGCTCGAGGTGCTGCGCGAGGTCGGCGTCACGCGGCTAAGCCTCGGCGTGGAGAATTTTGACGACCACATCCTCGAGGTGAATGGTCGTGCCCATCGCGGCGCGGAGATCGGCCGCTCGTATGAGTTCGCGCAGGGTCTGGGCTTCCCGCAGATCAACATCGACCTCATCGCCGGCATGGTCGAGGAGACGGAGGCCAACTGGAAGGACTGCATTGAGCGCACCCGCGAGATGGCACCGGACAGCGTGACGATCTACCAGATGGAGGTGCCGTACAACACCGGCATTTACCAGCAGATGAAGGCCGAGGGCAAACTCACCGCGCCGGTCGCCGACTGGGAGACCAAACGGCGCTGGGTCAGCGACGCCTACGCCGCGCTCGAACAGGACGGCTACGCCGTCGGTAGCGCCTACACCGCGGTGAAGGACAAGTCGAAGACTCGCTTTGTCTACCGCGACAAGCTTTGGGCCGGGGCCGACCTGCTCTCGCTGGGCGTCGCGTCGTTCGGCCACATCGGTGGCACACATTACCAGAACCAGCGCGACTTCGAGCCGTACCTCGAGCGCCTGCAACACGGCGAACTGCCGGTGCACCGCGCGCTAACGCCGACCGATGACGAGCGGCTGATCCGCGAGTTTATCCTGCAGATGAAACTCGGCCACCTGAAGCTGTCTTACTTCGCCGACAAGTTCGGCGTGAACCCGGCCAAGCGCTTCGCCAGGCCACTGCAGACACTGCAGGACTGGGGCTTCGCTACCCTCGACGGCGATGACTGGCGGCTGAACCGCGAAGGCCTGCTGCAGGTCGACCGCCTGCTGCACGAATTCTTTTTGGATGAACACCGCAACGCCCGCTACGCATAACCGGTCGGGTCAACCCCAGACCGATCTGGCCCATCCGCTCGACGAGTTTTGCCGCTTGGCCAAGCGGGCGCTGCCGGGCATCGAGCCGGTCGAGGCCGACGACGTGCCGGAACCGTATCGGTCGCTGCTGGTACATGAGCGCGACATGACCTCCACGCTGGCCCAGTTCCA
>JASMKO010000075.1 GCA_030749225.1 Verrucomicrobiota bacterium
GACACGCTCGTCATCTGCGGCGGCGAGTTTGGCCGGACGATCTACTCGCAGGGCGCGTTGACCAAGGACAATCACGGTCGCGATCACCACGGCCGGTGCTTCTCAATGTGGATGGCCGGCGGCGGCATCCGGAAGGGCCACCTGCACGGTGAGACCGACGACTTCTGCTACAACATCGTCCGTGACCCGGTGCACATCAATGACCTCAATGCCACCGTGCTGCAATGCCTCGGCCTCGACCACGAGCAATTCACCTACCGCTACCAGGGCCTCGACCAGCGCCTGACCGGCGTCCAGGGCGCCCGCGTCATCAACGAAATCCTGGCCTGACACGCCATGTCGTCAACAACTCGCCGCTGATGCGGCGCTTACCTCTAAACTGAACTGTTTGCATTACTATTGTTCAATGAAAAAAATTACAACCTTCTTAACGTCGTTATTGTTGGTCGCTTTGGCCTGTAGTTGCCAATCCGTAGACCCGAAAGCTAGACAGTTAGCCGATAATCTCCCTGTAATTTCATTGGATGACAATTCAATAGACTATTTTAGTGCTGATATTGAATTGCCTGAACTAGCGATTAACACCTATATAGTCGGAAAAACTCCGGGTGATTATGCTATAAAACAAACAGATTCAAATGGACGCCCTTTTCTGTATGGAGCAAACGGAAAAGTTATTATATATAACCCAATAGATGATTCCTTTGTTATTTTTAACGGTAGTCCGCATGGGGAGATTAATTTAAAAAAGAAATTATTCTCATCTTCGTTTAACATGAGTTTTGGATTTAAATCCGTAAAAGTAGAGGATGGAGAAGACGGTCAATCACTTGGAGAAGAGAGTGTAAATCTTGATATCAAAAGTTTATTTAAGGGGCGATTGTTTTCAACAAACTTAACAGTTTATACTGGAAATGCAGTCAGACTTCGTCGCATAACCAAAAAGGCCCAACTGGATGCCTTTTTTACTGAGATAAACAATCCTTTATCTCTGCAAAATATAAACATATATATTAAAGACAAAAAAATAGAAAATTTTCCCAAAGAGCCGTTCATTTCCATAAAGAACATAAAAATTAACACGACTGCCGAATCGATGTTTCCGGAAGTACCGGTTAACGTACTTAAGTCAACAGGGCTAAAAATCACTGATTTAACGAATGTTGAAGATGACGATTTGGTAAACCAATTACAATCATTGATTCAAATCTCATTGATGAATATTGTACTGTCGTCACAAAACCCGGAAGGACTAGAGGAATTAAACAGGATTACCGGTTTGGATAGTGAGACTATTACTAGCAGGTCAAATAATGCTCTAGATAAATTAAAGAGTATAATTTCAGGCATTACAAAGTGAGGGATCGGTTCTTGTTGTTAACAAGCAACGGAAATTTGCTGACTGGTGCATTATGACATATTTTTGCCTTGGTGTGTTGATGGCCCCATCCTACAGCACGCGTCACGTTGTGAACAGTTCGCCGTCGATACGGTGTTGTCGGGTTGGTTCCAGTTTCGCCCCCTTGGCCAAGCGAAGTTAGGGACGGCTGTCGCAGCCGTCCTCGACAATTCCGAAACGGCCGGCTCGGAGAACCAACCCCACCTTCGCGGCCAATTGCATTAGTGCCACAAAGTCATGGTGATATTGGCCTGACACGCCATGTCGTGAACAGCTCGCCGCCGATGCGGCACTGGCGGGTCAATTCCAGTTTTGCCACCTTGGCCAAGCGGGCGAACCCTTCGCCATCGGCGATCGTCGGGGCGTCCCGACCGCTGATGATTCTCGGGCAGACGGTCAGGTGCAGCTCATCCACGAGGCCAAGCCGGAGCAACTCGAAATTCAACTCACCGCCGCCTTCGCACAGCAGTCGCTTGACGGCCCAGTCGCGCCGTAGCCAGCCAAGCGCCTGGCCAAGCGCGACGCTTTTTTTGCCAGAGACTTTCACGCAGTCGGCCAGCCGTTTCAGCTTGGCCAAGCGCGATTTCGGCGCCCGGCCCGACGCCAGCACGATGAGCGGCGACACCCCGTGCTGAAAGATTTTCGCCTGTGGGTCAACCGAACCGGAGCCACTCACTACGATGCGCAGGTTCTGACTGGCCAAGCCGCCTCGAAGTCGCCGCCGCTCGTACTCCGGGCCACCGGCGTCCAGCGTTATTGGTGCGGACTCCACCGTTCGCGCGCCGCACATCACCGCGTCGGTTGTGGCCCGGAGCGTGAGCAGGTTGGCGTGATCTTGCCGGCTGCCGAACGCGACGAACCGCCGGTGTGGCGGCGCGATCTTGCCGTCGGCCGACATCGCCATGTTGATCAGCACGAATGGACGTGTGGTTTTCATTCAGTGCAAAAACATCGCGTCGCCGTAGCTGAAAAAACGGTACCGCTCGGCGACCGCCTCTGCGTAGGCGCGCAGGACCAGTTCACGTCCGTCGGTGTCGCCCGGGTGCGCGAACGCGCTGACGAGCATCAGCAGTGTCGACTTGGGTAGGTGGAAATTGGTGAGCAGTGCATCGACGATCTGAAACTCGTGCGGCGGATAGATGAAAATATCGGTGCGACTGTTCTGTGGCTCGATCGTTTCACCACGTTGGCCAACCGACTCGAGCACGCGCATGCTGGTTGTGCCGACGGCCACCACCCGGCGGCCTTCCGCCTTGGCTTGGTTAATTGCCTCGGCGGCGGCGGCGCTGATTTCAAATTGTTCCTTGTGCATTGGGTGATCCTCGATGCGGTCGCATTCGACCGGCTGGAATGTGCCCGGCCCGACATGCAGCGTCACCGCTGCGAACGTCACGCCATTCGAGCGGAGCCGGTCGAGCAGTTCGTCTGTGAAGTGCAGTCCCGCCGTTGGCGCGGCGACCGAGCCGTCGGTCTTCGCGTACACGGTCTGGTAGCGATCACGATCAGCGAGCGTGTCAGCCGGCGAGCGTTCGATGTACGGCGGCAACGGCGTTTCTCCGATGGCCTTGAGAAGGTCGTGTGTGTTCGGTGAGTTGGGGAGTCGCACCAGGTATTTGCCGGTGTCGTTCTTGTCGATTGCCTCGACCCAGTGCTCGGTTGACTGCCCGTCGAGGTCGTGCAACTGGATCCGGGTGCCGTTGTGAATCCGTTTGCCGGGACGCAGCATGCACCACCATTCACCGGGGGCGCGCTGCTCGGTGAACAGGATTTCCACCCGCGCGCCGTCGCCCTCCTTTTGCCCGCGCACGCGCGCCGGGATGACGCGCGAGTTGTTCGCCACCAACACGTCGCCCGGCCGGAGCAACGTCTCCAGTTCGGCGAATCGCCGATGCGTAATGGCGTCGCTGGCGCGTTCCAGCGCCAGCAACCGCGAGGCGTCCCGCTGCGCAATGGGGTGTTGCGCGATCAATTCCTGGGGGAGGGGATAGTCGAATTCGTCCGTTCGCACGGCGGCAATCTAGTAGCCGGTTTTGGGGCCGGTTTCAATGGAGCGACTTCCGGGGCCGCAAACCGAACGGGAAACGGGCCAGTTGTGTGAATTTAGCCGACAACCGGCTTGGCCAAGCGGCCCAGAAGGGGAAAAATGGGGTAAATCACTTGAAAACCGGTAAAACGGCATCGTGAAAAAAATAAATTTTTTTCAAAAAATTGGTTGACGCATCGGGGTCAAAACGGTAGAGAACGGGAAAATTTGGGTCGCACAGGGCCGTTTTGGTGCCCGAGCTACCCGTTATGTCAGCAACCCAAGATCAACCGACGACCGTGTATTCCGGTCGATTCCGACACGGAATCGACGGTAGCCGCCGTGTCATGGTGCCTTCCAAATGGCGGCTCAAATCAGGCAAAACCGATTTGGCCATCCTCCCGTGGCCGCTGGGTGAGCAGCAGTTTCTCCTGGTTCTGCCCCCCACGCGGTGGAAGTTGCTACTGGATCGGCTCAATGAAATGTCGCTTTCCGACGACCAAGCGGCGGTGGTGGAGCGGGTAATCGGGGGGAGTTCGGCCCACCTGAAACTGGACAGGGCCGGCCGGCTTTGTTTGCCGGAGGAATTGGCGGCCGTGGCCGGATTGCGGAAGGAGGCCATGCTTGTCGGCCGACTGAACAAGTTTGAAATCTGGGAGCCGGATCGGTTCGCAGAAAACAACAAGGGCAACGAGGCGGTCGCCGCGGCGGCCATCAAGAATTTAAATCTATGAACCTGATGCAATATCTGTCGGTCAGTGGAACCCTCGAGGGGCCAAGGGAAAAATTCCTGTCTCGCAAGATCGGGAGCAGCCAGGGGGATTTTACGGGCGAGGGCAGGGAGGATCTTGCTCACCCGGAGCCGGTGGCGCTGGCTGAGCCGGCGGCGCGGGAGGCGGGGCAGGGAGAGTTTGGCTTTGTCGATCCGTTGGTCATCGAGCCGAAGCCGTCCGGGCCGGGAAACCACCTCGAGCTTGCCCAGGAGGAAACCAAGCCGCGGGACCGGGATCAGGTCGAGGTATACAGCCGCATCAGTCCGACGCGCGTGCGGGTGGTTCGAAACGACCTAGCAGGGTCGGATCTCACGCTTCGTGCCGTTGAAGGGGTGGAACAGTTTCGGCCGAGCCTGATCGCCGAGGAGCCGTCGATAAGCACCTGGTCCGAGCGTATGCGCGGCCGGCTTGAGCCATTGAACCGGGTGTCGAAATGGATGTCACGCCGGTCGTGGCGTTGGCTGCTGGCGTTCAAGTCGTTTTGGCCGGTTGGAATCATGGCCGGGGCGTCCGCCGGGTCGCTGAAAGTTGTTCCTGAAAAAGTGGCACAGGAGACGCCGGAGCAAATGAACTCCACCGAGTTGGACGAGGCGATCGAGATGGCTAAGGACTACAAGACCGACGTGTACGTGGATGGCCGAGTGGCGTGGAGTTACGAGGAATACGCCTCCAGCGTGGAGGAGATGGTTCCTATCGAGTATGCCAATGACTTGTGACCGAATTCATCCACGAACCGGTGCTGCTGGAGGAGGCGCTCTCGGCTCTTCAACCGGTGGCAGGCCGGCTGTATGTGGATGGGACGATCGGCGGCGGCGGACACGCGGAGGCGATTCTCGAGGCGAGCGGGCCGGATGGAAGGCTGGTGGCGTTCGATCGCGACGACCGTGCGATCGATGCCACGGTCATGCGTCTGGCACGGTTTGGCGATCGGGTGGAACTGCACCGGGAACCGTTTTCCGGCTTGACCAAGCGCTTACTCAAGGCGAGTTGCGACGGAGTGCTGCTGGATCTCGGGGTGAGTTCGCCGCAGTTGGACGAGGCGGAGCGTGGCTTCAGCTTCCAGGCCGAGGGGCCGTTGGATATGCGGATGGATCAGAGGCAGCCGATGACGGCGGAGCAGTTGGTGAACGAGCTCGAGGCCGAAGAGTTGGCGAAGATTTTTTGGGAACTGGGCGGCGAGCGCCGGTCGCGCCGCATCGCCCGAGCCATTGTTGAACAACGCGGCATGCAGCGACTCGAAACCACCACGCAGCTGGCCAACACCGTGGAGAGGGCCTGCCCACGGCGGGCACGCACGCACCCGGCGACAGGCGTGTTCCAGGCGCTGCGCATGGCGGTCAACGACGAACTCACCCAGGTGCGGGCCGGGCTGGAAGCCGCCTGGTCCGTGCTCAAGCCGGGCGGTCGGCTGGCGGTGATTTCGTTCCACTCCGGGGAGGATCGGCTGGTGAAACAGTTCAGCCGCCGCTTGGCCAAGCCGTATACCGTCCGCGGCGAAGTTGACGTGCCGGAATTACGCGAGCCGTGCGAGCCGTCGGCCCGTGAGTTGAACCGCAGATCGATCAAGCCGGGCGCGGCCGAGTTGGAGCGAAATCCCCGGAGTCGAAGTGCCCAGTTGCGGGCGCTGGAAAAACTGTAAACAACCATGCCGCGCAACCGTAAAAAGCAGGACTCACCTTTGAGCGTTGGCTTGTGGATTCGGGCCGCGCTGCTTTGCCTCGTCCTCGGGGGCACGGCGATGGGGTATGTGTGGCAGAAATCGCAGATACACCAGCTCGGCACCGAGGTCCGAAAAAAAGAAATGAGGCTCGATTTGCTCAGGGGCGACAACGAACGGTGGCAGCAGCTCCGTGCCGAGATGCGCTCGACCAAGAAACTTTATGACCGGGTCCGCGCACTCGGGCTGGGGCTGGCAATGCCCCAGCCGGAGCAGGTGCTACGACTCCCTGATCTTCCGCTAGACGCCAAGGAGCTGAAGCAAAGCAAACCGGGGGATTACCGAACGGTAACCAACAAGCCACGCTGGGAACAGCCGTGACGGACATGAAAAAAAATCTGTTCACACACTGACGTGGCAACGATCGCAGCCAACGCTCACCGGGGAAGGGTGATGTTACTGGTCTCACTCATAACGGCCGGTTATGTGGGACTCGGGGTGAGGTTGGTGGATATTCAAATACTCCAGCACGAAAAGCACGCCTTGCACGCGCTGGACAACACTCGCCGCAAGGTGATTCAAGGCTCGAGGCGCGGCGACATCCTGGATATCCGCGGTACCGTGCTGGCGACAAGCCGCATCGCCAAGACGGTGTGCGCCGACCCGTCGCTGATGGGTGAGCACCAGCCACTTGTGTCCCGGGCGATTGCGCCGCTCCTCGGGCTGGACGCGGGCGGCCTCGCCAAACGCATGCAGCGTCGCGTGTACACTGATGATGAGGGCCGTCGGCGGGAGGATAAGCACGTCGTGCTCAAGCGCAAGGTGCCGCTGGAGAAGTGGCAGGCTGTCACCAACGCCATGGCGCAGCTCGAGTTCGGGATCGACGTGAAGTCGCTGCCGCGCCGGGAACGGCTGAACTATTACAATGTGCGTCGGTCCGTGTTCTGCGAGCGGGTCGATTCGCAGTTGCGCGTCTACCCCAGCGGCAGCCTGGCTGCCCACGTGACCGGGTTTGTAGGCGTGCGTGACCCGGGGGATTCGGGCGTGCCGGTGGTCGGTCTGGAGGGGAAACACGGCATTGAGAAGATGCTCGACTCGGAACTCGAGGGAGTGCGCGGCTGGCGCGAGACAGAGACCGACCGCAGCCGCCGCGAGGTGGTGGCGTTCCGAGAGTACAACGTGAAGCCTCGCGACGGCTTGAACGTGGTGCTGACGCTCGACGCGAATGTGCAGTACATCGCCGAAAAGGCGCTTGAGACGCTTTGTGCGAAACACACGCCGGCAAGCGCCTGCGCCGTGGTGGTTGATCCGCGGACCGGCTCCATTCTCGCGTTGGCGAACCGGCCGACATTCGACCCGAACCAGCCGGGCGACTCCACCGCTGCTAACCGGCGCAATCGCGTGATCACCGACTCGTTCGAGCCGGGATCGACCTTCAAAATCGTGGCGGTTTCCGGCGCGCTCAATGAGTACGCAGTTCGGATTACCGACCGGTTCCACTGCGAGAACGGCCGCTACTACTTCGCCGGAAAGGTGCTGCGCGACCACCATGCGTATGGCCTGATGTCTGTCCGCGAGATCATCACCAAGTCGTCCAATATCGGCACGGCCAAGGTGGCGATGAAGCTTGGGCCGCATCGGCTACATAATTACATCTCTGAAATGGGCTTTGGTCAGCCCAGCGGCGTGCCGTTACCGGGGGAGGTGCGCGGTATACTGCACCCGGTCAGCCGTTGGAGTAAACTCTCCATCTCTCGCATCCCAATGGGCCACGAGATCGCGGCGACGCCGCTGCAGCTCATGATGGCGATGTCTGCCATGGCCAACGGCGGCAACCTGATGCGCCCGCTGCTGGTCGACCGGTTGGTGGACCGCGACGGCAACGTCGTTATGCAGTACAAGCCCACCATGGTCCGCAAGGTGATCGGCGACGAGACTGCGCAGCAGATGGTGACGACGCTGCGGACCGTCGTGTCCGAGGAGGGTACTGCGCGTCAGGCACGGCTCGAGAACTACGCCGTCGCCGGCAAGACCGGCACGGCGCAGAAGCCGTCGAAGACGAGGCGCGGCTACGAGGCCGGTAAATATTTTTCGTCGTTCATCGGCTTTTTGCCCGCGGAGGCGCCCCGGTTGTGCATCGGGGTGTTTGTGGACGAGCCGAACAACGGATATTACGGCGGCGTGGTGGCGGGGCCGGCGTTCAAGGCGATCGCCGAGAAGTCGGCCAACTATCTCGGCCTCGAGCCGTCGGAGCCTGTTCAGTCATTATCGGAGCGCAAACCCCGCGTGGTGTCAAGATGATGGAACCGCGCACGCTGGGTTATGTGGAGGAGAGCTGCAATGGCCGGCTCGTCGCGGGCGAACGCTCGGCGAGTGTGCGCCGGGTCTGCACCGACTCGCGCTTGGCCAAGCCGGGTGACCTGTTTGTCGCGATCCGCGGCGACCGGTTCGATGGGCATGACTATCTGGGCGACGCGCTTGGCCGAGGGGCGGAGGCGGCCGTGGTCAGCCCGTCCCGGGTTGGCCAAGCGGAGTCAGACGGGCCAAGGATCGAGGTGGAGGAGACGCGGGAGGCGCTCGGACGGTTGGCGGCCCGGTACCGGCGGGACTTTGACCTGCCGGTTGTGGCGGTCGGCGGCTCAAACGGCAAGACTGGCACAAAGGAGATTTTGGCCTCGGTGCTGGGCCAGCGGCTCGAGACGCTTTCCAGCGAGGCCAGCTTCAACAACGATATCGGTGTGCCGCTCACGTTACTGAGGCTGCGCGAGGTCCACGAGGCTGCGGTGCTCGAAGTCGGTTCAAACCATCCCGGCGAATTGCGGCCGCTCCTGAATCTGATCTGCCCGAGGTATGGCGTGCTGACCAGTATCGGGCGCGAGCATTTGGAGTTTTTTCAGGATGTGGACGGAGTGATCGAGGAGGAGGGGGCGCTGGCGGAGGCGCTGCCGCCGAATGGCTGCCTGTTTGTAAACGGGGACATCGACGGGCTAGAGGCTGTCCGTACCCGGTGCCGTGCGGCGGTTGTCACCGTTGGGGAGGGGGATAGCTGCGACTGGCGAATCGACGGGATTGTGCTGGACGATAAGGGAACGACTTTTGAACTGATTTCGCCGAAGGGAGATTGGAGCGGAGACTGCCGCGTCAACCTGCTGGGCCGTCATAATGCCCGGAACGCCGCGCTTGCCATGGCGGTTGCGGCGGAGTTGGGCCTGAGCCGGGAGGAACTGGACCAGGGCCTGCAGCGTTGCCAACCGGCGTCGATGCGAATGGAGATGCAGACACTCGGCGGTGTGCGCATCATCAACGACGCCTACAACTCCAACCCGGACTCCCTTCTGGCGGCTTTGGAAACGCTGGAGACGTTCCCGACTGCGGGAAAGCGCATCGCCGTTCTTGGCGATATGGCTGAGCTTGGCCAAGCCAGCGAGTCCGCCCATGAAGAGGCGGGCCAGCTTGTGGCCAGGCTTGGCTTGAGCGGTCTGGTCGCCGTGGGCCGCTGGGCAAACACGACAGTACGCGCGGCGCAGGAGGCCGGCTTGGCCAATGTAGCGGCATTCGAGGAGGCAACGGTTGCTGGCCGGGCGTTGGCCGCCAAGCTGGATTCTGGAGATGTCGCCCTTGTCAAGGGCAGCCGGGAGGCGGGAATGGAGTGCGTCATCGAGGCGTTTTCGGAGGCGATGAAAACGTAGAGGGAAGGATGTTCTATTATCTCAGTCAGGTTCCGCAGTGGTTGGCCGACAACGGCTACGCTGGCTACGCGGACTGGCTCTCCTTCCTGCGCGTGTTCCAGTACATCACCTTCCGGACCGCCGGCGCGGCGGTCACGGCGCTCCTGCTTTGCTGGTGGCTGGGGCCGAAAATCATCGCGCTGCTCAAGCGACTCAAATTCGGGCAGGAATACGCCGATAAGGCCGAGGAAGCCGGTGGACTTGGCGCGCGCGTACTGAGCAAAAAAGGCACGCCGTCGATGGGCGGTGTCATGATCGTGCTTGTGCTGGACATGACAACACTGCTCTGGGCTCGGTGGAACGAGTTTCTAGCGCTTAGCCTGATGTCGGTGGTGGTGTTGGCGGCGCTCGGCTTTTACGACGATTGGGTCAAGCTCACCCGGCAGGACAAGGCAGGCATTCAGTCGAAGGTGAAGCTGGTGGTGCAACTCGCGCTGGGCCTCTTTATCGGGCTATACCTGTGGCATCACCCGACCAAGAGCGACTTGATTGGAAAACTGGTGGTGCCGTTTTACAGCGGGGAGATAGTGTTTGCCGGAGTAGGCCTGGTCGGCCTGCTAGTCACCGCGCTGGCCATCGTCGGCAGTTCCAACGCCGTAAACCTGACCGACGGTCTCGACGGTCTGGCCATCGGCTGCACGCTGATCGTGACTTTTGTGTTCATTATTTTCACCTACATTGCCGGGAACAAAATCATGGCCGATTACCTGCGTGTGCCGTACGTCGAGGGGGCGGGGGAGCTCACGGTGTTTTGCGCGGCCATGATTGGAGCTGGCTTGGGCTTTCTCTGGTACAACTGCCACCCGGCACAGGTATTCATGGGTGATACCGGATCGTTGGCGCTGGGGGGAGTGCTGGGTGTGATTGCGGTGCTGATCCACCAGCCGTTCGTGCTGGTGATTGCCGGTGGGGTGTTCGTACTCGAAGCGCTTTCGGTGCTGATCCAGACCGGCTGGTTCAAGCACACACGCCGCCGGCACGGGGAGGGTCGGCGGGTGTTCCTGATGGCTCCGTTACATCATCATTTTGAGAAAAAAGGGTGGTATGAGTCGCAGGTCGTCGCGCGGTTTTACATTCTGGGCATTTTATTTGCGGTGCTGGCTTTGAGTACGCTGAAATTGAGGTAGATTACGGAGCGATGTTAAAACTGAAGGGTAGTCGGGTGTTATTGGTCGGGCTTGGGTCGCGTGGCCGGGCGGCCTGTCGACTGCTCTGCTCCAGCGGCGCCTCGGTGGTGGCGGTGGATCGCAAGGATAACGATGCGTTGCAGCAAGAAGCTAAGCGCTTGGCCAAGCTGGGGGTGGAGGTGCACCTCGGTTTGTCCAAGCCGTTGGCCAAGCTGCTCAACGGCGTCGAGTTGGGTGTGACCAGCGTGGGCGGCATCCGCGAGACCGCTTGGATGCGCGCACTGCGCAAGGCCGATTTTCCGGTGATCGGCGAGCTCGAGTTGGGCTTCCAGTATTTGCGTTGCCTCAACATTGCCGTAACCGGCACCAACGGCAAGACTCCGGCGGCTGGGCTGATCGAGCAGGTGCTCCTCGGCGCGCAACGGGAGACCCGGCTGGCCGGCAAGGTGGAAAACCCCGTTTGCGATGCCGTGGAGGGCTCGAAGGAGCTGGATTACCTGATCCTCGCCGTGAATTCCTTCCAGCTCGAGTTGACCCAGTTATTCAGCCCGACTGTCGCCGTAGTAACAAATCTCTCGCCAGATCACTTGGATCATTACGGCAACATGGAGTCGTACGTGAAGGCCAAGGCGCGGATTTTCGCCAACCAGCAGCCGTTCGACTGGGCGATCATCCAGAGCGAGGCGCTGGCGCATATCCGTTCGTTCGGCATCGAGATTCCTTCCAAGATCATCACCTTCAGCGCGAGCAACCGGCGGGCAGACATCTCGCTCGACCGTGGCCTAATCATGAGCCGCGTGTCGGGATGGGAGGGGCCGTTGATGGATTTCACCGACTGCCAGTTGCAGGGTGCGCACAACGCAGAGATTCTGATGGCGGCCTTGGCAGTGGGCCGGGTGTTCCGAATACCGCTTGAGCAGTCGGCGGAAATCCTCAGGAACCACCCGACGCTGCCGCATCGATGTGAACTGGTGGCTGAGAAAGACGGAGTGAGCTTTATTAACGACTCCCGATCCACCAATCTCGCCGCCCTTGAGAAGTCACTTTTCTCAATAAAACCAGGCCTAGGCGGACGCCCAAATATCTGGCTGCTGGCCGGCGGGCGCGACAAGGCCGCTGAGTACCACGACATCGGCCCGCTGCTTTCGCAACGAGTCAAGGCGGCGTTTTTGATGGGCGAAATCCGAGAAACCGTGCGCGCCGCGTGGAGCCTATTCACGCCTTGCCGTTTGGTGGATTCGCTGGAGGAAGCCGTCCGGCAGTGCGCGGAGATGGCCGAGGAAGGAGATGTCATTTTGCTCTCGCCTGCGAGCGAGGATTCCGGTAGCGTCAACGGCTATCAACATCGTGGCGAGATGTTTCGACGCTCAGTCGAACGCTTGGCCGGGTCTTCAACGGAAGCTGAAAGCACCGGCAAGGGCTATTCAGCCTCAAAAACTCCCCAGGTTCTGTCGCGATGAAATCCTCTTCCCAACCACAATATCTTGTGTGTCCCCGTGCGCTTGGCCAAGCGTGCGACATTTTTTCAACAACCAAAGGAGTAACTCATCATGTCCAGTCATAATCCCCTAAGACCCAAAAGTTCACTGCTCGAGCAGAAAGCCAAGAACCGCTCCGGCCTCCAGATGGTGATGATCATCGTGGCCGTGCACGTGGTGTTCCTCGGTGGCCTGCTGTTTTCCGGCTGCCGCCCGGATCAAGCCCCCCCCGCCACGGTCGCGGAAACCAACAGCATCCCCAGCTTGCCGCCCATTGGCGGTGAGGTGGCGACCCTTCCCGCCGACACCAATACGGTGACGGTTGTGGAGCCACCAGGGTCAGCCGCGCCGCCGTTGCCGGAATCCACGACCACCGGCGATGACCCCAAACCCCCGCCCGTGACGCGCGAGCCGGAGACGGCGGTGGACATCGTTCCGCTCGTCCCTGAGCCGTCGAACGAGCCCGAGGTGCCGGTGTCCAGCGGGGAGACGGAGTATGTCGTTGCCAAGGGCGACACCTTCACCACCATCGCCCGCAAACACGGCGTCACGGTTCAGGCTGTCATCAAGGCCAACCCGGCGGTGGACCCAACCCGCATGGCGATTGGCCAGGTGCTTATCATTCCGGCCAAGCCGCCGGAGTTGGCGAAGCCGGCGTTACCGGAAGGAACCACCGAGTACCTGGTCAAGGCCGGGGACAATCTCTACAACATCGCAAAGGCTCATAACACCACGTGGAAGGCGATACGCGAGGCCAGCAATTTGAACACCACCGCAATCCGGGTGGGGCAAAAACTGATCATTCCACCGCCGGCATCGGACGAATAGCCAGCGGAGCAAGTGGACCGGATGAAGTTCGCCTCGACCACGCTGGTGTTTGTCGTTTCTGCCCTGCTCGCGCTGGGGTTGGTGATGCTGTACAGCGCCGCCATGTTTCACCGGGGTGGGGCGTCTTTGGGGTCGCAATTGTTGTGGTGCTGCATCGGGGTGGGGGTTTGCCTGTTCGCCGCGATGGCAGACTACCAGTTGCTGAAGAAAGTTTCTGTCCCGGCGTTGGTGTTGGCGATACTGTTGCTGGTGGCGGTGATGATTCCCGGCATTGGGCTAGAGCGAAACGGCGCCCGTCGCTGGCTTCAGTTGCCGGGCACAACATTCCAGCCATCCGAGTTTGCCAAGCTGGCTGTCATCATCGCGCTGGCCCATTACTGCGAGCGCAAGGGTCGGCGGATGGGCACGTTCCGTTACGGCTTGCTGATCCCCGGGGCGATGCTGGCGTTGTTCCTCGGTTTGATTTTTATCGAGCCGGACTGGGGGGCGACGGTGCTGCTGGCCACGGTGTGCGGGTTGATGTTGTTCCTAGCCGGCACGAAGTTGCGGTTTATCATCCCGCCGGTGGTTATGCTCGGCGCGGCCGGCGGTTTTTTGCTGTCGCAAAACACCGTGCGCCTCAATCGCATCATGAGTTGGTTGGATCCGGAGGGGACGAAGCAGGGCGTCGGTTACCAGGCGTGGCAGTCCCTGATCGCGTTGGGCTCCGGTGGCACGACCGGCCTTGGGCTCGGTAATGGCCGCCAAAAACTGGGCTTTGTGCCGGAGCACCAGACTGACTTCATCTTCTCGGTGATCGGCGAGGAACTGGGCCTGATCGCCACGATGGGCATCGTGGTGGCGTTCGTGCTGCTGGTGATTTGCGGGGCGTTTATCGCGATGCGCGCGCGCGATTTTTTTGGTTATATGCTGGCGTCAGGGATGACGCTGCTGATCGGCCTGCAGGCGTTCATCAACATTGGCGTGGTCACCAGCACGCTGCCCAACAAGGGGCTCCCACTGCCGTTCATCAGCCGCGGCGGCACGAACCTCGTGGTGATGTTGTTTTGCGTTGGGGTGCTGTTGAGCGTTGCACGGTTCGCGAGCCGCGAGGAGCAGGCGAACACGGCAGGGGCGTGCGATTCCGGTGGGTACTCACCGTTCCAGGCGAAGACATGAGCACGGATCCCACGGCCAAGCGTGTTGCCATTGCCTGCGGCGGAACCGGCGGGCACCTGTTCCCCGGCCTGTCCGTGGGCGACGCGCTCGTGGCGCGCGGCTGCGAGGTCACGCTGCTCGTCAGCCCGAAGGAGGTCGATCAGACCGCGGTCCGCTCGGCCTACGGCATGGAGGTCGAGTCGCTGCCGGTGGTCGCCCTTACTGGTAACTTACCCCGGTTCGCCGCAGGGTTATGGTCGTCGCTTGCCCAATGTCGTCGCTTGTTTCGTGGCCGCCGGCCCGACGCCGTGCTGGCGATGGGCGGTTTCACCAGTGCGCCGCCGGTTATTGTCGGGAAGCTGGCCGGCGCCCGGGTTTTTCTGCACGAGGCCAATGCCGTTCCGGGCCGGGCGGTGAAGCTGCTGGCGCCGCTAGCCGACGAGGTGTTCGTCCAGTTCCCCGCTGCGATCCCGCGCGTGCTGAGCACTGACATCCACGCCACCGGCCTGCCGGTGCGCTCGGCGATGGAGCCGTTGGCCAAGGTCGACGCGCGGATTGCGCTTGGCCTGGCCGACGACCAGCCGGTGCTGCTCGTGATGGGCGGGAGCCAGGGGGCGGAGTCAATCAACCAAGCGGTGGCCGTCGCTCTACCGCGCTTAGCCAAGGCGGTGCCGGGACTGCAGTTCATCCACCTGACTGGGAGTGGCGGTGGGATCGAGCCAGTGCGACAGGCATACGAGGCGCTTGGCCTGCGTGCGGTGGTACGCCCCTTCTTGACCGAGATGGAGTACGCGCTCGGCGCGGCCGACTTGGCGGTGAGCCGCTCAGGGGCGTCATCGCTCGCCGAGTTTTCGGCCATGGGACTGCCGGCCATTTTGATCCCGTACCCGACCGCGGTGGACGACCATCAGCGGCTCAACGCCCGGTCGTTCGTGGACCTCGGTGCGGCGCGCTGCTTTCACCAAAAACAACTTACCCCAAACCTGCTTGTAAGCCAGTTGAGCGAGCTGTTTGGCACCCCTGCCAAGCTCGAGGCGATGGCTGGTGCCATGAAACAATGGAAGGCCGCCCAAGCCACGGAGGAAGTCGTGCAGCGGATGTTCGAGGTGTGTGGGTGGGAGGATATCACCGCCGACGAGCTACTTTTCACCCTGCCAAGCGGAAAGGAGGCGGCGGCGTGAGCACAGGGATCGCAATGCCGGTGGCGGGGGAATTGAAAGAGGCGCTCGAGTGTGCCGCCGGCGACGGGACAGCCGTTGAGCCGGATTACCCGTTGGCGGAGTGGACCACCCTGCGAGCCGGTGGCAGGGCCGATTTTTTCGCCGAGCCGGAAAGCGAAGCCGGCCTTGCGGCACTGCTGGCGACCTGTCGGGAAAGGGGAACGCCGGTGACGCTGCTCGGGCGCGGCTCCAATTTTCTCCCGCTCGACTCCGGGGTCCGCGGCTTAACCATGCGGCTGAGCCGGGAGCCATTCACTGGTATCGAGCCGGACGGACCGAGGCTCCGCTGCGGCGCGGGCGCGAAGTTGAAACATGTGGCCGCTGAGGCCAAACGCAGCTGTTTGGCGGGGATGGAGTTTCTCGAGGGCATCCCGGGCAGCCTCGGCGGCGGGCTGCGCATGAACGCCGGGGCGATGGGCAGTGAGTTATTCGATATAGTGGAGTCGGTGCGGCTTATGGATCCCGATGGCATGGTATTCGAGATGCCGGCCGAGTCGATCGAGGTTGCCTACCGGAGTTGTCCATTGCTGAAAAATCAGATTGCGTTGGGCGCGGTGCTGAAGGGCGAGCCGGATACCGCTGAGGCAATCGCCGCTCGCATGGCCGAGTTTGCCGAGCGGCGCTGGGGTAGCCAGCCAAAAGCCCGCAGTGCTGGCTGCGTTTTCAAAAACCCTGAGACCATTCCCGCTGGGAAGTTGGTCGACGAACTGGGCCTAAAGGGTGCGAGCGAGGGCGGCGCGATGGTTTCTGAGGAGCACGGCAATTTCATCGTCAATAACGGCGGCGCGACAGCGGACGATGTCTTGCGCCTGATCGGCCACATCCGGGAACAGGCGCTGGCTGAGCGCGGCATCGAGTTGCAGACCGAGGTGCAGATCATCGGCGGAGAGGAGGCGCGTGGTGATTGAGTCACTCGACATTTGCGTGATGCTCGGTGGCCCGTCCGGGGAACGGGAGGTGTCGCTCCAGTCCGGCGCGGCCGTGGCGGTGGCGCTGCGAAGCCTTGGCCATCGAGTGAGTGAGATTGATCCCGTGGACGGCGAGTTCCGGCTACCGCCGGATACCGGCGTGGTGTTTCTCGCGCTGCACGGGACATACGGTGAGGATGGCACCGTGCAGTCCAAACTCGACGCACTGGGCGTGCCGTACACCGGCTGCGGCGAGGCGGTGAGCCGGTTGGCGTTCGACAAGGTGGCGGCCAAGCGCGCCTGCGCCCAAGATGGCTTGGCCACGGCAAACGACTGCGTGGTGGACGACCCGGGCGCTGGGCTTCCGGATGGGCTCGAATTGCCGCTGGTGCTCAAGCCGGCCTGCCAAGGCTCGAGCATCGGGCTGGAGTTTGTCAAGACTGCGGCCGCTTGGCCAAGCGGCTTGGCTAAGGCGATCGAGGGCGGCGGCCTGGTGCTGGTCGAGGAGCGGATCGACGGCCGAGAAGTCACCGTGGGCGTAGTCGGCGGCCAGCCTCTGCCGGTGGTCGAGATCACGCCGAGGCACGGTGCATACGACTACGCCAACAAATATACCGTGGGTGCAACTGAGTACGCCTGCCCGGCGCGGTTTGACCCGGAGACCACGTGCCGCATACAGCATGCTGGGGAACGGGCGCTGGCCGCCGTCGGGGGTGGCAACTGCGCCCGGGTAGATTTCATTGTGCGCCCCGACGGCGAGCCGGTATTTCTGGAGGTCAACACCCTGCCGGGGATGACGGAGACGAGCTTGCTACCCAAGGCGGCCGCGGCGACCGGCACCGGTTTTGCCGAATTGTGCCAATGGCTGCTTGAACTGGCGTTGGAAAACCCGCCCTTGGCGGCCACCGGATGAGGGAGCTTTGACATGGCATTAAGAGCGAAACAGCGGAACAGCAGGTCGGGGCGGAAAAAACTGCTTTCGGTCAGGGTACAGTCGAAGCGTGCTAGGGGCGAGCGGCTGCGTTGGCTGCGTTCGTTATCGGTGTTGGTTGCCTCGATCGCGGCGATTATCGCCGTTTTCTGGCAGGGAGGCGCCTTCACTCTCAACCGGCTCGTTTACGAAAACGACTCGTTCTCCGTCAGGCAGCTGGACTACCGGACCGACGGGATCATCAATGTCGGCCAACTCGAGCAATGGGGCGGCGTGCGCTCGGGTGACAACCTGCTCAAGCTCGATCTGCTGCGGATCAAGCGTGACATCGAACTGGCTCCCCGCGTGAAGGCGGCCTCTGTAGAGCGGTTTCTGCCGGACATGCTGCAGGTGCGGGTCGCCGAGCGGGTGCCGATGGCGCAGATTTGGGCCTGGCAGCGCGATGCTGACGGCGTAACACCCTACGACTGTGTGAGGCTGCAACTGGACGAGACCGGCCACGTGATGAGCCCGATTGACGGCCGTTCAGTGGTGGCGCCGGAGAAACATGCTGAATGGTCGCTGCCGGTCATTTCCGGGATCGACCTAAATAAACTCAAGACACTCGCCCCCGGCCGCCCGTCCGGGCTGCCCAAGCTGCAGGCTGCGCTTGGCCTCATCGGGGAGTTTCGCCGCTCTCCCCTTGCCGGCGTGGTCGATTTACGGGTGATCGACCTGTCCCAACCGCGTATCCTGCGAGTTACCACTGGCGACGGAGGCCAAGTAGACCTCTCGACTGGGCGCTTGGCCAAGCAGTTCAACCGCTGGGCTCGCATCCGGGCGCACGGGCAGAAGTTTGGATTGGCCATCGAGACGGTGGACCTTTCCGTGACCAACAACGTGCCGGTGCGGTGGATGCTCTCCCCGACAGTCGCCGGGGAACTCAAGAGCGGCCAAAACCTGGCTGGGAAATAAACAAAAGTGAGTGATTCACAAATTATCGTTGGTCTTGAGATTGGCACCTCCAAGGTGTGTGTCGCCGTGGGGGAGGTGAGTGGAAGCCAAGCGGTCAACATCATCGGCCTTGGCCAAGCAAAGTCCCGAGGCGTCCGCAAGGGGGAGGTCATCGACGTTGCGCTGGCCGAGGAGGATGTGCGCAACGCCATCGTCGAGGCAGAGCAGGTGGCCGATGTCGAGATTCGCTCGCTTTACCTAGGCGTCACCGGCAGCCATGTCCGTGGTTTTAACAACACCGGCGTTCATCCCGTAGTCTCGGCGGATCGCGAGATCACTGGTGACGATATACAGGATGTCATCAAGAATTCCAAGGCGATTAACCTGCCAACCGACCACTCGGTGGTGCACGTCATCCGGCAGCACTTCCGCGTTGACGGGCAGGACGGCGTGCTCAACCCTGAAGGCATGCTCGGAGCGAAGATCGAGGTGGACGTGCATGTTGTCAGCGGTCGCTACAACCGGCTGCAAAACCCGATCCGCCTTGTCAACGGCCTGCATATGGAGGTGGATGACATTGCCTCCTCTGCCTTGGCCTCCTCGCTGGCTGTCCTCGGCACCGAGCAGAAGGAACTGGGCACGCTGGTGATCGATCTCGGTGCCGGCGTTACCGAGTACGCAGTGTACTCGGCCGGTGTCATCAATCACACCGGTGCGTTGGCGGTCGGGGGTGACCACGTTTCCAACGATCTTGCCTACGGGCTGAAAGTGCCGCTGGCCCGTGCCGAGCAGATAAAGATCGACCACGGCTCGGCCTTGATCGATCCCGAGGCCCGTGACCTGACGATCGACTTGTCCGACGACAGCCTGATTCCCGGCCGCCAGGTCAACCTTGGGCATTTGCAAAAAATCATGTCGATGCGTCTCCAGGAGACGTTGGAACTGATCGCCAAAGACATCGGTCAGGCCGGTTTGATCGAGTACCTCCGCGCCGGGGTGGTGCTTTGCGGCGGGGGCGCGCGCATCCCGAACATCACGAAACTGGCTCGTGATGTGTTCAACCTCCCGGTGGCCATCGGCCGCTCCAGCACGGTGAGCGGCGTCAAGAACGCGCTTGACGAGCCGGAGTTCGCAACGCCAGTGGGGCTTATCAAGTTTGGTGCCTTCCAGGCACAGGCCGCGCCGCGCCGCGCCGGTTTCGGCCGGGTGATCCGGCGGCAGGTTGCTGCTCTGTTCGGCCGTTAATGAAGAAAGACAACACGTGAGCGAAGCGGAAGAGAAACGAATGGATGTCAACCCGGCGATCCGCCTGATTGGCCTTGGCGAGACCGGTGTGAAGCTGGTGGAGACCTTAGCCGTGATTGCCCCCGAGGGTGTCGTGGCGCATTCGCTGGACACCGACAACCGCAGCCTCTACCGCTGTCACCAGTCACGGACATTCCTGCTTGGCCAAGCGATTCCGTGTGGCCTTGGCACCGGGGGCGACTCGGCGTTGGCCCGGGCCGCGGTCGAGTCTGACAGCGATGAGTTGGCCGGGATTGTCGATCAAGCTGACCTTGTTTTTATCGTTGCCGGAATGGGCGGTGGCACCGGCACCGGAGCAGCGCCGTTTTTGGCGAATTTGGCCAAGCAGGCCGGGGCGTTGGTGGTTGGTGTGGCGGCGACCCCGTTCGACTGTGAAGGCATCCAGCGCTGTAACCAGGCCACCGGCGGTCTGCGGGATCTTAAGCAGGTTGCCGACGCAGTTTTTCATTTCCCGAATCAGGATTTCATTCAGTTGGGAGACGCCGACATCGGGTTGAACCAGGCGCTGGAAATCGCTAACCGCCACCTGTGCGAATCCGTGCTGGGGGTCAGCCGTATGCTACTCGAGCCTGGCATACTCAACGTCTCTTTCGCGGATCTTGAATCCCTGGTGCGCAACAGGCACAGCCTCGGCGCCGTGGTGCACGTTGAGGCCACCGGCGACGATCGCACGGATGATGCAGTAAAAAAAATGTTGTCCCATCCCGCAGTCCGGGGTGGTGAAATGTTGAAAGAGGCCAACTCACTTCTGGTGCACATTTCGGGAGCAGAGCTGACCATGGCGGAGATGGATACAGTCACTTCGGCGATTGGCGGCTGCGCTCCAACTGCCAGGCTGGTGGTTGGGGCCTCTGAGCGCGCGAGTGGGGAGGCAATTCAACTAACCATTGTCATCGCGCATACCGGTACACTGGCCGAGATGGGGGACGATACCTCCTCGCTCAAGCCAGACCCTGCCGGTAAGGTATCCGGGTTGGGCTTTTCCGATCCATACACAGCGTTCAGTGCGGACAGCTACCTTGACCTGGGAACGGAAACCGGAAACTCGAAACGCGCGGGGTTCGCCTACACTCCGCCGGCCCCCACAGCCGATGCCTTGCCCCCCGAGTGCCGCGAAGACCTAATCCGGGAGGCCGCAAGTGAGGAACCAAACCGGGTCAAGCGCCGGAAAATCGTTCAGGAAATGCTGCCGCTGGAGATTGTGTCCAAGGGCCGTTTCGAGAACAGCGAGCCGACCATCCACAAGGGCGAAGATCTCGACCAACCCACCTACATCCGCCGGGGCGCCATTCTGAATTAAGGCCGCTTGGCCAAGCCGGATGCTTCGGTACCGGAGGCGCGCCTACGATCCATAGAAGAGAGTCCTAAAACGCGTAAAAAAACTTCAAATTTTTGTGGTATTCCGAGAATTCTTTGATAGGTTTCCGCGCCTCGCTTTGCCCGGGGCAGCCAAAATTGACTGTTTGGGAAGGGTAATTCGGGCAGAGAATTAGTCCAAAAATAGTGGCAGCAAAACAAAAAGTTGCAAAAAAAACGGCAAAAACCGCCAAAAAGGCGGTAAAAAAGAAGCTGCCTAAGAAGACTCCCGCGAAGAAGGCACCCGCAAAGAAGAAGGCTACGCGGAGGTCCAATCACCGTATTGGGGCGGCGACCACGGCAGCCATCCTCGGCTTGCCGGCCAGCCCGGCCAAGCGCGCAGCAAAAAAACGAAAAGAGGCCAATCTGAACAATGGCGGCAAATGGGCCAAGCAGAAGCAGCTCCTGATTAAACTCCGGGATCGGTTAACCGAGCAGCGCAACGGCTTGGCCAAGGAATCAGCCAGGGAGATGGAAAGCTACGGCGTTCACATGGCCGATTCCGGCACCGACAACTTCGACCGGGACTTCAACCTGAGCCTACTCTCATCCGATCAGGATGTGATTTACGAGATCGAGGAGGCTCTCAAGCGGATCGAGAAGGACACATACGGCGTCTGTGAAATCACCGGCAAGCCGATTCCACAGCCCCGCCTCAACGCCATTCCTTGGACGCGATTCCGGGTGGACGCCCAGTCGGAACTGGAACAGTTCGGAATTCTGCAGAACCGCTCGCTTGGCCGGTTAGGCACCATCACGACGCAGAGTTCGTCCTCCAAGGACAAGGCCGACAAGGAATTGCCCGAACCCAAGTCGAAGAAAAACTGATTTATGCCCAGGGAAACAGTCATACTCGAGTGCACGGAGGCCAAGGACGAAGGGAAGCCGGTGTCCCGCTACATGGCCCAGCGCAACAAGAAGACCCAGCCGGACCGGCTGGAGATAAAAAAATACAACCCGAATCTGCGTCGCCACACGCTGCATCGCGAGATCAAGTGACATGCCGAGGAAGAACGACAAAAACAAACGAAACAGCCGCGATACGAACCAGACGCGGACACCGCGGCCGCGGCCCAAGGTGGACTTCACCATCGACCAGCTGAACTACCGCAATACGGAGCTACTGCAGACGTTCGTGACCGGTCACGGGCGTATTCTTCCGCGCAAATACACTGGGCTGCCGGCGCATTACCAGCGACGTATGGCCAACGCCATCAAACGCGCGCGGCAGTTGCTCCTGATGAAGTAACCCAATCTTGATACCGCCCGCCCGGCGCGAGCGTGGCGGTTTTCGTGTCTGCCAACGGCAATGGACCGAAATACCCAACGCACGCTTGGCCAAGCACTCGGCCACTCCGCCAATTGACCTACACGCTGCTCATCCTGTCCGTCGTTGCCGCGGCCATCACGGTCGTTTGCATCAAGCCGTCGGACCCCAACAAGTTAAAGCTGCTGATCGCCTTCAGCGGTGCCTACTTGCTCTCGATCACGGCGCTGCACCTGCTCCCGGAAGTGTTCCAAGGCGACGACCGGGGCGCCTATTTCGGGACGTTTGTCCTGCTTGGTTTCTTCATCCAACTCATGCTCGAGTTTCTATCAGGCGGCATCGAGCATGGGCACGCCCACACCCACCGTCATAGCGGCCTGCCAGTTGGATTAATGGTTGGCCTGTGCCTGCACGCATTCCTTGAGGGGATGCCATTGGGCGGCGGGGAAGCGGGCCACAGCCATGATCATAGCCATGATCACAGCCATGATCACAGCCATGGGCATTCCAATGGACTTGAGCCGTTGTTGCTGGGGATCGTGCTCCACAAGTACCCGGTAGCGATGGTGTTCCTAGCGATGCTGCTCAACAGCGGGTTAGGCCGGCCCAAGGCGTTTGGTTTGCTGGCTGTGTTTGCCGCGATGGCACCGCTTGGTACGTTATTGAGTGGTGTCGAGGTGGTGGGTCAGTTCCATCGCGAAAGCCTCGCCATTGTCATCGGCATCTTCCTGCACGTTTCGACAACCATCCTGTTTGAGAGCAGTGAAGGACACCGCTTCAACGCCTACAAGATGATGGCGATTGCCGCCGGATTGGCCCTGGCTGGTGCCGGCATGCTGCTGCAGCACCACTGACCCCTACGATTTCGGCTTGCGGGCTGCGCGCGGTTTCGCGCTGCGGAACAATTCCATCTGCCGTTCTCGCAGCATCCCGTGCACCTTCAGCACACGGATCAACTGCAGCACGTCCGAACGCTGATAGTTCCGGTTTTTCTCCACGCCGTCGATCAGCGAGGAGAGCACTGCCGGAAACTCGATCACCCCGTCGACCCCCTTGTCGCGAAGCATTTCAAGACTTTCGCGTCGCAGTTTTTTCGAGGCCGGCAGCGACGGTGCGACTAGGATTTTCAGGAAACCTGTGTCCGTGCCAAAAACTTTTTCCGCCTCCTTGACTGCCGCCGGTTGAGCAAAGCGAAAAATCTCTGGTGAGTTGGACATCACCGCCGCGCTGAACGTCTCCGTGTGCCACCCTTTCACAGCAAACACCGCGCGGCGAACGTGCTTTAGGTCAGCCGGCCTCAACTCGAACAGCAGGGCGGCCTTCGGCTCGGTCGCCGCTGGGTGGGTGGCAAAAAAATCGATGTGCGAATCGTGCCGCCGCGATGGCGCGACAAACTTGCGCCCCTGTTGCACCAGGAACCCGCTGGCCTCGAGGAACTCACGAACAATCGTCTCACTGATGGCGGACATTATTTTAACGCAGCGTTGATGGTTGCTTTCGGAACGTTGATGCCAAATTGAACTTTACCGATTTTTTGGGCAAGGACGAACTTGACCTCACCCGCGCTGACTTTTTTGTCGAGCTTCATTGCGCCGAACAGCTTGGGTAACTGCGACTTGGCCAGACGCACCGTGGTGGGCAGGCCGGCCTGGGCGAATAGCGCCTCGATGCGGTTGACCTCCGCTCGGCCAAGCCCGAGCACATCGTGTGAGATCCTGGCCGCCGCCACCTGGCCGATGGAGATGGCCTCGCCGTGCAGGTATCTGCCATAGCGCGATATCGCCTCGAGTGCGTGGCCGATGGTGTGGCCGTAGTTCAGGATGGCGCGCAGGCCGCCTTCGCACTCGTCCTGCTGGACGACCTTGGCTTTGATCTGGCAACTGCGGGCGACGATGTTTGCCATACCGCTGTTGTCGAGTCGAAGCAACTCCGGCAGCGTCCGCTCGAGCCGGCGAAACAGTGACGCGTCAGCGATGATCCCGTACTTGATCACCTCGGCGAGCCCGGTGCGAAGTTCGCGCTTGGGCAGCGTCTTTAGAGTGTCGAGGTCGCACAGCACAAGTCGCGGCTGGTAAAACGCGCCGACGAGGTTTTTGCCGGCCTTCAGGTTTACACCGACTTTGCCGCCGACCGAACTGTCGACCTGGGCTAGCAGCGTCGTCGGTACCTGCACGAAGCCAATGCCGCGCAGGTAGCTCGCGGCGAGGAATCCGGCCATGTCACCCACCACGCCGCCGCCCAGCGCGACGATGAATGAGCTGCGCTCGAGCCGGTGCTTGGCCAGTTGGTCGTAACAGGCTTGGATCGTTCGCAGGCCCTTGGCGGTCTCGCCGGCCGGCACGCGTATCTCTACCGGCACGAACCCGGCTTGGCGCAGCGAGGCCAGCGCCGCTTTGGCGTAGAGCGGCCCGACGTTGCGGTCGGTCACCACGGCGCAGCGCGTCCCCAGCTTGAGTCGGTGGCAGTTGCTGCCCAACATGGGCAGCAGCCCACCGCCGATCATGATGGAGTAACTGCGATCTCCCAAGTGGACTTTGACCGTGCTCATCGGCAAACGATACGGACGGGAGGCCCACTGCCAAAGACAAAACGCTCAGTCGACGAAAATGAGGCGGCCGCGTCGCAGCGGCTTGGCGGCGCTGTCGAGCTGCAGTGACAGGTCGGGCAGGATGTCGGTGACCCGGCCGGTGGCGAGCCGCTTGGCGTCGTCATGCTCGCCGGCGGTTTCCTCCCACACTTCGACGTCGTGGCCAATCACGCAGCTATGGCGCAAATAGTCGTCGTGCAGCGCGCCCGACCCATGCTCGAGCAACTGCTGGTATCGCTTGGCCAAGCTGTCGAGGAGCCCGGCCAGTATGGCCGGGAGCGTTATGAGGATGTCTGGCGCCAGTTCGCGGAGGCTGCCTGGCGGCTGCGTGAACCGGCCGCTTGGCAGCTCCGGCGTGGCAGCGATGTTGACACCGATGCCGAGGATGGCGTGCTCGATGCAGTCGCCCTTGGCCAGCGTCGAGGTGATCACGCCGGAGACTTTGTGGCCGCCGAGCAGCACGTCGTTGACCCACTTAATGCACGGCGCTTGGCCAAGCGCGTCGAAACGGCCAAGCGCATCGACCACCGCAAGGGTCGGCAGCATGCTTAGGCCAACGCCAAGCTCACCCGCGGTTCGGTAGGGCGAAAAGAGCGCGGTCAGGTGCAGGTTGCCGTCGAGCGCGCGCCATGGCCGGCCCCGGTTGCCGTGAAAGTTGTCGCCGGTCAGCGCAAGGCAGGCGAACGGCGCGGGCGGCGAGTCGCCGGCCTGGATCAGTTCGCGCAGGCCGTCCACCTGCGAGGCGGCGGAGTGGCCGACGGCCATGATTTGCCGCCACGGCCCCGGGGCGGGGCGGCGGGCGACCCGCGCGTGGCCAAGCCCGCCGACGGCCTCCCAGGCACGCCGTGAGTCGACCGGGAGGTCAGTGGTTTGCCAGCCGGATTGGCCGACGGTCTCTGCGAAGCCATCCAGCGCTTCCGGGCAGTCTGTGATGATGAGCGGGCCGGTAATCCCCATCCGCGCCGAGGATGACTCTGGCCAAGCGCGAGCAAAAGCAAAAACAGGCTGGAGCCGTCGGATTGCTTGCCGTAGATTCCGTCCATGCAGCGTTGGACGTGTCCCTTGCTTCTGGTCGCGGTGATTTTTTTCTCGTGGCCAAACCGCACTCCTGCTCCCATCATCTACCGTCCCGGGGAAGGCTGGTCGTATGAACGCATCGGCGGCGGTGGCAGTTGGCGCAGAACCAGTGCGAAGGACCAGCTTGCGGTGGCGAAGGAGGCATTTGCGGCGGAAGATTGGAAGACCGCCTTCAAGGCGGCCCGGCGCATGGTTGCCGACTGGCCGCTGTCCGACTACGCCCCGGAGGCCCAGTTGCTGTTGGCCCAGACCTGCGAAAAGCGAGGCGACGACGAAAGGGCGTTTTCCGAGTACCGGAACTTGCTGCGGTTTTACCCGCAACAAGTCAATTTCGAGGAGGTGCAGGCTCGGCAGTTCGACATCGCCACGCGGTTTTTGAGCGGCCAGCGTTACAAGCTGTGGGGGCGCATTCCGCTGTACCGATCGATGAGCAAGACGACCGCTATGTTCCAGAACATCGTCAACATCGGCCCGTTTAGTGCCGTCGCGCCTAAGGCGCAGATGAACATCGGCCAGGCTTGGGTCAAAAAGGCGCGCGGCTTTCAGATTTCGCAGAACGAGCGGCACAAGAATTACCGGTATGCCGTCGAGGCGTTCAGCAAGGTCGCTGACAAGTACCACGATCGCCCTGGGATTGCTGCCGAGGGGTTGTTCGCCGCTGCCGCTGCCTACGAGCAACAGTCGCTTGATGCGGAGTACGATCAGGGCGTCACACGCAAGGCCATAGATTCCTATTCCGATTTTATCGCGCTTTATCCCAATGAGGAACAGGTGCCAGCGGCCCGTGAAAGAATCAAGGCCATGAAGGTCGAGCAGGCCCGAGGCAGCCTGAAGATCGCTCGCTATTACGAGAAGAAAGGGAAGTTGGCCGGCGCGAACGTCTACTACAACGAGGTGAAGGACCTCGCCCCCGACACCGAATACGCCGAGGTGGCACTGCAAAAGATCGCCGAGCTGCAGCCGAAACTCGACTCGGCACGGCAGTCCGGCTCACCGCCCGAATGATCTGCCCGTCCGTAAGCCGCGCCGTCTTTTCCTTGGCCATCGCAGTGACGGTTGCCGGTTGCGCCAGCTACCGACTTGGTCAGGTGAACCCCGCGATCTCCGTCGACCAGGCCGTCGAGGTGGGCCTGTTTCAAAACGCCACGCCGCTCCCCGGACTTGCCGAGTCGGTCAACGCATCCATCCGCCGTGAACTACAGCGGGACGGTACTTTCACGCTGGCCACCGGCAGCGACGGCGACGTGCTTCTCACTGGCAGCATCGACACCTACCGGCGGTCCCCGGTGAGTTTCCAGCCGCGGGACATCCTCAGCGTGCGTGACTTCGAGGTCGAAATCGTCACCCGTGTCCGCGCCGCTGAGAAGGCGACCGGGCAGGTGTTGATCGATCGAGAACTGACCGGCCGCACCACCGTCCGGCTGGGCGGCGACCTAGCCAGTGCCGAACGGCAGGCGTTGCCGCTGCTCGCCAACGACCTGGCCAAGCAGGCTGTTGCGCTGCTCGCCGAGGGTGGTTGGTGATCCAACGCTTGGCTAAGCGCATTTCTCGATTGTCCCCCGAATGTACGAATTGCTTCAGACCAGTCCGCGCAGCAAGGCGCGTCTGGGTCGGTTGACGACCGCGCGCGGCGTGATCGACACTCCGGTGTTCATGCCGGTCGGTACACAGGCCAGCGTTAAGGCGCTCGACCTGCGCGAGCTCAACGAGATCGGCACCGAGATTCTGCTAGGCAACACCTACCACCTGTTTCTCCGGCCCGGACTCGACATCATCCGCAAGGCCGGGGGGTTGCACCGGTTCATGAACTGGGATAAGCCGATTCTTACGGACAGCGGCGGTTTTCAGGTATACAGCCTGGCTAAGATCCGCAAGGTGCGCGATGACGGCGTCGAGTTCCGTTCCCACCTCAGTGGCGAGCCGCTCTTCATTGGTCCAAGGGAGTCAATGGCCATCCAGCGCGAGCTTGGCTCCGACATCGCGATGTTGTTCGACGAATGCCCTCCCCACGGCGCGTCCGCAGTCGAGCTGGAATCCGCCGTCAAACGCACGCTCGAATGGGCGGCCATCTGTGCCGTGCAACCCCGCGCCGAGGGGCAGATGCAGTTCGGCATAGTGCAGGGCGCCAACAGCCCCGAGCTGCGTCAACGGTGCGCAGAGGAACTGGTCGCGATGGCGTTCGACGGCTACGCCATTGGAGGTGTCAGCGTCGGCGAACCGGAGCCGGAGATGATGCACGCTGTTGACATCACCGAGCCGCATTTGCCGGCCGACAAGGCGCGGTATGCGATGGGCCTGGGCACACCCGCGCAGTTGGTCGAGTTGGTCGCACGCGGCGTGGACATGTTCGACTGTGTGCTGCCAACCCGTGTCGCCCGCAACGGCACCGCCTACACCTCCGGCGGCGCAATCAACCTACGAGCCGGTCATCAAAAGGAGGATTTCGGCCCGATTGAGGAGGACTGCGACTGTTTCGCCTGCACGAACCACACCCGCGCCTACCTGCGGCACCTGCTTAAGGCCGGCGAAATCCTCGGTCTGCGGATGCTCAGCGTGCACAACTCCCACTTTTTTATGGAGGTGATGCGTGACATTCGCCGCCACCTGGCCGGTGGTACGTTCGACGACTTTCGGGAGGAATTCATCGTCCGTTACCGGCCAACTTCGAAGGTTCTTGAGGGCCGCGCCAATTCAAAACTTAACGTTGCGGAGTGAGTTCTCTTTTAACCACGAGGAGTACGAAGGATCACATTGGAAAAGAACTTCGTGCTCTTCGGCATTTTCCAAAACCAGCTTCAGTTCGTTGTTAAAACCGGTGGCTTGGCCAGTTGAGGTTGGAGGATTTTCAGGCTCTCAATGGCTTCGGCTGCCCGCTCTTGCGTTACTCCGCTCTTGGGTTGTAATTCCACCGCGAGTACCCAGCCTAGGTGCCTTCGGATAGATGCGATTGAGCGGAGCTTTTCAACGATGCTCCCCTTAATTGGCAGTGCTTGGCCAAGCGCTTGGTCGATAAATTGAAGGGTGCCGTCTTTTGCGATGGATAGCTTCAATGTTACCCATCCCGGCTTCGGTCCAAACGGTTTTAGCTTGGCGGCCAGCTGCAACTCCTCCAGCAGTTTTCGCTCGTTGGCATCCAGTTTGGTAAAGTTCATTTGGTCAAGCGCTAGGCCAAGCGAGGCGATGTGGAGTCGCAGCAGTTTCAGTGGCTTGTTGCGGAGGCCGGTTTTGGCACCCAAGGACGCTGCGTGAAGCAGTTCGATGAGTTGTGCTTGGCCAAGTCGCCAATCGATGTCGACCATGTTAGAAGGAGAGCGGTGGTCACCGGCTTTGTAATCGACGAAAATGCGATAAACACCAAATGGCTTTGAGTCTAGTGCGCCTCCACCGATCAAGACGTTTTTTTTGAGTAGGCCATCCGGCTCGATGGTCAGTTCCTCAGGTGCGGACTTAATCTGGGTGGGCGTGAGAGGAACACGGCGACCGTTGGGGCCCAAAATCCAAATCCCGAACGCGCTTGGCCAAGCGAGCGACATTGGCTGAACGCTTTGATTTTTAAAGGTGAGATCGAACTGCGCTCCGTCGATCGGTTTCCATTTTTTGCTTTTTATGAAGCCAAGGGCGAGCCCGCTCTTATGGTTGAGTTTTGTCCGTTTGGCCACATAGTCAAGTGGGGTTAGCAGGGTCGCCTCGACCGGTTTTGAGTTGGCGGAATGGCGCCAAAGCTGCCAGCCAGGCGTGACGTTCGGTTGTTGGTTGTCGAGTAGGCCGGTGTACCGGGCGGCGAGCAGGTAGTCGCCGGAGCGGTCGATATTGAGCCAGTCGCTGAGGTTCGTCTCGAACACGGTAGGTTGGCCGGGGATCAGTCTCGCGGCGCGGGCGAATCGGTGCGCGGCCAATTGCGCGGTGGACGTCATAGACTCGGATTGGAGGGTGGTTTGGCCAAGAGACGCGGTAACGCGGCCGTTGAGTCGGCAGCAGCCTTCCCACATGAAGGCGAGTCGCCGGTCGCCACGGTTGAGGAACTCCCAGTGCAACGGCACTGGATCGCCGAGGACATGAAACGGCGCGTTGGGAACCGAGAGACTCAACTCCACCTCATGCCCTTGGCCAAGTGGCGAGGCTAAGCCCAGTACCGTCAGGAGAACAGCAAGCCGGTTACTTGGCGATTTGTTTGACGACAATGTCGTCATAGCGAATTGGGGTGCCGGAGTAGGGGCTTCCCCAGATGGACGGTTTGCCGTTGCGCGGCTCCTTGGTTTCCTTGTGAGTGAGGGTGGGCTTGGTCGGTGCCTTTTTGCCGTCCGGCCACACTTTGCCGCTGACTGTCCATTCAGCCTTGTCGGTTTGTTCAACTCGAAGGGTGAACCGCAGCCACCCGCCACCTCCCCAGCGGAATGGCACCTTGGCCACGATGACACCGGCCTTGAGCAGCTCGATTGCCCGCTTGGCCGGGGCGACCTGCAGTCGGTAGCCGTTTACGCCGTTCAGCGCGACACCGAACACCGGAAAGCGACGGCCTTTTTTTGTACCGAACATCCTCGCGCTGATCTCGTTGCCGTGCTGTGCCGCCGGGCCGAACATGAAGCCGAAGGCATCGAGCGGCGCGCCGGGCAGTTCGAGAAATTTGTTGCCACTGTCCGCCTTTACCGCGAAGTCTCCGTCGAGCACCAGGAAATCGTTGGGCACATCGCCAATCGTGGCTTGCTCGAAATTGTTTTGATAAAGCGGCTCCGCCGCCCGCACCGAGAAGGCCAACAAGCCAAGTGCCATGAACAAACGCGACAGCGTCGTGAATTGAGGCAGTCCCTGCAGCTTTCGGTGGCATCCCACAGCTATGCAGAGCGCCGCACTCAAAGACGCTGTCGCGTTTGTTGATGGTTTGTTCATCTTTTTAATCCCCACTAAACCCCTCAAGTAGGTTGCTGCGAAGCGAGATATTTGTGGCGATCCATGTCCATGCCCCAGCGAGAAGCAGCACGCCGCCGAGCGTTGCACCGAGCAGAGCGTACGGCACATCAGCAGTCGGGGAAAGCATGTTTGGCAATACGGCGAGTGCAGCGGCCAAGGTGCCAATCAGCAATCCGCCGATGAGCAAGTCGAGATACTCGAAGAGCACGAAGCGCTTAATGGCGCTCTTCTCGAAGCCAATCGCTCGGAGTAGGGCGAGTTCGCTTTTGCGTTCCTGTACGTTTCGCAGCACGACCACGCCCAGCCCGAGGCTACCGATCAATAGGCCCAAGCCACCGAGAACCTGGAAGGTTTGGAGGTATGTGTTATGCACGGCGTTCAGTTCACCCAGACGCTGCGTGGTTGAGACCCATTCGAATCCGTGATCGGCGAGGGCGACGTTCAACTCGTCGCTGACTTCCTGCGTGCGTTCGCCTGGATTATCAACGAGGAAAACTCGATAGCCGCTCTCACTGGGGAAGAGCTTGATAAAGTCCGACTCGGGGATGATCAGGTTCCCCTGCATGATGCTGTCGTCGATCTGCCCGACAAACTGAATCTTGAACGTGTTTCCGTGCTCGTCGGTGTGGTCAATCGTGTCGCCGAGTTTTTTCGGATTCATTATATCGTTGCCACTCAAGGCATATACCATCACGCTTTCATCGGCGATGGCCGGGACGACATTGGCTGGCAGTTTGAGGGTATCTCGGGCACTCTCCAGAATGCTCCACGGATTGTCACCCGGTTCCAGTCCGTCCATCGTATCAATGAACGAAAACTTGCCGGCCAACGTCTTCGGGCGCACCCCGAGCAATCGCGGCTCCTGTGCGAGGTTGAGGTTAAGGCAGTTTGCATGATCGCCGTCGCGCAATCGGAATGGCACGAAGCTGACGTCCTTCATGATCTCCTCTTCAAGGCCGTAAAAATCCTCTCGGTTTGTGGGGTTATTCATGTCGTGGACGAGGGCGATGCTGGCTTCGCCCATCAACTCGAATCCGCCCGTGCCGGAGGTGGGTTGGTCGGCATTGGTTTTGGCGTTCTTTTGGAAAACTCCGATGGAGGCGATCATGAAACTGCCGCATGCGAGCATGCCAATGGTGGCCATGCTTCGGCGAGAACGCCGGGCGGCGTTGCGTTGGCCAAGCCCGCCAAGGCTGAGCGACTGCGCTTGGGTTAGAACGCTGACATGAGCCAGATGCTTGAGGCGTGCCGAGGCCAATGTCATCCCAGACAGCAGAAGCATCGCCCCGGCTCCGAAAAAAGCGGTTGGTGATATTTGTCCGCCGTTGGCCAAGGCGTCCCCGACCCAGCCAAGTGCAGCCAGTAGTAATGCAACACCAATAATCACCAATCGCTTGGCCGTATTTTTTGTGATGATCTGTTGAGGCGGCTCTCCGGCGAGGAGTTCGCGGGCGGTTTGTTTTCTTAGTTTGCTCAATGCCCACCAGATGGTGCCGAGTGCGACGAAGAACCCCATCGACATGCCGGTGGCCAGTGCGGTGCCGGAGCTGTGGTACGTCAGCGTGGCCGAGGCGACGGCGTCCTTCCAGTTGGTCGAGAGTGCGTTGAGCAGCGCCTTGGCAAAAAATGTCCCGGCAAAAGCCCCGACGATACAGCCGACGATGGCGATCAGTCCGCCCTCCAGCAGCAACATGCGGCGTACGCGTTTGGCCGGGATGCCAACGGCGAGTAGGGTGCCGGTCTCGCGCGTCCGCTTTTCCATAGTGAACTGGAATAGCAGGGAAATGAGCATCACGGCAGCGGCGATGAGGAAGAAGCTGAAATACATGAACAGTTCTCCGAAATCCATCGCGTTATTAACGGAGGCATCGGCCTTCGATCTTGCCGCTTGAAATGTTAGCCCAGTGTCGTTTGGAGCAAGTTTGCTGAGCAGTTGCTTGCCGAGTGCCTCAAGCGCCTCTGGGCCGTTTTGTGCATAGCGGATGGAGGTGAGGCTGCCGAAGCGGTTGCTCCAGATCTCCTGGCCCGTGTCGAGGCTGATGTAGGCCTTGGGCGTGCCCTTGTACGTGTCCCAGTAGTCCTCGTCCTTGTCGCGGATGGCGTCGAGGTCCATCGGGAAACCGGTGTCCCAGTCGGCGCAGTTTTCGGAGTCAGTCATGCCGGGAAAGTCCGGCATGAGGGTGATGTCCGAGCGCGGATCGTCCATCGCAATGATGCCGCCAACCTTGAATTGGCCGGTGAGTTCCTCAAGTTGGCGCATGGTGCCGACGGTGTAGTAGCTCAGTTTGACATCGTCGCCGACTTTGGCCTGCAGATCTTCTGCAGCCCATTGGTTTAACCAGACGGTGCCCGGTTCAAAATCAGCCAGTGCCGAGGCCATTGAGTAGGGCGTGGAGCGCTCGCCAATCTGGATTTTGTTGACGAAGTAGGTGAGCACCTCTGTGGCGTTTGGATCGACCGCGAGCGCGGCCTTGGCCAAGGGTGGGTCGATAAACACGCGGGGTGAACGCAGCTCGATTCCCTTGTCTCCAGGGAGCTGGAGCAATTGCGCCTGGGTGTCGGCAAGTTGCCAGTGCCTGGCCAAGGCGGCTTGCGCTTGGCCAAGCGGATCTTCGCTTGGTTTAGTCGCATGGCCGACGAGCATGAGGTTGGCCATGCCGGGCTTTTCGATTGCGTCCTGAAGTTGGCTGAGCGGGACGAATGCGTTGTACGGGGGTATCTGAGATGCCTGTAGACTGAATCGACCGAACTCTGCGTCGCTGACGATGGCGAGGATTTCCATCTGAGCGAGCGACGCGGTTGAGTCCTCGACCGGTGCCATCGGGGCATCCCGGGAGAGTTGCGAGGGGTTGTGAACGCGGAGGTTGATAAAGTTGCCGACCTCGACGTTTAACTGCTTGGCCAAGCGTTCGTTGATAACGATGCTGTCCTCGGGAATCTCGGCAAACTCTGGCTGCGTGCGTGCCAGTTTCCAAAATGTGGCATCGGCGCCCATGACGATCACGTTGTTGGCACGGCTCTCGCCCGAGGGGCGCTTGGCCACGCCGGGCAGTTGAAGCAGCGCGGCGGTGTCCACGCCAAGATCGTCTTGAAGTTGGGCGGCCAGCTCCGCACGGAACAGGCGGTCATTGGAGGGCAGGGCGAGCTCGACCTTGCCGATGCGGGCTTCTGCCATGTAACGCAGACTGCTGCGAACCGATTCGCCGACGAGCAGCGCGCCGACCAACACCATCGCACCTACCGCCACACCGAGCAGGGTGCCGATATGGCTCCTAGCGTAGAAGCGGAACGAGTTTATGACCAGTGACCAGCTTGTCATGGGTTAGGCGTCGGTGCTGGTGAATGCGCCATCCTGTAGCTGGTGTGTGGCGCCCATCTGGGAGGCCAGTTCCACCGAGTGGGTGACGACGATAAGCGTCACCCGGTCGTCACGGTTGAGCTCGACGAGCAGGTTCGCCAGCGACGTTGCGGTGGAGTGGTCGAGCGCCCCGGTCGGCTCATCGGCGAGGATCAGGCTGGGTTGATTAATCAGCGCACGCACCACGGCAGCCCGCTGGCATTCGCCGCCGGATAGCTGGGCTGGCCGGTGGGTGAGGCGGTGCCCGAGTCCGACGCGATCGAGCAACCGCTTCGCTCGCTCGACGGCCCCGGTTGTAGCCTTGCCGGTTTCTGCGAGCGTTGGCACCAGCACATTCTCAAGGACGGAACATTGCGGGAGCAGATGATGTGATTGAAAGATGAAGCCGATCTTTTTGTTCCGGATGGAGGCCAGTTCCTGCTCCGAGAGATGGGCCAGTTCCTGCCCGTCGAGCTGGATGCTGCCTCTGGTGGGGGAGTCGAGCGAGCCGAGGATGTTCAGCAGGGTGCTTTTGCCGGAGCCGGACGGGCCGACGATGGCGATGGAGTCTCCGTGCCTGACCGTAAGTGTGATGCCCTTGAGCACCGGAACGGGATCGCGGTCTGCACTTTCGTACTGTTTCTGAACTGCCTCGAGCCTGAGCACAACGGCGTTGTCTTCTGCCATGGGCCAAACGCTACGACATAGGCCAAGGTGCGAAAATAAAATTCCTCCTCGCACAAAAAAACCACCCGGGCGCTTGGCCGGGTGGTCTGTAAATTCGGGCGCTTGGTGAAGCTCTTATTCTTTTTCTTCGACTTTTTTTTCAGCCTCCTGCTTGGCCTTCTCGATCTCGGCGGGAAGATCCTCCTTTTTGATAACTTCGATCTTGGCACCTTTCTTCAACTCCTCGGCGGAAGGCACCTTGATTATATCGCTGGTTACAACCTTGTTGGGATCAGGCTTGGCTGGTGTGATGGCCGCGGAGGCCGGCGTCTTGCTGGCTGCCTGGCCCTCGATCGAGAGCAGATCAACATCAAAGATTAGCGTCGAATTTGGGCCGATTTTTGCGCCGCTGCCGGTGGCTCCGTAGGCCAGGTCGGACGGGATGAAGAAGCGAGTCGTACCGCCAGTCTTCATCAACTGCAGCCCCTCGGTCCAGCCCCGAATGACCCCGTTAAGTGGAAAGCTGATGCCTTGCCCGCTATCAAACTCAGTACCGTCGATCAATGTGCCCTTGTAGTTCACTGTGACAGAGTCGGTTTGGCCGGGGGAGGAACCGTCGCCTTCTTTGATCGTTTTGTACTGCAGCCCGCTGTCGGTTGAGGCTACGCCATCCTTGGACTTGTTCTCAGCGAGGAACGCCTCGCCTGCGGTCTTATTCTTTTGGGCTGTGTCATCTTCGGAAGCCGCCGGGTTAGCCGTTGTGTCGGCGGTTTCCTCATCTTTTTCTTCCTCCATCATCTCGGCGCGTGTTTTGTAAATGGCATCGAATGTGTAACTGGATACCTTGAGCGTCCAACCTTCGAGTTTGTCGAGCTTGGCCAGGTTGTCGGCAAAGGTTTTATCGCGGTCGGTTTTGAGCTTGGCCAAGCTCTCCTTGTGAGCTTTTTCGCGGTCGGCGACCAGTTTAGCCAAGTTCCCAGCATGCTCCTTGTCGAGGCGCTCCTTATCCTCGGGCTTTTCGTCTTTACCCGGTTCGCGTGGCTTTGACTCGTCCGACTGCGGTTCACGTTGCTTTGACTCATCTTCCTGTGGCGCTCGGGTTCCGCTCGCGGCGACAGTCATGAAGTGATCCTCACCTTTCTTGGCCATTTTGATGACGTACTTGTAGCCATCAAACGTATCAATTGTCGCCGTAACAGCCTTGTCCATCCCCAAATCCTCGGGCTTAGCCGATTTGCTCGCAACATCGTCAAAACTAGGATAACCAAACACTCGACCAGCGCTGTTCCCTTTGGATGAATCCAGTTTGTCATCCGGCTGGGGATCAACTAACGACATATCCTCACCTTCCTTGTTCCGTGTCAGCGCCCAAGACTCTTTAGTGTTGGGCTGAGAGATAGATACAGACTTGATTTTTTCTACCTTAAGGAAGTCTTCTTTGTCTAGCCAATCTGCAGGGTCTGTCTTTAGATCACTGCTTAATGTTTCGTTGATTTCGCCAACAGTATTTTCTCCAACCAGGACGTACCTGCCTGTTCCGGATGGTCCGAAAGGGGAACTTGGATCCGCTTGCCCTTGGCTTTCCTTACCAAAGAGAATGCTCTGGAGTACTTTGCCCTCGGCGTCCTTTAATTCCAGTTTGGTTCCGGAATCCTTGGCATCTTCGGAATCAGGGTCATTTAATTCGAAACGGCCTAGTTGCGATTTTCCAACTTTCTGCTTTGCGAGGATTTTCAACTCAGTGACGGTGTTCACCAAGCTTTGAATATCACTGAAATTGGCTGGGAATCCATCACGATCGGTAACGGTCCATACATCATCCGTTTTATTAACTGTAACAGAGCCATCTGCATCGGTTAGCGAAATTGCAGCAAGTTTGGTCGCATCTAGAGTCTCGATTACTTGATTGTTTGACTTGGTTGATCCAGTGCTGGATGAAGATTTTCCTGAATCTTCCCTGGTGAAAAATACAGTCGCGCCAAGAACAACGAGGACGACAATTGCTATTAAAAGTTGTTTGTTTTTCATGGTTATGCTGCTGCAGTTTTGCGTCTTTTGACAAAAAAGAATGCGATACCTGCGATAATGATAAGTGCTGGTATGACACCAATGTTCGCTAACTTGAGATTCAATTCAAGTTGGTCTATGTCTTTCCTCAAGTCTTTCCGGATTTGTCGGATTTTTCTTTGGGCATCTGCTTCGTCCTTGCGGATTTTCACCAGGTCTTCCTGATTGATCTTAATTGTGAGCACTTGATTTCCCTCCTGATTGTTATTTTGCTCCAGCTTGGACTTTGCTGCCACGATATTTTGTAGTGTTTCCTGTGCCGTCTTCAATTGGGCATCGAAGTTTTTTTGTGCCTCCTGCTGCATCTCATTGATTTTCTCAAAGGGACGGTTTTGATCTTCACGACTGCGTATCGTAATCAAGTTCGAGTTGCCGCCCATTTTTTCGACAGCATTTCCGATGAAAGCCAGGTTTCCGTTAATCATTTGAGCTGTATTGCCAAATATGGTTCGTTGGACACGGACAGAATAATCGTTGACAAGTAAGTCAGTGTCGCCGACTAAGAGGACAGAGTTCTCTTCCGAGGACTCAGACAGATGCTCCCCATTTGAATCGTCTTTTGTTTTCTCTGCCTCCTCATCACTTTCTGCCGCTGCAGGTTTGCCGTCAGGAAAGGCGGTTTTAAATTTACCTTTGAGGCTCATGGCAATTATATGCTCGGTTCCGGAAGGTGGGCCAAACTTGTCGACTATGTCTTGCCCGTTGAACTGAGAGGACATGCCATCAACCAACTTTGATTTGTCTGAACTCCAGATGAGCTTTTCAGCCTCTAATTCATCAGCACCATCAGTTCTTTTGAAATGGCCAACAAACGGCAAGTGTAATGTATTGATTTGACTCGTTATTATGCTCTCATCGGAAACCGCGTTTTTATCAAGTAACAAGAAGGATGGCACCGGCTTCCGGCTTGGAGTCATATTTGCGGGTAATAAGTATTTCAAATCAGCAACAACCTGAGAGTTATCAAAGGTCACATTCCAGGCCTTGAACAACTTCTCAAGGTTGGAACCACCTCCCAGACCCGGTATGCGCATTTGTGGATTTTGACTTCCGGAGTCGTCACGGGTTGCTAGTGGATCGACGAACGCTAGCAGTCGGCCTCCTCTAAGTACGAATTGGTCTAGGGCGTACTCAGTTTGCTCTGAAAGGTTCTTTGGGTGAACGACTAGCAAAACATCAACATTTTTGTCAATTTCAGTGGTTGCAGGCTCAATTCGTTGCACATCGTAATCCTGACGCAACGATTGAATGAAAAACCAAGAGGGCTGCTGTTGTCCTCTGTTCATCATTGCCATTGGATTGCTCATGTCGGGCCCACCCCAAACGTTCAGGCTACTCATTACTCCAACTACTGTTTTCTTTGGTTTTAACACCTTTGTGATTCGACGTGAAATATCATATTCCAAGTTGCGTTCACGGCGTGGATCAAGTGATGCAATGGTCTCAACGCTGTCAAGATAGCTGATAGATATACCAAGGTAGAAGACTCCCTGAATTGAAGAGATGCCATCTTTTACTGCTAAATCCTCCTCGTCAGTATCTGGAGAGGGATTGATTTTTTCCAAATCCATATTGCTGCCTGCTTCTTCCTTGTATTGATCCAGCAAATCCTCAACCCGTTGGGCGAAACTGCTCAGAGTCACGGGTACTTCATTGTTACCCTTAGTACGGTAAAACCGAATCTTTAATTTAGCTGAATCCGAATCGCCACCGCGATCCTCTTTAAGACTTGTCAGGATTTTTCGAGTACCCTGAGACAAAGTGAACACTTTACCTTCGGTGAAATCCACACGGAATTTCAACTGGGAAGACACAATGTTGAACAATACGATGCAGGCAAGTACTACGGCTACTCCGCCGACACCGTATAGAAAGATGTCTATCTTGTTTTCCTTTTTCATTGGTTATAGTATTGGATTATTTAATTTATGAACGAAGGCTTCTGATAATTACACTCGTGGCAAACAAGGGGAATCCAATGAGTGAAATGAAATAGATCAAATCCCTCGAATCGATCACTCCTTGTTGTAGGCGTTCGAAATGAGGCATTACACTAAAGGCTGCAACGCCTTCAACCAGCCAATTCGGAGCCATCGTTGCGAGCGGATCAGTTACCGGAGGCCAACCGCATAGCACAAGGAACAGGCAGATCACCACCGATAGAATGAAGCTAATCACTTGGTTGCGTGTCAGGGCCGATGTCATGCTGGTGATAGCCAGGTAACCACCCGCCATCAATGCGCTACCGATATAGCCGGTAAAAATAGCCCCGTTATCCGGTGATCCTAGATTGTTTACCGTCCACCAAATGGGGAAGGTTAACAATAGCGCCAAGATTAGAAATCCCCATGAAGCAATAAACTTGCCCGTAATCGTTTGCCAAGGACTAATAGGCATAGTCAAAATCAATTCCAGAGTACCCAATCGCCGTTCTTCCGACCAAAGTCGCATCCCTACAGCCGGCACCAAAAAAAGGTACAGCCAGGGATGCCACATAAAGAACGGTTGCAAGTTTGCCTGGCCTCGTTCAAAGAACTGGCCAATCATGAAGGTGAAAGCTCCGGTCATTAAAAGGAAAATAACTAGAAATACATAGGCAACCGGCGAGTTGAAATAACCAGCCAGCTCCCGTTTTGTAATGGTCCAAATGCTTTTCATTGTACGTTAAATTATTGGGCTTGAGTATCGGAGAGGGTGATGTTTCGGAAGACGTCATCGAGGCGCCCCTCCTCCTTTCTGATTTCGTTCACGTTCCATTCATTTTGCTTGGCCACGCTGAAGATTGCTTGGCCAAGCGCACCGTCGCTGCCGGCGTCCTTGGGGAATACCCGGGCAAGTACGGTCGGCGGCTTGTCGTTCACGATGGTGACCTTGGTCGACTGGATTATAGAGCCAAGTTTCTCCCGCACTGCTGCGGCTTCCGTGCCGTTTATTGAAACGAGATACGAGTTGGCCAACTCCGACTTGGCTTTGAGTTCGTCGGGAGTGCCGTTGGCGACAACCTTGCCCTGGTCGATGATGATGGCCCGGGTGCAGGCGGCCTCGACCTCCTCGAGAATGTGGGTCGAGAAAATAATTGCCTTGGACTGACCCATGCGGCGGATCAGCGAGCGAACCTCGTGCTTTTGATTTGGATCAAGCCCGTCGGTTGGCTCGTCCATGACGAGGATGTCCGGGTCGTGGATGATCGCCTGCGCGAAACCGGTGCGATGCCGGTAACCCTTTGAGAGAGTGTCAACACTCTGGCGTCGGACCGTCTTGAGGAAGCACATCTCGATGGCGCGATCGATCGCCTTGGCTTTGTCGGCCCCGCCGAGGCCCCGAACCTCGGCGCAAAATCCAAGGAAGCCCTCGACGGTCATATCGGTGTAAAGAGGCGCGCTTTCCGGGAGATAGCCGATCAGCCGCTTGGCCTCGATCGCTTTTTCGGTCACGTCATGGCCGCCGACCTTGACTAGGCCGGCTGTCGGGGGGAGGTAGCCGGTGATCATCCGCATGGTGGTGGATTTGCCGGCGCCGTTTGGCCCGAGGAAGCCTAGAATCTCCCCGCGCTGGACGGAGAAGGAGACATCGTCTACGGCCAACTTCGGGCCGAATGCTTTGCTCAAGTTTTCGACTTGTATCATTGCTTCAATCCCATTGAGTAACAGGAAACGAGGCACGCACCGCGGGCCGGTGTGTGCGGTCCCGATTTCCCTCAAAAATCCCTGCTTCCCAAAAAAGGGGCAAAAAGTGTACCCCACCTGTCAAGGGGTTTCGCCCCGTTCGACGCAGGAAAGCAACAGTTGTTCAATTTTTGTCATATTAACCGATTCGGCACTATTTTCCGATCAGCCGCCCGTGTTCCTTGATAGCGAAACGATCCGTCATGCAGGCGAGGTGATCGCACACGGCGCGCTGCAGCCCGTGGTCTGGGATCAGTGACTGGATGTGGCCGCCAATCGCTTCCGGGTGTTCTTTAAAGTGGCGGAAGAGGTCTCCGAGCATCTTGGCTGCCCGTATGTGGGGCTCATGCACTGCGTCATTGTAGTATAGTTTCTCGTATAGGTATGCGCGGAGTTTCAGGTTGGCTTCGTGCCGCGCCGGGCTGTACGCGACGAGTGGCTTGGCTTCCATGCGGACCCCATCGGCCGTTGCCACGCCGGCTGCCGCGAGGTTAGCTTCGGTCGTGTGGACGACATCGCGCACCTGGTCGTCGATTAGGCAGCGGACAATGAAGTAGTGCCGGCACTCGTCTGCTAGGTCGCCGTGCTGCGCACGCATGCGCTCGGAGGCGTCCCGCCAAGGGGCGATGTCCCGCTCCAGTTGCCCCTCGGTCAGCAGGCCGCTGTCGAGTCCGTCGTCGAGGTCGTGGCTGTAATATGTAATCTCGTCAGCGAGGTTGGCCACCTGCGCCTCAAGGGAAGGGTGGTGAAATTCAGCCTGCTCTTGGCCAAGCGGCTTGGGCGAAGTGTCGTGCTTGGCCAAGCCCTCAAGCGTTTCATACGTGAGGTTCAGCCCTGGGAAGGCAGGGTACTTCTGCTCGATCAGCTCTACGATGCGGCGGCTCTGTTTGTTGTGCTCGAAGCCGCCGTGGCTTTGCATCAGCTCGTTGAGCGCCTCCTCGCCAGAGTGACCAAACGGGGGGTGGCCAAGGTCATGGCCAAGCGCGATCGCCTCGGTGAGATCCTCATTCAGCTGCAACGCCCGGGCGATGTTTCGGGCAATGGCGGCAACTTCCATCGTGTGAGTCAGGCGCGTGCGCAGGTGGTCGCCGCTGCCGCTTAGGAACACCTGCGTCTTGCAGTCGAGGCGGCGAAAGGCCCGGGAATGTATGATTCGGTCGCGGTCGCGCTGGTACTGTGTGCGCCATTCCGGCGGAGGTTCATGGACGTTTCGTCCCAGTGTTTCAGCACTAAACTGGGCATAGGGGGCGAGCGTGTCGCGTTCGCGAGCCTCAAGCGTATCGCAGTTGCTGGGCATCCATTTATTAGGCCAAGGCGGCCGTGGTCTCGGCACGGACGGAACCGAGCACCTCGTTGGCTGGGATGCCGCGCAATGTGTACACCCGTAGGATGACCTCCTCGATGAGGTTGTTCGGGCAGGATGCGCCAGCGGTTATGCCGACCGTCAGCTCGCCGCCAGATGGTAGCCAGTTTTCGGCGATCGCCATCTCTTGCTTGCATTGCAAAAAATGATGGAGCCGCTCTATCGATTCCATCTCGCTGGCGTCCTTGATGAAGTAGCTGGGCAGTTTGGCCTCGCCCATTTCGGCGAGATGCGACGTGTTGGAGGAGTTGTAGCCACCGACGACTAGCAGCAGATCCATCGGACGGCTGAGCAGATCGCGCAAAGCATCCTGTCGGTCCTGCGTTGCACCGCAGATCGTGTCGAAGAATCTGAAATGTTCCTCGAGGGCATCCTCGCCGTGCTTCTCGATCATCGCCGCCTTCAGTCGCCGCTGCACCTCCTCGGTTTCGCCGCGCAGCATGGTGGTCTGGTTGGCTAGGCCGATGGAGTCAAGGTGCTTGTCCGGGTTGAAGCCGTCCGACGTGGCATCCCCGAACTGTTTCAGGAACACCTCCCGGTCTCCACCCCGGGCGATGTAGCGGCAGACGGTGTCCGTCTCGTCGAGATCGAACACGACGAGGTAGTGGCCGTTCTCGTATGCCTTGGCCTGCGAACTGGTGGCCTTCGTCTCCTCGTGCCACGCCTTTCCGTGGATGATGCTCGTGACCTGTTCGAGCGCGTTCTGGCGGACACGCTTCCAGACGCTCATCACGTCGCCGCAGGTCGCGTCGATGACTGTGCAGCCCTGCTGGTTGAGTTGTTCGGTGATTTTCACCTCCGTGCCGAACGCCGGGACTACCACCGGGTCGCCTTCCTGAAGGTCGTCGATGTTGGCGGCCTGATGGTCGCCGGAGAGAAAGGTTAGCCCCATGTCGCGGATCTGCTCGTTGACGTGCGGGTTGTGGATAATCTCGCCGAGAATGTAGACCGGCTGTTCACTGGGAAAATGTTGCCGCGCCGCGTAGGCCAAGTCGATCGCTCGCTCGACCCCGTAACAAAACCCGAACTCCTTGGCCAGGCGGATGTCGGTGTTGCCGTAGGCAAACTTGCAGTTGTTGGCGCGGATATGCTCGACCAGTTCGCTGCGGTAATGCGTTACCACTTCGGCTTTGACCTTCTCCATGATGTCAGGCCGTCGGACGTTGATTCGCTTTGGTTTTTCTGCGCTCGGCATCGTGTGGAGTGTCGCACCGGCCGGTTGTCGTTGGCAATGGAATTAACCGGCCAGCGAGGTGAGGATTGCCTTCTGCGTGTGCAGCCGGTTTTCGGCCTGTGTGAAGATGGTGTCGGCGTGAGTCTCGAAGGTTTCCTCGTCGATCTCCTTGCCGCGGTAGGCGGGAAGGCAGTGCATGACGAGAGCGTCCGGCTTGGCCAAGCGCATCAACTCGCCGTTGATCTGGTAACCGGCGAGCTTGGCCAAGCGGGCCTCCGCTTCGGCCTCCATGCCCATCGACACCCAGACGTCGGTGTAGACCATGTCCGTCTGGTCGACGGCGGCCTGGATGTCCTCGGTGCAGGTGATGTTACCGCCAACTTTGGCCAAGGTCTCCGCGCTTGGCTGAAACTCCCCCGGGGCGGCAATGCGCAATTCGAAGTCCAGCGCCGCCGCCGCGTGCACCCACGAGAGAGGCACGTTGCACGCGCCGTCGCCGACGTACGTGACCACGTTGCCTGAGATCGGGCCGCGCCGTTCCTGAAAGGTGAAAATGTCGGTGAGGATCTGGCACGGATGTTCCTCGTCGGTCAGTGCGTTGATGGTTGGAATACCCGAGTAATCAGCGAATTCCTCGACGTCCGCCTGCGCGTAGGTACGGATGATTGCGCCGTGAACCATCCGGCCCAGCACGCGCGCGGTGTCCTTGATCGGTTCGCCGCGGCCCAGTTGCATATCATTCGCGTTTAGGAACATCACCGAGCCGCCAAGTTCGCGGATGCCGACCTCGAATGATACCCGCGTGCGCGTCGATGACTTGGTGAAGATCATCGCCCATGTCTGGCCGTCAAGCGGCTTGGCTTCGCCGCCTCCGCGCTTGGCCTTGATGGCTTTCGCCGAGGTGAGGATTTCCTCCATCGCCGCACCGGGCATGCCGTTGAGTTTCAAGAGATGTTTCATGCGATTATTTTTTGGATGGTTTGTTCAAACAAATCGAGACCGGCCTGGGCTTCCTCCCGCGTCAGGTTGAGTGGCGGCAAAAAACGGACGACCGACGAGCCGGCCGGGATGGTCAGCATCCCCGCCTCGTGCAAGGCCGACACCCACTGCAGAGCCGTCGGTTTGCCGTCGTCGAAGGAGCTAAAGCCTCCTCCCATCTCGATGCCGATCATCAGGCCAAGCCCGCGAATCTCAAGGATGGCCGCCGAATATTTCTCCCGCAGCTTGGCCAGTTCATTGACGAAAAAGTGGCCAAGCGCCGTCGCATTGGCGGCGAGGTCATCGCGGTCGACCACCTCTAGAATCTTATTTGCCACAGCGCACGCCAGCGGGTTGCCTCCAAACGTCGAGCCGTGTGTTCCCGGGCCAAGCACTTCGGCGTGCGGCTCCGCGATCCACACCGCCCCCATTGGGAACCCTCCCCCAAGCGCCTTGGCCATGCCGATGGCATCCGGCAAAAAGTCGCCGAGTTGGTCGCCAAGGATCGACTGAAAGCTCTGGAAGGAGCCGGTGCGAAAATGCCCGCACTGCACGCCGTCCCACAGCAGGAGCAGATTGTGCTCGTCGCACAACCGCCGCAGTCCAAGCATCATGTCCGCCGACACCGGCCGGATGCCACCTTCGCCCTGCACGCCCTCAATCATCACTGCCACCGTGGCGGGGGTGAGGGCGGCATGCACCGCATCGAGGTCGTTAAACGGCACATGCGAGAAACCCGGAAGCAGGGGAGCGAACCCGTCCTTGATTTTCCCTTGGCCGGTCGCGGAGATACCGGCCATCGTCCGGCCGTGAAACGAGTTTTCAGCTGTGATGATTTCGAACCGACCCTCCGCCTGGCCATAGTGCCGGGCCAGCTTGATCATCACCTCGGACGACTCCCCGCCGCTGTTGCAGAAAAACACGCGCCCTTGGCCAAGCCGCTTGGCCAAGTTTTCGGCCAACTGCGCCTGGCCTTCGAAGTGGTAGAAATTGGTGCAGTGCATCAGGCGGCTCGACTGATCGGCGAGCACTTGGCTGATCTCCGGATGGGCGTGGCCGAGGCAGTTCACCGCGATCCCGCCGCCGAGGTCGAGGTAACGCTTGCCATCAGTATTCCAGACGTATGCGCCTTCACCGCGATCCAGCGTGATCGGGAACCGCCCGTAGGTCGGGGCCACGAACCGCCTGAAGCGATCCTTAATTTCTTGGCTCATTTTTTTACAATCTCCGTGCCGACACCGGCATCTGTAAAAATCTCCAGCAACAGCGAATGGTTCATCCGGCCATCGATGAAAAACACCTTCTCGACCCCCGCGGCGACTGCATGCATGGCGCTGTCGACCTTCGGGATCATTCCCTGCGAGATCACGCCACTGTTTTTCAGCGCCTCAACCTCGGCCACCGGCAGGTGTGAAATGACGCTCGCCGGGTCGTCCGGATTCTGCAGCAGTCCTGGCACGTCGCTCATGTAAACCAAGCGCTTGGGCCGCAGCGCCACCGCCGCTTGGCCGGCTGCTACATCGGCGTTGCAGTTGTAAATCTGGCCGTCCTCGCCGGTGGCCGTGGGGCTGATCACCGGGGTGACGTCCTGCTCGATGCACTCCAGCAACGGGGCGGTGTTGACCTCCGTCACCTCGCCGACCAGGCCGATGTCGATCGTTTCCCCCGCTTGGGCAAGCGGCCGGAAAGGTTTGCAGCGAAAAATCTCCTTTCCAGAAAAACCGCGCGCCTTGCCGCCTAGTTCGTTGATCATCCCCACAATGCCGGGGTTCACCTGTTGCGACAAAACTTGCTCGACCACATCAGTCGATTCCGGCGTGGTCACTCGGTAACCCTGTTCGAAACGAGTTTCCACCCCGGCGTCAGCGAGCGCCTTGGTGATCGCCTTGCCGCCGCCGTGCACCACCACCGGGTTGATGCCGACCGCCTCGAGGAACACGATGTCCCGCGCCACACCACTGCGAGTGGCCGGGTCGTCCGAGTCCATGAAACTGCCGCCGTATTTCGTGACAAACGTTTCGCCACGGAATCGCTGGATGTAGGGCAACGCCTCCAAAAGAGTGGCCGCTTTGGCAATTAATTTATCCATTTATCCTCCCAGCGATGCGGGGTTGGTGATGTCCCCCTTGTTGAAATCAACGTACTCCTCGGTGAGGTCGGCGGCGTAAAGGACGGCTGCGCCTCGCCCAAGGTTCAGGTTGATGTGCAGGTCGAACTCCTTCGGTTCGACCGCCTCGCACAAGGTTTCGAACGACGTGCGGGTGGGGCGGCCTTGTTTTAGTGAAAATACTTTCTTCCGTGCGCCGGTTGCGCTGTAGGCGATGTCGACTTTTTCCTCGACGACCGTGGCGGGGGAGTACCCAAGAGAATCGATGATTCGGCCCCAGTTTGGGTCGCCACCGTACCAGCTTGTCTTGACGAGTGCACTGTTGCCGACCGAGCGTGCTGCGGCATCGGCATCGGCGTTCGACTTCGCGCCTGTCACTCGTACGGTCACTACTCGCATAATGCCTTCCCCGTCTCGGACGATCATTTTAGACAATTCAAGGCAGACGTGATTCAGTGCGGCCTGAAATGTTTTCAGATCGGACGCACTCAATTTGCGGTTACCAGCGAGACCGTTGGCTAGGAGCAACACGGTGTCGTTGGTGCTCATGTCGCCGTCGACTGTTATGCAATTGAAACTTTGGGCGACAGCCTCGCTCAGGTATTTTTTCAAGTTACGGCCGTTGATGTTCGCGTCGGTGGTAAGGTAGGCGAGCATGGTGGCGTGCAGCCCTTGCGGTGTGGAGGCGGGGCGCGCGCCGGTCGGGCTCATGCCGGGCTGTATCATCCCGGCACCCTTGGCGATGCCGCCTAGCCGGACGGTTTTGCCGCCGAGTTTGAATTCCACCGCGACTTCCTTCGGCCGGGTATCGCTGGTCATGATTGCTTCCGCGGCGAGCGTTGCCGCGGCTCGGGTGGATTTCAGTTTTGTAGCTACCTTGGCGATGCCCCGGCGGACGTTGGCCATTGGCAGGTGAACCCCGATCCGGCCGGTCGATCCGACGAGGACATTCGTTTCTCTAAAGCCAAGCGCTTGACCGGTCAGTATGGCCATCTCACGGGCGTCAGCCATGCCCCGTGGTCCGGTGCAGGCGTTGGCATTGCCGGAGTTCACCACCACGGCCTGGGCGGTGTTGTTTTTCAAATGCTCGATGCACACCTTCACCGGCGCGGCACAAACTTGGTTCGTGGTGAACATTCCGGCGGCTTTCGAGGGCGCGTCGGAGACGATCAGTGCCAGGTCGTTCTTCTGTCCCTTGTTGCTGCCCTTGCCGGTGCCGAGTGTTTTGACATCGCAAAAGCAGGCCGACGCGCGGAAGCCAAGAGGCGCAGTGATTGATCCCTTGATTTGTTTGAACTTGCCCATGGTTCAAATGGGCAGGCCGGCGGTTTCATCGAAGCCAAACCGGATGTTGAACGACTGTACGGCTTGTCCACCGGCACCCTTAACGAGGTTGTCCTCAGCGCTGAAGAGTCGCAATCGCTTGGTTCGCGGATCGGCAGCCCAGCCGACTTCGATGGAGTTGGTGCCGGTCACGTTTTTCGTGTCGGGCAATCGCTCGTTGCCGGTGATGCGGACGAACGGTTCATCGGCGTAGCGCTTGGCCAAGCAATCGGCCACCGAGTCCGTCCATTGTTCAAAATCGTCCACTTGGCCAGGCGCTGGCGCGAGGTAGAGAGTGGTCAGGATGCCGCGGTTCACCGGGACGAGATGCGGCGTGAACTGCACCGCTACGGGTGAGCCGTTCGCCAAGCCGAGTTCCTGCTCAATCTCCGAGAGATGCCGATGCTTGGGCACGCCGTACGGCCGCATGCTCTCGTTGCACTCGACGTATAGGAAGGGCAGGGAGGCGTTACGCCCAGCCCCACTGACGCCGCTAAGTGAGTCAGCGATGATCTGCGCGGGATCGATCAGCCCAGCTTCCAGCAATGGGATAAGCGGCAGCAGGATGCTGGTCGGGTAACAGCCGGGAGAGGCGATGAGTGTGGCACTGGCGATAGCGTCGCGGCGAACCTCCGGCAAGCCGTAGACCGCCTTGTTTAACCACTCCGGCGCGGGGTGGTCTGCCCCGTAGAATTCTTGGTAAAGTTCGGCATCGTTTAGCCGAAAGTCGGCGCTGAGGTCGATCACCGTTACGCCCCGCTCGGCTAGCGGCACGGCGAATTCCGCCGCAACCCCGTGGGGCAGGGCGAGGAATACGGCGTCGGCCTTCTCGGCGAGCCGGTCGATCGACGGATCGGAGAAGGTCAGTTCTGCCGCGCCGTCGTAACCGGCAAAGCGCGGAAAAACAGAGGTTATCGGCTGCCCAGCGTACTGGCGTGAGGTCAGCACCGACAGGTTGACGTACGGATGCCCGAGAAGCAGCCGGACCAGTTCTTCCCCAGAATAACCGGATGCTCCGACGATTGCTACGTTGTTTTTTGTCCATGACATGATAGTTAAACGATTCCGACCGCGCTTGGCCAAGGTTGCTTGAGGTGACGGTATCTGAAAACAGAAAGCCCCGCCAGCGTTTCAACCAGCGGGGCTCGAAAAGGGTTACAATTTAGCGTTTGCTGTATTGGAAACGTTTCCGTGCGCCGGGCTGGCCGGGCTTCTTTCGCTCCTTCTTTCGCGGATCGCGCGAGAGATGGCCGGCGTCCTTGAGCGGTTGCCGCAACTCGCCGTTGTGCTTCTCGAGTGCCCGGGCGATGCCGAGCCGCACTGCGCCGGCTTGGCCGGCGATGCCGCCGCCGGCGACTTTCACGCGGACATCAGCCTTCTCATTCATCTCCACGGTCTCAAGCGGCTCGACGGCGAGCGAGCGCTGGTTTTCAACGGTGAAGTAGTTTTCCACATCACGCCCGTTGACGGTCACCTTGCCGGTGCCGTTAGCTGACAGACGCACACGAGCCACCGCAGTCTTGCGACGGCCGGTTCCCAAAAATTCCTCGGTTTTTGCCATGTGAAAAAGTGGTGTCAGGCCAGTTCGAGCGCGGCTGGGGCCTGCGCCTTGTGAGGGTGCTCCGGCCCGGCGTACACCTTGAGTTTCTTGAAAATCTGCCGACCCAGCCGGTTGCGTGGGATCATGCCACGTACAGCCCGCTCGACGAGCCGCTCTGGGTGCTTGGCCCTGACGTCCGCCGGGGTGAACCGCTTCTGGCCACCGCGCCAGCCTGAGAAAGTGCTCATCACCTTTTCCGTTTCCTTCCGGCCGGTCAGCACAACTTTCTCAGCGTTGATGACCACGACGAAGTCGCCGGTGTCAAGGTGCGGGGTGAAAGTAGGCTTGTTTTTGCCGCGCAACAGGTCGGCCGCCTTCGTGGCGACCTTGCCCAGCACGGCACCGTCGGCGTCGATTAAGTGCCACTCGCGCGGCTGCTCATCCACAGTACGGTTTAGCTTGTCGATCTTTGGTAAATAGGTCTTCATCCAGAGCCCCCCAGAAGCAAAGGGGCGGAAACAGTAGCAAAAAGAAAAAGCGAGTCAACACGTAGTTTGAAGAAAAAAACGCAATATTGTGCCTGTTTTCGGTTGGAATCGCATCCCCGTGTTGACTCGGAGTCGATCACGCCTATTTTTTTGCCGCCTCTGCTTTCTTGAGCATCCAACCGTTAAAAACAGGGCGTCGGCTTTTTTTGCAGATCCTTTCGGCCCTCGTAGTGACGCCGTACCGGGCGTTGGCCAAGCGCTTGGCCAAGGGGCCGATGGTTTACCTGACCTGGCGCTACGACCCGGCATCGACTGTCGTGGTTAACTGGATGGACGGTGACGCGCGCAGCAACGATTATGTGATGTACCGCCCCTTTGTCTTGCCAGTCGGGAGTCGTTGGACGATGGCCCGTGGTTTTAAGCATCTCTTTGCTGACCAGAAGAAACGGATCGTTCACCACGTTGAACTGCGGGGGTTGCAGCCCGACACGGAGTATGTCTTCACGATCCGCTCGGAGACGCCAGCCCGCGGTGGACAATACTTCAAGTTTCGTACTCTACCGCGCACGCTCCCGGACAACTTCCGATTTGTGACCGGCGGAGACATGATGCACAAACGCAAATACCTCGACGCGATGAACCAGCGCGCGGCGCAGCTCAACCCGTGGTTTGCGTTGCTTGGCGGCGACCTGGCTTACGCCAACGCCAGTTCAAAGGAGGTGGCCAAGTGGGACGAGTGGCTGGAGTCATGGATGCTCAACAGCGTGCGCCGGTCGGACGGCTGCCTGATCCCGATGGTCGTGGCGATTGGCAACCACGAGGTCGATGGTGGCACCGGAAAAAAGCCGAAAGACGCGAAATATTTTTACAGCCTATTTCCTCTCCCGGCCAAGCGCAGTTTTTATGCGATGGATTTTGGCAACTATTTGAGTTTGATTGTACTCGACTCCGATCACACCGAACGGGTGGAAGGGGAACAGACAAAATGGCTGGGCCAGACCTTGGTCAAGCGTGCGGGTCGGGTGCCGCTTATCTATCCGTGTTACCACAAGGCCGCCTATGGCACGGCCAAGCCGCCTAGCGGCACCAACGATTCCTCCAAGGATCCGCTGGCGCAGAGGATCATCAAACATTGGTGTCCGTTGTTCGAGAAGTATCGTGTCACGGCCGTGTTCGAGAATGATCATCACACCTACAAACGCACGCATCCGCTGCGCGCGAACCGGATTGACAAGGAAACCGGCATCCTCTACCTCGGCGACGGCTGCTGGGGAGTCGATACCCGCTCGGTGCCCAAGCCAGGCGAGTTGTGGTATTTGGCCAAGGCGGCGAGCAAGCGGCACTTGATTTGTGTCACGATTCGAGATGGAAAACCGTCCTATGCTGCCTACGAGGCGGACGGGAAAGTGATTGATCAGCACGGCTAATCCCATAAGATTCGGGGTGCCTTAACCGTAACTTTTTATGCCTATCTATACATATGAAACCATTCCGCGGAAACCGGGCCAGCGAGTGCGCCGCTTCGAGGTTGAGCAGCGCATGAGCGACGATCCGCTGAAGAAGGATCCTAAGACCGGCCTGCCGGTGAAGCGCGTCATCACGGGCGGCTCCGGCACTATTTTTGGCGGGTTGAGCGTGATGGCGATGAACCGAAAGAAGGGGAAATAATTCACCTGTCATGAGAATGAAACCGTTTGTGCTGGCGGCGCTGGTGGCTGTGGGGTGCGTCGGGGCACGGGCCGAAACGCTATTCGAGATCGGGGCCAAGTGGCGTTACTACAAGGGCAACGACCACCCCTCCGGCGGTGACCTGGAGTGGGCCGAGTCGGACTACGACGACAGCGATTGGCCAAGCGGTGACACGCCGATCCGGTACGGCGACGGCGACGGCGGCACGGTGCTTGAAGACATGCGAAACCGATACTCGACAGTCTTTTTCCGCCGCACATTCACCGTGGCGAAAGCCGCGGAGGTTGCCGAGTTGGAGTTGCTGGTGAATTACGACGACGGGTTTGTAGTCTGGATCAACGGCGAGGAGGTGCTGGATGTCGGCGGCGCGGCCGACCTGTCGCACGACTCGTTCGCGACCCTGAGCCATGAGTCCGGCAACTTCGAGACGTTCGCCCTGGCCAATCCCGCGCGGTATCTCGTCGACGGCAATAACCTGATTGCGGTCATGGGGTTCAATGTCAACCTCACCAGCAGCGACTTCATGATGGATGCCGAGTTGCGGAGTTACCGCCCGGACAAGTCGCCGCCGACGGTGGCGTCGATCGCCCCCCCGCCCGGTAATGTCAGCCTGCTGCGCGAGGTCTCGATTCGGTTTAACGAGGAGGTCACCGGGGTGGATGCCGACGACCTTTGGCTCAACGGCGACCCGGCCGTGGAGTTGCGCGGTGGCAAAACCAGGTGGACCTTTACATTCGCGCCGGGCGATTTTGGCGAGGCCACGTTGTCGTGGAACCCGGCTCACGGCATCGCTGACACGGCGAGGCCACCCAACCTAATGGATGCCGCCACGGCTGCGGCGACACACCGATACCGGATTGTCGACGATATGCCGCCGACGATGGCCAACGTTCTGCCGCCGCCGGGCAGCACGGTGCGTGGGCTGAGCCGCGTGCGCCTGTTTTTCAGCGAACCGATCCGCGGCCTTGAGGCGGCGGATCTACGGGTGAACGGCCGGGCGCCGTCATCGATTGCCGGTGTGGCCGGTGGGCCATGGCAGATTGAATTTCCCCCGGCCGACAACGGCCTTGTGACGATCGCCTGGGTGCCGGACCACGGCGTGACCGACATGGCAACGGAGCCAAACCGGCTCACGGCGGAGGAGTGGCACTACAACGTCGATGCCAAGCACGACTTTGGGCAGGTGGTGATTAATGAACTTCTCGCGGCCAACCGCGATGGTCTGAAGGATGAGGAGGGCCAGATTGGCGATTGGATCGAGCTACGAAATACGGGGAACACCACCGTGAATCTTGACGGATGGTCGCTGAGCGATGAAGCCGTCAAGCCGGGTAAATGGGTGTTCCCCGCTGTGACACTCCGGCCAGGCGCTACTTTGGTCGTGCATGCCACCGGCAAGAATCGCCGTGCGCTTGGCCAAGCGCTGCACACGAATTTCAAGCTTGGCGTCGAGGGCGAATACCTTGGCCTGTTCAGCCCTGAACTGCCGCGCCGGGTCGCCGACGAGATCGCGCCAGCGTACCCCGAGCAGCGCGGCGACATTTCGTATGGGCGCTTGGCCAAGGGCGGGTGGGCCTGGTTCGAGACACCAACGCCGGGCACGGGCAACCGCGGCACGACGATTCAAGGGCTGCTTGCGCCGCCGAAGTTCAGCGCGGAGCGGGGCGTTTACGATGCGCAATTCCGGGTGCATCTAACCACCGACGAGCCCGGATCGGTGATCCGCTACACGACCGACTATTCCGAGCCAACGGCAATTCGGGGCAAGGTTTATTCCGGGCCGATTCCAGTTAGGCGAACGACTGTGGTGCGCGCGGCGGTGTTCAAGGCCGGCATGCTGCCGTCGCGCGTGATGACGCACACGTATGCCTATAATCTCAGCAAGGGGGTGACGTCGCTGCCGATGATGTCACTGGTCACGGAGAATTCCAACCTACGCGGTAATACCGGCATTATGGAGACAAATCCTCGAAACACGACCAAGCGAGGCATCGCATGGGAGCGGCCTGTCTCGATGGAGCTGATTTATCCTGAAACCGGAGAAACATTGCAGGCTAACGCCGGTCTGCGTGTGCAGGGCGGCAACTACATTCGAGGGCGCTACAACCCGAACTCAGGACCGCCAGCTGGCAAGTACTCCTTCCGTTTGTACTTTCGCGGTGACTATGGTCCAGGGAGGCTGCGGTATCCGTTTTTCCCAGGTTTGCAGGTGCAGGATTTCAACCACATCGTGCTGCGTGCCGGGATGAACGACCACTCTAATCCATTCGTTGTCGACGAGTTGGTGCGGCGTCTCTCTGCAGACATGGGGCAGGTTTCTGCGCGTGGCACCTTCATGAATCTGTACCTCAACGGAAAAAATAAGGGCTACTACAACCCAACCGAACGCATTGACAGAGATTTTCTGAATTCGTGGAATGGTAGTGACTCGGAATGGGACATTATAGCGCAGTTCGGCGAACTGCGAGAAGGCGACACCGTGAAGTGGAACGAGCTCAAGGCCGCCTTGCTGAAGAATCTCTCCGTGCCGCAAAACTATGCGGCGGTAGAGCGCCTGCTCGATGTCAACAATTTCATCGACTACATCATGCTCAACGTGTACGCAAATACTGGCGATTGGCCGCATAACAACTGGCGTGCCGCGCGCGAACGCGTGCCCGGCGCGAAATGGCGCTTCATCGTATGGGACGCTGAGTGGTCGTTTGGGAACAACGGCCGTAGCGTTACTGGAAACAACCTAACCAGTGGACCGCTGGCTGGCGATTCGGACATCGCACGTTTTTACCGTTCATTGCAGAAAAACCCCGAGTTCCGCATGCGCTTCGCCGATCGAGTGCAGATCCACTATTTCAACGGCGGCGCCTTGACCGATGAGAACGTGCTGAGCCGCTTTCGCGAAATGAAGGAGGAAATGTCCGGCGTGATCCGAAACATGAACACGACCGTAGAGAGCACCTGGGTGCCGCGCCGCCGGGCCATCGTCATGAGCCAGATGGCGACGCAGAAAATTCAGGCGTCCGATAACGCACCACAATTCAGCCAGGATGGCGGTGCGGTCCCGGCCGGCTACAACCTCAAGCTAACGGCGCCAGAGGGTGAGATTTACTACACGCTCAATGGCACCGACCCGCGCCGTCCGGGGGAGGTGGCCGAGACCGGCAAAACCATCCTCGCCGGTGACGCCGAAAAATGGGCGCTGGTGCCATCCGCGGACAACGGTGGCAATGCGCTGGGCAATAAATGGCGAGGCGGGTCGGAGCCGTTCGACCACGACGATTGGGACTCCGGTAATGATGGCGTCGGCTACGACCAGAACGCTGACTACGATCCGCACATCGGCCTCGACGTGGACGCCGAGATGAACGACATCAACCAGTCGGTGTTTGTGCGCATCCCGTTCAGGGTGTCGGCAGCGGAACGGAAAAAGTCCAACTTTATGGTGCTCCACATGAAGTACGACGACGGCTTCGTCGCCTACCTCAATGGCACCCGCATCGCCAGCGCCAATGCCGCGTCCAACCCGGCCTGGAACGCCGGCGCGACCGGTCAGCACGACGATGCCTCGGCGGTGACATGGGTCAGTTTTGATGCCGGTAAGCAGATCAACAAGCTGAAGACTGGGAACAATATACTTGCCATACACGGCCTTAATTCTGGCCTGGGTAGCTCCGACATGCTTATCAACGCTGAGTTGTCGCTTGGCCAGCGCACTGGTGCCGAGATTGCTGATGGCGTGCTCAAGTACAACTCGCCGATCCGACTCTCAGCGGACGCTATGATCCGCACCCGCACGATGCACAACGGCCAATGGAGCGCGTTGGTCGGGCATTCGTTTCAGGCCGGGCGTGCCGGGTCACCATTGCGTTTCACCGAGATCATGTACAACCCACCCGGCGGCAGCGAGTACGAGTTTGTCGAACTGCACAACAGCGGCAGTTTTGACGTCTCGCTGGGGTGGCACCGTTTCGATGGCATCGACTTCACATTCCCTGGTGACGCCGTTATCGGCCCGGGCGAGTACCTCGTGTTGGCGTCTGATAACGATCCCGATGCGTTTAAGCTGCGCTATCCTGGCTTGGCCGTGAACGGATGGTACCGGGGTAGTCTGTCGAACAATGGCGAACGACTGGCTCTTCTTGACGTGCGTTGGCGGCGGGTGCTCGAGGTGGACTATAGCGACAGTGGCGCTTGGCCAAGCTCTGCTGACGGCGACGGCCATTCGCTCGAGTTGATCGACCTGCTCGCCGACCCCGGCGCGGCATCGAACTGGCGGGACAGCGCAGCCAAGGCCGGCTCGCCTGGAGAAGCCGGCACGGCAGTCGACCCACCGATGGTCGTGATTAACGAAGTGCATGTGCAGTCACCGCTTTCACGTGATCCGGATTTTGTCGAGCTACGAAACCTTGGCCAAGCGGCGGTCGATCTCTCCGGCTGGACGCTGCACGACGGTGACGGCAACACGTTTGAATTCCCCGACGGCACGGTGCTTGGCGAGGCGGGGCTGCTTGGCGTCTGGTGCGGCGACGGCGGGGGCGACGGCTTGCGCGCCGGATTTGGGCTTGGCCAAGCGGGCGACTCGGTGGCGTTGTTCGCTGCAGATGATCATCGGATTGATGCCGTGACGTTCGGCGCGATCGGCGGGTCGATTGTCCGTACGGCCAACGGCTGGACAACGGCCAAGCCGACATTCGGTCAACCGAATCAACCTGTTCAACCGACACCCATGACCAAACTCGTCATCAATGAGTGGCTTGCTGACCCGGGTGAGGGCGGGCGCGACTGGCTGGAGTTGTACAATCCGGACGCCAAGGCCCCGGCGCTCATCTCCGGCCTTCACATTCGGGTGGACCAGCAGGTTGGCGGTCTGCATGTTATTGCGACCATCCCGCCGCGTGGCCACAGGCGCATCTGGCTTGATACTCGTTCCGGCCAGGGTCACGTCGACCTGTCACTACCGGCCGACGGCGCCACACTCACGCTCATCACGCCGGAAGGCGTTGAGTTCGCAACCATGGATTACAAAAAGCAGCGAACCGGCGTGTCAGAAGGTCGCCAGCCCGATGGAAGCAGCCGGACGGCGAAGTTCACCCGGGGCGCAACGCCCGGAGCGCCGAACATCATCCCTTCCTACAACGGTCCACGATTCAACGAGGTGCTGGCGTACAACCGGCAGGGCGTGTCCGACTGGGTTGAGTTGCACAATGACACCGGATCAACCGTCTCTCTGGACGGCGCCAGCCTGTCTCGGCGATCCGATGGTATGGGCGACTGGATGTTCCCTGCTGGCACAACGATACGGAAAGGTGGGTATCTGGTGGTGCGGTTTGATGGGAGCCAACCGGCCGGGGATGACAATACTGGCGATTCACTCCCGGCAGAGGGCGGCGGCGTCTACCTGTTCGATCCCGACGGCTTTCTCGCACACTCAATCGAGTATGGCTTTCAGGTGGCCGACCAGCCGATCGGCATGAGCGGGGGCCGTTGGAAGTTGCTGACTATCTCGACACCCGGCAAGGCGAACGCCGCCGCGGTTGCGATGGGCAACCCGCTTAATGTCGTCTTCAACGAGTGGATGGCAAAACCAGTTTTGGGTGCGGATTGGTTTGAGTTGTTCAACCCCGAAACCAAGCCGGTGGATCTCGGTGGCATGACCCTCTCTGACGACCCCACGGCAGTGGGGCGCGACAAGTTCACCATCCCGGACCTCTCGTTCATTCGGGCGCGGGGATGGGTTAGGTGGCTGGCAGATAGCGCGTCCGGGCCGGGTCACGTGAATTTCAGTTTGCGTGGCCAGGGTGAGTTGCTGCGGCTCTATGGGAGTCAGCGCACTGCGGTCGATGATGTCGAGATTTTCAACGCTGCTGAAGGTGTATCCCGAGGTCGGCTGCCGGATGGCGCGGAGGCACTCAAGGACTTTCCGTTTACCCCGACGCCGGGTGGCGGCAACTATCTGCCCATTGCGGAAATTGTCATCAATGAGGTGTTGTCACACACCGACGCACCGCTCGAGGACGCCATCGAGTTATACAACACCGGCGACTTAACGGTGGACATTAGCGGCTGGCGGCTGGGCGATGTGTTCGATTCACCCACACACTATGTCATCCCCGATGGAATAACCCTTTCGCCGGGCGGTTACACGGTGATTTACGAGGGTGATTTTAGCCGGGCCGGCAACGGCTTTAGTCTCAACTCCGCACATGGCGACACAATTCACCTTGTGGCGGTCGATGAGGATGGCAAGCCAAGTGGCCTCCGTGCCGTGCAGCCGATCCCACCCATGGCCAACGGCGTCTCCGTCGGCCGCGTGACGATCAATTCAGTCACGCAGTTTGTGCCGTTGGCGAGACGCACATTTGGTGTCGATGCACCTGAATCGGTGGCGGCTTTCCGCGAGGGAACAGGTGGACTCAATACCGGACCGCTGGTCGGTCCAGTTGTCATCAGCGAAATCATGTACGAGGGCCAGCCGGAAGTTGCCGGCCTTGGGCAGGGTCAGCTCGAGTTTGTCGAGTTGCACAACTTTAGCGACCAATCCGTGCCGTTGTTTAATCCGCTTGAGCCGCAGAATACATGGCGACTGCGAGGGGGCGTGCGATTGGATATCTCGCTGGAAACGATCTTGTCGCCCGGTGGATATCTGTTGCTCACCGGTTTTGATCCCGCTGCCGAGCCGGCAGTGGCGTCGCGGTTCCGCTCGCATTACGGTGTGCCGGATGGCGTGTCGATCATCGGGCCGTTTGACGGTCGCCTGGCCAACGACGGCGAGACGGTGCGGTTGCTCCGGCCTGACAACACGCAAGGTCTTGGTCACGATGATGCCGGGTTTGTCCCATACCTGCCGGTGGAATCATTGTCATATGACAACCGCGAACCTTGGCCAAGCGATGCCGACGGCACCGGACTTTCGATACAGCGCAAGGCGATTGAGAGGTTTGGTGACGATCCTGCCAACTGGCTTGCTGCTGCGCCCACCGCCGGCTGGACCAACGCCAGCTCCGAAGCCGGTGACCGCGATGCCGACGGCATGGACGACGCTTGGGAACTGGCGCACAAATTGGATCCCGCCAACGCCGCCGACGCGGCCGCTGATGCCGATAACGACGGAGTGACCAACCTTGGTGAATTTTTGAGCGGAACCGATCCGAAGGATGCCAATAGCCGGTTCCTCATCGAGTCGATTGAAGTGCTGGAGGGAAGAGTGACGATTGCTGTGTACGTATCACCAAGTCGGCGGTATTCCATTGAATTTGCCGATGTGTTGGGCGGCGGTTGGAGCAAACTGGTCGAATTTACAACAGAAACCGACCAGCGCTTGGCCAAGGTCGAGAGCAACGCCCCGCTTGGCCAGTCCCGTTTCTATCGAATCCGTTTGGTGGAGTAAGTTTGCCTCCACCGCGGTGGAGCAACTCAAGTAAAAAACCTTCCAAATTTTAGACAACGCCTATTACACAATGGATAGGCGTTTTTTATGGTGCGTTAGCACCGCCAGTAAGTGACTTTGCCATTTACTTGATTACTTTCTTTTTTCTATAATCAAAAATTATTTTGAACATATGACGAAAAAGGTCGTCATAAAGGTTAACATGACGAAATAAATCGTCAAACATGATCGCTGCCATGGCCAAGAAATCAACAATTCCTAAACCCACCAACGCTGAGTTCAAGATACTTAGTGTCATCTGGGATCGTCAGTCAGTCACAGTCCGTGAAGTCTTCAACCATCTGAAACAGTTTGAAGAAATTGGGTACACTACTGTCTTAAAAGTCATGCAAATCATGACCGAAAAAGGGCTGCTCAAGCGAAATGCCAAGGTTAAGCCACAACTCTACACTACGGCGGTTCCTCAAGAGAAAACTCAGGGCGTTCTGCTGAATGATTTGCTTGATCGCGCTTTCAAAGGAGCAACAGGCTCAATGGTCTTACAATTACTTTCCACAAAAAAAACTTCACCAGAAGAGCTGCGTCAAATTCGGGAAATGCTCGATAAACTGGAGGATCAAAACTCATGATAAATTTGGAAGCTGATCTAGTTTTTGCTCTTGGCGGCGCGGTTCTTCATTTTCTATGGCAGGGGACTGTGATCGGGCTAATTGCCGCCCTGTTGATTCGGGGATTACGTAAATCATCTTCAGAATCCAGATATGCCGTAGTACTTGGTTCGTCAGTAATTTGCTTGATTGTCTTTTTAATTACTTTTTGGGGACTAGTTAACAAAATGCCAAATACTGGTGGAGGGCTGATTGCACCTGCCACTCTGATTCCAAGTGTGAAAAATTACTCAGGCAACATGCAGCAAATTGTTGCAACGATATGGGCGATTGGAGTTGGACTTTTGATAGCTCGACTTGCCTTCCACTGGCTTTGGTCACAGCGTTTAAGAACAAGAATGGTAGCCAATCCCGATGGTCAGTGGTTGGAAATTTTTGATGAACTTAAAGCTCAAATGGGCATTTCTAAGACTGTCAAAATACTCAAGAGTGGACTTGCCCAAACTCCAATGGTTGTGGGGTGGATTTCACCTGTGGTTCTTGTTCCGGCAGCGGCCTTCGCGTCCCTAAGCTCTGAGCAGATGAGAATGATCCTTGCACATGAATTAATGCATATTAGACGTTATGACCATTGGGTTAATCAGTTGCAGACATTAGTCGAAATCATTCTCTTTTTTCATCCAGCCGTATGGTGGTTGTCGCGTCAGATGCGAATAGAAAGGGAATACTGCTGTGATGATGCATCCTTACAAGTAGTGCCCAAACCCAAGGTACTTGCTGAAACACTGGCCCAATTGGAACTAATGAGAATCTCGAGCCCAACGAACAGCCTTGCGGCAAATGGCGGCTCACTAATGGATCGTATCACTCGGATCCTTGATAACAGGGTGAGAACTAAAAAAACAAACAAACATAATATAATGAAAATACAAACATTAGGCGTAATAGCATCGGCTGCTCTTCTTGTTGGAGGAATTACCAACCTAGATGCAAAGGACACAAAAAAAGTACAAGTATCGAAGAAGCAGCCAGCTAAAGGTAAGTTAAATTATGATGACGCCATTAAAAAAATTAAGGCAGCTGTAAAATCTGGAAAACTATCTAGAGAAGGGGCAGCCAAAAAAATAGCTGCCATGAAAAAGGAATTGGGCAGCAAGAAAAAATCTGATCCAAAGAGTAAATATGATGCGACTGTTAGAAAGATTGATGATGCTGCTAAACTCAAAGATGCAGCTAAAGAAATAGCAGCCCTCAGAAAGGAAATAGAAGCTCTCAAAAAGGAATTGAGCAGCAAGAAAAAAGGAGATCCAAAAAGCAAATATAATGCGGCCATTAGAAAAATTAAGGCTGCTGTAGGTGCTGGAAAACTCTCCAAAGAAGATGCGGCAAAAAAAATTGCTGCCATGAAAAAGGAATGGGGTAGTAAGAAAAAAGGTAAATCAAAAAAGGGTAATCGCAAGTGACATCGATTAGGCTATTGCTGAATAGCAATGGATTGAAATTAGGACTGTTAACAAGGAACACAACAAGGAGGTCGGGAATTTTGCCCGGCCTCTTTTATATCGTTTTATCGGAAGTCCTCTTTAAGACAGTGACTTGACTGCCTCGGCGATCGTGCTGGAGGTTAGCCCAAAATGCTCCCAAACTTCTTCATGGCCTTCGGATGGGGCAATGCGTGGATCGACAATGCCGACGTGCTCCGTCTTTGAGTCGGTGCGGCTTGCGGCAGAGAGAACCAAACCGGCGAATCCGCGAACACCGGTGCAACGTGTGCCGATGATGCCGTCCTCCACCGTCACGACGCCGTCGTATTGTGCGAAGATGCCATCGAGGAAATCGCTGGGCAGCGGCAAACCGTTCACCACGTAAACGTCGGCCACGCCGCAGAGTTGTTCGGCGGCATCCTGTGCGATGCCGGCGGTGGCGCCCAAGGCAAGAATGGCAGTCTTGGCCCCATCATGTTTGCGGAGCGGCGTGACGGCTTCCCAGTCGCTATCTGCGTTGTACAGTGCGTCGCCATTTTCATCGGAGAGCACAAGGAGGTTGTCACGCGGGATGGCCACGATGTGCGCGCCGTAGCGGGCACAGGCATCGCGTACAGCGACGAATGCGCCCCGCGCGTCTGCCGGCGCGTAAAAGCGGTCGACATACGGCAGGTAACCAATGGCCAGCGTCACCCAGTCAAGACTCCAGCCGGAAAAATGGTCGCGGCCGGTGCACGCACCGACATGGCTCATGTGCATGATCACGTTGATTCCTTCGTTGATGCCATTGAGGTTGCGCTGGTAGCGCCACAACTCGAGACCCTCGCGGGCGATGCCCTCAAAGAACGCAGAGAAAGTGGAGACCACATTGACCTGCGGTTTGTACGAACTCATGGAGAGGCCATCGGCAACGAGCAGCGCGGCCTGTTCCTCGATACTCAGTTCGATCTGGTTTTGAGCCGGGATCTGTGCTGCCGCCTTCCCAAGCTTGGTTGAAGGGTTCAGGTCGCAGCTTACGATGAAAGTGTCATTCGGATGGGCCTTGGCCACTGCGGCATAACCGGCCTCGGAGCCGGCCCGTGCGCTGGTTTTTTTGCCGACTTTCGGCAGGCAGATTTCGGTCAGTTGCTCAACACTGAGTGTAAGATTAGTCGTGCCAGGGGCAGGGCGCGCGTTGGTGGTGATTTCGACCTTGTCTGCTCCGGTAATTTCGTCGAATGCTGCCTGCTGGGATTCATTGCGGGTGAGCATCACGTTGCCGAGCACCTCAACCTCGTCGCGTCCCTTCATGTGGCCGTCATGGTGGTCGACGCCGCCCTGCAGATCATTCACAAGGAGAACGCACTCCAGCATCGGCACAATGTCGCGATAGCTCATCAGGGAACCGGGCACCCAGATTTCCTGATCCATCGAGACACCATTCTTACTTGTGATGGCCTCTACTTCGGTCCCGATGCCGAAGCGGTTTGCCAGCCAGTTAAAGTCGACTTTCTCACCGTCGGTTGAGTCGTATCCTGTCGGGTAAATCATTGTCGGGCGGCCTTTCATCGCACGGCTGTGTGCATGCTTGTAGGCCTTGTACATCTCTGCTGTGTCGAATAGCGCCTTCAACTCGATTACCTCCATGCCCATTGCTTCAACAATTGGGCGGGGATCCTTGTCCATGACATTCTTGTTGGAGTCGGAAAGCTGGATGCCGTTTCGTTGCATGACAAAAGTTAACGGCAGGTTGCCGATATCGGCAGCGTTGAAGCCGTTGAGCGCTTGGCCAGCGATCCATCCGGCGTCTCCACAGTGGCAGACGACCCACGATTGCGGGTCGCGGGCACGCATGCCCATCGCCTGGCCAGCTGCCACGGGGATCATTACACCAAGGCGACCGCCGTTGAGTTGCGTACCACCCGGAACCCAGGAAACGTGGCCGGGGATGTCTAGCCCGCGGCGGAACTTTTGGACGACTGAATCACGATCGAGGAAGCCAAGCGCGCCGAGTGAAGAGTAGTAGCCAATGCTGGCGTGGGCGTTTTCGATCGTGTACTGCACCTTTTCATAATCGGTCGCCGCTAGCGTAAGCATCAGACTGGGGATCAGGTCCAGACCACCGCCGAGATGATCAAGTTCGCCGATGGTGGCGAGTGATGCGAGCGAAGAAACGGAAATCCGTGCTGCCTCAATCTCAAGAGCCTGAAGGGTTGCAATCTGTTTTTCGTCCAGCGTATTGGTGTGGGCAATGTCGATGTTCAAAGGCAGCACCTGCGAGGTAATACTCTGGCGCATGAATTTTGAATTTGCGATAAGTTGATCGTTTCGATCCTGTTGAGCCTTAACGGCTGCCTCTGAATAGTTGCTCATAAATAATATTATTGGAGTGAGGGAAGTGGAAACTCATCACTTCAAAACAGCGAGGCAATCTAAAGACCAATCCCCAAAAATAAAGAAAAATAGGCCAAGCGTTAATTGTATAGGAGGTATTTGGCGCGTTGTTGGCGGAATCGCGCCTCGTCCTTGGCCCATGACTTGACAATCTGAGCACCGGATCGGCCGGCGGCAAGGTCGCGCCGGATCATGTCGGTGCCATTAACCTTGTCGAACATGTTGAAGCTGCGACCACTCTTTGTTCGGGTGGCAAACAGGTCGCGCTTGGCTACTGCCTTCACGGCATCAACAATGTGGTAGTTGATCGCCATGAGTGGGGCGATGGAGCGGTTGGTGAACCGGATTCGGACGCCGGAGTAGGTGCGGTTCTTGACGCGGCGACTCTTGAAGCTGATCGGCTCAAAGTGCACACCGCGTAATCGCCTGCTGTTCAGGTAACGGGCCATGCCGTCGGTGTTCATCCAAGTGGAGACAACGCACTCGAATGGCATCCCTTCGCCGATTCCAATGCTGAGCCCGCTGCCGGCACCGAGTTCGCCAAGCACGCCGGTGGAGACGTAGTGCATGGGCGAATCGCCGTGCGGAATGTTGGGCGAAGTGGGTACCCACTTGAGGCCGGTGCTTTTCCAAGTCATCGACCTTTTCCAGCCCTTCATCTTGATGATGGATATTTTTGGTCGGTGACCGATCCAGTTTTCGCCACTGATCATGTAGGCCAGTTCACCGGCGGTCATGCCGTAGACATACGGGATCTTCCATTGGCCGACGAGCGACTTGAAGCGCGGGTTGAGGATGAGCCCCTCTACGCGCTGCCCCCCGAGCGGATTGGGGCGGTCAAGCACGACGAACTCCACGCCGGTCTTGCCGCATTCCTCCATGCAAAGGCCCATCGTGCTGATGAAGGTGTACGATCGCGCACCGGTGTCCTGAATGTCGTACACCAGACAGTCGATTTTTCGGAGCATGGCTGGGGTTGGTTTGCGGACCGGACCTGGGCCGTAGAGTGAGTAAATCGGGAGGCCAGTTCGGCGGTGGGTGCTGTTGGGGAATTCCTTGCCGGCGGGAATCCTGCCATCAATTCCGTGCTCCGCACCGAATAAAGCTACGAGGTTGACCTTGGGGGACTTGTGCAGGATATCGATGACGGAACGGCCTCGGCCATCGACGCCGGAGGGGTTGGTCAACAAACCAACGCGTTTACCTCGAAGGGTCTCGAAGCCGCGCATTGTGAGCACTTCGTTGGCGAGATAAACACGTGCTTGGGCGGGGGTACAGTAGGAAACCAGCAGGCCAATGCCCAAGCCGAAGGTCACGAAGCGCATGGCCGAAAGTAGTCAGTCAAGCGCTTGGCAACAAACCATTTGTGACTATTCGTCGCCGGGAGAATCGGCCACGGTGCTAAGGTAGTCGAAGGCGAACAGCCCGGAGGCATGGCCGTCCTCCCAGACTGGCTTGATGGCGTAGCTGCCGATGTACTCCAGCGACCGAATCCGGAAAGAGGAGAGCGAGTACGGTTGATTCGGGCCCTTGTGCAGTTGGCCCATCACATCGGTCTCGCCTTTACAGCCGGCACAAGGGCAGGCCTTGCGCAGCTTGGCCAAGCGCACGAACGATTCGGTGCCATCGCCCCACTTGACGGCCAGTTCCTCGCCGATGACCTGGATGTCGTTTGGCTGCACGTTGCGCTTGTCTGCAAAAATAAATAGTGGTGAGCGACCGTCTGTCAGTTCCCCGCTTGCGAAAGTCGGGTTACTTGTTCGGCTGCGGCGTAACGCGCAGGTACGGCTTGATCTTCCTGAAGCCCTTCGGGAACTTGGCCTCGGCATCCTCGTCCGAGAGGGTTGGCACGACGATGCAGTCGTCGCCGTCCTTCCAGTTGACCGGCGTGGCTACAGCGTGGTTGTCAGTCAACTGCAGCGCGTCGACCACGCGCAGGATCTCGTCGAAGTTGCGGCCGGTGGCGGGCGGGTAGGTGATCGTGAGGCGGATCTTCTTGTTCGGGTCGATGACGAACACTGAGCGCACGGTGAACTTTTCCGCGGCATTCGGGTGGATCATGTCGTAAGCAGTGGCCACGGTGCGATCTGGATCCGCGATGATTGGGAAGTTGACCGTGGTGTTCTGCGTCTCGTTGATGTCGCTGATCCAACCGTGATGATCGTCGAGCGGATCGACGCTGATTGCGATGGTCTTGACGCCGCGCTTCTCGAACTCCGGCTTGAGTTTTGCTGTGTAGCCGAGTTCAGTTGTGCAGACTGGGGTGTAGTCCGCCGGGTGAGAAAAGAGGACTGCCCAACTGTCGCCAATCCACTCGTGAAAGTCGATGTTGCCTTCAGTTGTTTCCGCTTGGAAGTTCGGTGCCTCGTCGCCTAGTCGTAATGCCATTTTTCTATATGTTGGGGTTACTGCCAATTCCCGTTAGCTTCGCCAAGGGCCGTACTTGGTAGCGAAACAGGGTTCCTTTGTCAACGATTCATGCCGGCTTGCGCCGCGTCTGGCCAAGGGATCAAAGTCGGAAGGTGGCCACGGCCTTGAGCACGAATTCGCTTTCCCGCAAGGAGAACAGGCGGTCGTCGTCGCCGTAGTTTTGGCGCAGGACAAGGTGCAGTTTTTTGCCGGGCTGAAATTCCCAGTAGTAGCGGGTGTTGTAGCCGACCGACTTGGATACGGAGTCGTACTGGGCGAGGTGCGACCAGCCCATGTCGGGTGTGAAGTTGATCCGCGCCCGGCCGGAGATAATGTGGGCGTCGAAGTCCAGTTCTGGCAACTCGAATTGGTTGTAGGAATATTCCAGGCGCAGGTTCAGCCACTTTGCCGGGTCGAAGCCCAGTTCGAGATAGGCGGTCTGCTTGTCGCCGTGGTACCACTGGCCGACCGTGTATCCGATGTCGCCGCGCAGGATCCCCGACTCCTTTAGTTCAAAGTCGATCGTGTAGTCGGTCGTCCAGTATTCGCCCGCGGGCACGACTGCTCCGCCTGAGATCTCGAAATCATCCTCTGGGCGGTCGTATTCCCGGTCGATCTTGAAGTAGAATTCGTAGCCGGATTCAAAATCCATGTATGGAATGTAGAAGCTATGCCGCTGTGACTCGATATCGTTTTCGAGAGTAGTGTAGAGCGACCCCCTATAGCTTAGGTGATATTTACGCAGCCACTTGATGTTCTCCGGTCGCGGTCGGTAGGAGATCCACGAGCTGAGATTGCGGACACCGGTTCGGCGGGTGTAGCCGAGCTTAGGTTGGAAATCTTCACCAATCTCGTAGGCCGACAGCCCGCCATCGATCAGGTCGTTGGGGTAGGTGAGGCTGCCGCCGTAGACCTGGCTCCAGTCGGACGACTCGTCATAATTAGCCAAGGCATAAACGCTGGCTCGAAGGGTCTTGTCAGTGAGGAAGCGGGTGCTGCGGTAGTTGAAGTCGGTTCCGATAAGGTAGGCGTCATCTTCGGAGTTAGGATCGCCGATGGTGGTGATCAGGCCGACTGATGACTGTTCGAGCACGTTGCGGGAGACACGTGCCACGAATGCGTTTTGGCTTTCGATGCTGTCGTGCCCGTCGATTTGGGCGTCGATGATGCCGATGTTGTACTTGCCGATCCGCCCGGTGACCTTGGCGGCGAGGTTGATTGGTACCGGCCTCCGGTTTTGGGTGAGGCCAATCCGGCGGCTGAAAAACGGAATGGTTGGGGTGGAACTACTGCGTGACGGTGATCCGAACCGGAAGACGCCGGAGTCACGCAGGAAAAAGTCACGTTTTTCTGGGTAAAGCAGGGAGAACCGGCTGAAGTTGAGCTGGCGGGAGTCCACCTCCGTCTCGGCGAAATCGGTGTTCACCGACAGGCTGGTGGAGAGGTTCGGCGCGAGTTTGTAACTGATGTCACCGCCGAAATCGCCGAGTGTGCTGCCGTCGCTCGAGTCGTGATCGTGACGGTACTTGCCGATGCCGTACGGCAGGAACTCCCATTTCGAGACCTGCCGGAGACCGTTGAGGCCGCGAATTTCGCCGGCGTCAGACACGCTTGATGTCCAGAGCTGGCGCGGCGGGTTGTGCCAGCGGCCGGTTTCATTTTTCCGGCGGATGTTGCGGGAGATGTTCAGGCCCCAGGTGGTCTTGTCGGGATCGAATGAGATCGAGTTGAACGGGATGGCAATCTCGCTGAACCACCCCTCGCCGGTGATACTGCTTTTGCAATCCCAGATTGCATCCCAACTGCCGCCGGTGTAGGAGTTGTTAATGATGAGGCCGTCCCAGCGGCAGCCGTTCGGGTTGGTGGCGAATGCGTAGCCGTTACGGTAGTCGAGAAACGAGTCAATCGCGATGTAGAGGTGATCATCCTCGTACGGGTAGTCGTCGCGATTCATGACCCGGGCGATGATTTTTCCCGGCTCCGAGTCGAAGCACCAGAAGCCGAGGTACAGCGCCTTGTCGTCGTACAGCACGCGAAACTCAGTGCGTTCGGTGATTGGTTCGCCCTCGTTGGGATCCTGCTGCAGAAAGTCGCCCGCGACCGGCGCGCGCTGCCAGACCGCCTCGTCAGGCATGCCATCGATCACCGGCGGTTGCTCTACGCGCAGCGCAGTGATGGATGGGCGCGGCTTGGCCTTTTTTTTGGCCGATTCATTGGCGGCCAAGGCGAAGCCCGCGAAGCCGGTCAGGGCGGCTCCAACGTAAAACAGTTTTCTCATCCAGGGTGAGCTGAGTCGGCTGCGGCAGCGAGCCGTGGCAAGAGACGCGCGAGCCTGCTGCTGGATTCAGGAAAAACAAGCACAACCTGTTCACACCCCGCCTTCTCCCTCGTGGGGGAGGAGGTGGCCGAAGGCTGGATGTTTGGGAAAACAGGCGCTTGGCCAAGAAGGCGTCCATTAGCGGTTGCCCAACCGCTCACGAGAACCGTTTGGCCACCGGGATGCGGCGGCCGACGCCAAACGCCTTGCTCGTGACCTTGATGCCGGGGGCGGCCTGGCGGCGCTTGTACTCGTTGACGTTGATCAGCCGAATGATCCGTTCGACCGTTGCCTCGTCGTGGCCGGAGGCGATGATTGCCTCGGCGTCCCGGCCCTCCACCACATACGCCTCAAGGATGCTGTCGAGCACGTCGTAAGGCGGCAGCGAATCCTGATCTAGCTGGTCCGGCCGCAGTTCCGCCGAAGGCGGCTTGGTAATCGTCGACTCCGGGATAATTTCGTGCTTCCGGTTGATCCACTTCGCCAGGCTGTAAACCTTGGTTTTGGGCAGGTCGCTGATCACGGCCAGACCGCCGCACATGTCGCCGTACAGCGTGCAGTAGCCGACCGCCAGTTCGCTCTTGTTGCCGGTGGTTAGCAGTAGCGAGCCGAACTTATTGGACATCGACATGAGGATGTTGCCTCGGATACGCGCCTGCATGTTCTCCTCAGTCGTGTCTTCGTCAAGACCCTCGAAGAGGCCGCCGAGCTGTGTCGTGAGGGATTTGAATACAGGCTCAATCGGCACGATATCGTATTCAATTCCAAGCGCCTTGGCCAAGGCCTCGGCGTCGTTGAGACTGCCCTGCGACGAGTATTGCGACGGCATGGCCACGCCGCGGACATTCGCCGCGCCAAGCGCCTCTACGGCGATTGCGGCCGTTACGGCCGAGTCGATCCCGCCGCTTAACCCGATGACCGCCGAGGCAAAACCACACTTGTGCAGGTAATCCCTCACGCCAAGCGAGAGTGCTCGAAAAACCTTTTCGTTGTCGTCGGAGGTGTCACTCGACTTCGGTTTGATGGTCTCCGTGTTGATGAGCAGCAGATCCTCAGCGAACATCTCGCCGCTGGCGCCTAGCACGCCGTGGCCGTTGTAATATTGGCTGGCACCGTCGAACACCAGTTCGTCGTTTCCGCCAACAAGGTTGCAGTATACGAGTGGGCAAGCGCATTTGGCAGAGAGCTGTGAGAGCAGCACGTGTCGGCTGTGCTCCTTGCCGAGGCTCCATGGTGATGCGGAGAGGTTGAGCAGCAGTTTTGCGCCGGCGTCCGTGAGTTCCTCGGCGGGACGGCGGTCGTAGCGGCGGTCGTGCAGGAACACCTCATCGCTCCAGATATCCTCGCAGATGGTGATGCCCACTTTTATGCCGAGTATCTCCACCGGCGTGTTGCCGGTCGCCGGTTCGAAGTAGCGATCTTCGTCAAACACATCGTAGGTTGGTAGCAGTGTCTTGTGGCGGACAGTAGCCACTTGGCCGTTGTGCAGCACGGCCGCGGAGTTGCGGGCCGGTCGGCCGGAGTCGGTCTCGTTGGCAGAGGCGTAGCCGACAACGGCAACCGCCTTGCCGGCGCGCTTGGCTAGGCGATCCAGTGCCTCTCTGTTTTGGCGCAGGAATGTCGGCTTGGCCAGCAGGTCGCGTGGCGGATAGCCGCATAGCGCCAGTTCCGGTAGCACGACGAGCGCCGCCCCGGCCTCGTCGGCGCGGCGCCATGCCTCGGCGATCTTGTCGGAGTTCCCGTCAAAATCGCCGATGGTGGTGTTGATCTGTGCGATGGCAACCTTCATTCGCCGCTTGGCCGAGGTTATCGGCGAACCGCTGGAGGCGGAAGAAAGAACCGCTGTGCTTGGGCAAGGCAGACGCATGGTTTTGTCTCTTGACCCCCCATTCGCAGGCGTTAAATTCTCCGCGTGCCAAGGGGCAGCGACAAGAAAAAATCAGTGATGCTGGGGCTGGGAATGGATTCCGACGGCCACAAGCGCATCACCACCGGCGACAATTTTGTCGTTGCCGGGGGGACGCAGGACACGCACGAGCAGATGACGGAGAAGGTCGTCAAGATCAACGAGAAACTCACCGAGCGCGGCAAATGCCTCAACACGGTGGATCAAACTGAGTTCAAGGACATCGCCGAGTCGGTTGGCCTCAAGGAGCAGCCCCCGCCGCCGGATCCGGAGAACAACTGAGTTTACCGGGAGCATTTGAAACGAAAAAAAGGCGGCCATTTGGCCGCCTTTTTTCTGATGAAGATGAAAACCGATGCCTAACTGACGGCGATTAGCGAGACGCGCTCGTTTTTTTCGTTTCGGACCACCCCGTTGGCGCTGGGGTCGAGTGTGGGCTTGCCATCAATGAGAAACTGGTAGCGGTGGTGGCCGTGATGCAGGTCGATTTGTGTGTTCCAAGAGCCGTCGAACTGTCGTTTCATGACATGTCTCTCGCCGTTCCACTCGTTGAAATCACCGATCACGGAGACCTCCTGCGCTTCGGGCGCAATGCAGAGGAAATTCACCGGTTTGGCCATTCCCTTGGCTGAATATCGCCCGTTTCCGTTTTGCTGATTGTTTTCCATCCTTGCGAAAAGCCCCCTAAAAGGGCCATTTCCGTGGCCTTGTCCGCGGCGAAGGCCGTGGAAAAAACCAAATCCCGGTCGCCGGTGCAAGCGAAAAACAAAAAAGGCGGCCGATGTTTGGCCGCCTTACAGAAAAGTGTCAATGAGTTCAGGCGGTTCGGCCCTTGAAGGTCAACTCGGCCACGCCGGACTTGTCCAGTTCGCCGATGCCCTTGTCGATCATCGTGTCGAACTGCCCCTTGGAGGCAGCGGCCATCGGGAGGTTCAGCCCCTCCGCTTGGCCAAGCGCGAGCGCGATGCCGGAGTCCTTCGCGGCGTGCGCGCCGGAGAAGTAACATTCGTGGTCGCGGTCGCGCATGTCCTCGCCGTCGGTCTCGAGCACGCGGGAGTTGGCGCCGGTCTGCGAGAAAATCTCCATCACCATGTTCAGGTCGAGGCCAAGTGCATCGGCCAGTCCCAGTCCCTCGGCCAAGCCGGCGGTGTTGATGTTCATCACCATGTTGACGAGAGCCTTCACCTGCGCGGCCTTGCCGGCCTCGCCGACATAGCGTTTGTTGACGGAGAGTTTGCCGAGCAATTCCTCCACCTTGTCGTAGGTGGCCTTATCGCCGCCAAGCATCAGGTACAGCGTGCCATCGCGGGCCTGGGTGATGCTGGAGGCCATGCAGCCCTCCAGCGACTCCGCGCCGGCCGCCTTGGCCAGGCCCTCGACCTCGACATGGACGGCCGGGCTGATGGTGGCGCAGTTGATGAAGACGCGGCCCTCTGCACCGGTCAGCAGGCTGTCGCCCTCGCCGGTGAAGATAGTGTGCATCGAGGCGTCGTCGATCACCACGGTGATGATGACCTCCGACAACTCGGTAACCTGAGCCAGTGTACTGCAGGCGGTGGTGCCGAGTTCGGCGGCCAGTTCCGTGGCGGCCTCGCTGCGGATGTCGTACACGGCGGAGACGTCGTATCCGCAATCCTTCAGCCGGCGGGCCATGTTGGCGCCCATGCGGCCGACTCCGACAAATCCTACTTTTTGTGACATGATGCTGTTTTGTTTTGGTGGTTAAAAAGACCGGAAGGCGGTGTTGCCACCCTCAACAATCGGTGTGCGCCGCAGCATAGGCAAAGCCTCGCAATTGGCCAAAGGTTTTTTGTTGAACAAGGGGCCTGTCGCAGTGCGCAAACGGAATTTCACGCTACACAAGGAGGCTTTCGTATCACACGAAAGGCTCTTTTGCACTTCGCAAACTGGGTTGCCCACAAAAAAGCATATCAAAGATGCCTCTGAAGCTGCTACAGGTTTGGTGGCGGGAATCTCGGTAATTCGATGGGTGGTTCCTGCTCGGCGAATCGTTCGAGGGTTCGGGGCCACTTCATGATTTCACAATGTCCATCTGCAAAGGCGGCCCCAAATGCGTCCTGATGGTGAGGGCAAATCAGAATGATCGAACTGGCAGGTCTTTTAACGTTATGTAGATTTGCCTTTTTATCGGTCATCAACCAGTAACTTACATCATCACTACTGGATGGGTTCCATGTGCCTGACCTCGTTTTGCCCAATGTCGGGCAGATGAATACCGATCCAGCTTGAATGTACTTATATATCGCGAGAAAGTGTCTCCATGAATTTTCGTCGAAGATTGGTTTTCCCTGGGCATCCAACAGGGCGTTTTTGGCGGAATGGGGTTTAATGAACTCCATCGAACCGCCGTCATTCTCGCTGACCTGCCATGGCAGCTTCCCATCGTGATCATCAGCGAACATATGAAGCGCTAGGGCGATTTGCTTCATGTTGTTCATGCATGAAATCCCTTGAGCTTTGGTTTTGGCCTTGGACATGGCGGGTAACATCATCCCGGCGCCGACGGCCATCGGCACAACTCCGGCCTGCATGGCTAAGGATTCAACGAGACCACTGCTGGAATGGTTTTCGACAACAAATCCATCCGGTTCCACCCGAATCATCCCGAGCATTTGCATATTGGCGGCGGTTTCCAAGTCGAAGTTTGGAAGCTCTGTCGGCAACGGGTTTGCCTCCATGGCCGCCTTAATGATGGGAGTGATGGTTTTGCCAATCTTCTCGCTGGCGAAAAAGAAATGGTTGCCCTTGAGGTCGAATCCTTTGGCTAAGCGCTGGAACTCTTCCGTGTTGCTGAGGCCGTCTTCGGCTCCCTTGTGTGATGCAATAATTTTGGCAGCCAGCTCCGCGTTGCTTGCTGCAACGAGATGTCCATCCAGTTTGAATAAAGCAGGAGCAAGAGGGAAGGGGGTTGGTGCCGATTCCGTCAGGACATGTGCCTCAATGCCTTCAATGGTTTGTTTCTCGAATGGTGCCGGGGAACTTTCAAGCGCGATAAGAATCATGTCAGCGATTTTGTCATCTCTCACCTTCATGACTAATCCCAACCCAGGGGTTGGTATTTCGCCGCCGATTTCGGGCGGCAGCGGAATGGTGTTTTCGGTGTCCAGTGTAACGAAAAGGCCAAGCTGATTGCCAAACGATCCGACCAGATCACGAATCCCAATCATCATGTTTGCCATCTGCATCGCCTGGTCAAATTGGGCTTGGATTGTCTCGTCGCCGGAGGCTTTGGCCAGTTTCGGTAGCCATTCCATAAGACCCTTGGCATTGAATTCATTTGAGAGTGCCAGTGCGGTGTTGGCCGGGAGCATCTTGAGCATGCCGATCTCGTGCGGCTCCGAGCCAAAGAGCGACCACAGTTTGCCGGTGGACTTATCCGGGTAATGATGGATCACCATCTTGTTGCGGTGCAGTCCTTTTTCGAACTCAAAACTGCTCATGCCGACACTGCTGATCTCGTTGATGCCGAGTTGCTCGTAGAACGCTTTGCCCACTTTGGTGCCGGCGTCGATCATCGCCTCCTCCTGCGGGCCGGGGCGGAAGCCGGCAGCGCCCGAGTTGGCGGTCTCTTTGGCAAAGTTTGTGAGGGCATCGGTATATTTCTCCACCGTCTCGATAACATCCTCCGTGCTGTAATAAAGATAGAGGCTCCCGTTGGGGTCGAGTTTGGCCGACACCTCCGCGAAACTGTTCGGCACTGCCGAAGATCCGGCCGCCGCGGAACTGCTGCTGTCGCTAGGGCTGCCGCCGCAACCGGCCAGGGCCAACCCAGTCGCGGCGGTGATCGTTGTCACTATCGTTTGTTTCGTCTGCATAAAATAGTTCCTTTCAGTTTTGGTTGATCGTTTATTGTTTCGTGAAAATCTCATTGCGCTTGAACCACGGCTCGCCGTTGAGGTACGCCGTGCCGCTGAATTCAAACTTCTCTTTGCTGCAACGCTCGGAGCCGGTGAAGGTCATGATCGAGGTGCCCTGCACCGGGTTGTCCATCACCACGCTTCCAGTCCACTTGAGGCTGTCCTCGCCAGTCACCTTTCCGACGCCCACCGAGTTCAGTTGGTTGTTGAACATGCCGTGGGAGACGAATCGCTCGCGATCCGAACTGAGATGATAAACATTCTGTATGTGGTCGAATCCTCCGTCCGGCTTGGGGATGCTCCCCTCGAAGTAGTAATATTTTCCATCGACGAATTTCTGCGTGCCTTGATGCTCCGGCACCTCGAACGGGTTGCTCCCGTCCGGCTGGGTGAGGGTGATGTTCGCGGTGAACCCGGTGCCGTTGA
>JASMKO010000076.1 GCA_030749225.1 Verrucomicrobiota bacterium
GAGAGCGCCACGAACTGGACTCGTTCATTCAGCACCTCTGAATAATCCGTTAATAATTTCTGGTACACTAACCAAACCTTAAGAGAAAAAAATGAAAAAATTAGTACTGTTAATCGCATGCACGGTGATTGCCACCTCCGCATTTGCGCAAGGGACAATCAACTTCACCAACATGAAGCCCAGCAAGCAGATCATTACGGATGCTGATGGCAACAACTTTGAGGGCGGTTTCGCCCAGTTGTATGCTGGCAAATCAGCTGACAGCTTGGCTGCTGTAGGTAGCCCTGTTGCCTTTTACACTGGCAAAAAGGCTGGTTACTTCAAGGGCGGTGTTGTTGATGTTGGTTTCAACGGCGCTGGGTTCTTTCAGGTGAAAGCCTGGTCGGGTGCTGACAATTATGAATCCGCCCTCGTTAGCGGCGCGTCGAACGTAATTGGCCTCACGCCTGGTGACTCAACCGCGAGCCCTCCGGGTTTGCCGGCTGACTTGGCTGGTTTGGAAGCTTTCAGCCTAACGGTGATTCCCGAGCCGGGTACCATCGCGCTGGCTGTGTTGGGACTGGCCGCATTCTTTGTGCGCCGTCGCAAATAATTAGTTGGTGTGTTCTCATTAAGCCGCCCGCGAGGGCGGCTTTTTTTTTGTTCTAAAGAGGTTCAGTTAAAGGTGCAGTTGAGGAGCGTGTCGCCGATGGCGACATAATCGGTGAAAACCTGACTCGCTCCCGTCTGGCCAAGCGCTTTCGCCTCGAAGGTGTTCGCGATTCCGAAAACCGTCATGCCCGCGGCATTGGCCGCTTGAACCCCGGAAAGGGTGTCTTCAATCACACAGCAGTTGGCGGGATCAACACCCAGACGCTTGGCGGCCAGCAGGAAGATGTCCGGGGCGGGCTTGGGTTGCTCCACATCCTCTGAACTGACGGTGCATGGGAAATAACGGCGCAAGTCACGCATCGCCAATACTTCGTCAATGATGCGATGCGCGGAACCGGAACCAATCGCGAGCGGAAATCGCTTGGCCAGGCGCTGCACCAATTCCGGCACACCATTGAAGATGGGTTGCTTGTCGCGCAGGATCTGGAGCAACCGCTCCTCCCTCAACCCGATGAGTTCCTCAATGGGTTGCGGAGGATGATGCTTTTCGATGAAGGCTTCCCAAAGGACGCGGTCGGATCGCCCGTAAAAATCAGGGAGGTACATTCCGTGGCGATCTCCGTATCCCATCTCCTGCCACATATCAAGGAACGACTGGTCATGGTACGGTTCGCTGTCAACGATTACGCCGTCCATGTCGAAGATCACTGCTTCAGGCTGGCTCAAGGATCCCCCCGGTTGAACATGACGCTCACGGCTGAAGCGCTTGGTTGCGAAGGCGCTTCAATACTTTCATGCTGCTGTTTGAGTCGCGGCCAAAATGGTCATGCAGTCTGTTGTATTCCCCGTAAAGCTTGTTGTAGACCCTCTTGTTCTTTGCGTTCGGCCGGTACAACTTCCGTCGCACACGCGCCATCTTCCGGGCTGCTTGGCCGATGTCGCTGTAAATGCCGGCGGCCACCGCGCCAAACATCGCAGCCCCCAGCGCGCTGGCCTGCTCACTGGCCGCCACTTTGATCGCACGCCCGGTGACGTCGGCATAAATCTGCAGCATCAGCGGATTTTTCACAGCCAATCCGCCACAGGCGTACAACTCGTCAATGGCTACGCCTTGTGAAGTGAAAGCTTCGATAATCTGCCGCGTACCGAATGCCGTCGCCTCAAGCAATGCCCGGTAAATTTCATGCGGCCGCGTGGCCAAGGTTTGTCCAAGCAGCAACCCGCTCAGATCGGCATCGACCAGCACCGAGCGATTTCCGTTCCACCAATCCAGCGCGAGCAGGCCGCTCTCGGCTGGCTTGAGTTTGGCCGCCTGCGTCTCAAGATATTGGTAAATGTCCCGTTTGGATTTCTTCGCCGCCTGGCCAAGCTCCGCTGGGATGCCGTTTTGTACGTACCAGGCAAAGACATCGCCGACGCCCGATTGCCCGGCTTCGTAGCCCCAGTAGCCGGGAATCACCCCATCTTTCACGACACCGCAAATGCCCTCCACCGGTTTTTCGTGCTTGGTGGCGAGCAGGTGGCAGGTACTTGTGCCCATGATCATCACCAGTTTGCCTGCATCGGTGACCGTGCAGGCTGGCACGGCGGCGTGGGCGTCAATGTTTGCCGCGGCAACCGGCGTCCCGGCGGGCAACCCCGTTGCCTTGGCCATGTTCGCGGTCAATCCGCCGGCATTGCTGCCAAGTTCGATTATTTCGCAGTCCAGTTTATCCGCGACGATGTTGGCCATCCTGGCATCCAGCGACTTGAAGAACGCCTTGCCAGGATAGGTCCATCCGCCGCATTTCTCCCGGCTCACGCGCATGGCCTTGAAGCCGGCGGCGGAGAGGCAGCGTTTCTCAATGCCGGTGAGCTGCCACACAAGCCAGTCGCCGGCCTCGACGAAACGCTCGGCCGCCTCGTACACTCTGGGTGCCTCCCGGACGGTCTCGAGCATCTTGGCGAAAAACCACTCGCTTGAGTATTTGCCGCCGTATGCAGTGATGAAATCCTCATTTCGCCGAGAGCCGACCTCGTTGATCCGGTTGGCTTCCGGCTGGGCAGCATGGTGCTTCCACAGTTTCACCCAAGCGTGTGGATTGTTGCGCCACTTTTTTAACGAGCAAAGCGGCGTGCCATCGGTCAGCGTCGGCAGCATGGTGCAGCTTGTGAAGTCCACGCCGATGCCGAGCACCTGCTCTGGCTTGGCTTTAGCCAGACGCATCACTCGAGGCACGGCCCTTTTCAACACCTCGATGTAATCGGCCGGATCCTGCAGAGCCGTGAGAGGCTTCAGCCGTTTTTTGCTGCCGGGAAGCGACCCCTCGATCACGCCGTTTTTGTAGTGGTGATCGGCCCAAGCCACCTCCTCTCCTGTGTGGGCGTTTACCAGCAGCGCCCGGCCGGAGAGCGTCCCAAAGTCGATGCCCAGCACGTAGCGCGCCTTTTTGTTTCCGGATTTCACGGCGCTGATTTTGGCAAAGCCGTCCAGCTGGGGCAAGCGGTGAGCTTGCTCAAGCGCAACTTGAACTGGCCAAGCGCTTGGCTGTTTGATATCTTACTCCGACATGCTTGGCGAAATTAGGAACCAACAGGGTGAAAAGATCGACTACATCGTCCATGCCGAGGAGGCGCGTGCAGATTTTATTGCCATAATCGGTCACGGCGTGACCGGCAACAAGGACCGGCCGGTTGCCGTGGCAGTGGCTGAGGGTTTAGCTGCCGCCGGCGTCCCGGCACTCCGTATGTCTTTCAGTGGCAATGGTGACTCCGAAGGGCAATTTGTTGATTGCACGATCTCCAAGGAAACCGATGACTTGGGAAGTGTCATCGATGCGGTCGGTGACCGAAAGATTTGCTACCTTGGCCACAGCATGGGAGGTGCCGTTGGCGTCCGGCGGGCTAGTAGCGATTCGCGGATAAGTTCGCTGGTCTCGCTGGCTGGCATGGTGCACACGGAGGAGTTCGCTCGGCGTGAGTTCGGGGGGGAAACGCCGGACGCCGGGTTCATGTGGGAGGAGGAAAGCTGTCCGCTCTCCAGCACTTACATGAACGACATGGCGACGATCCACTCGGTTGTTGATCTAGGCGCGCAAATCAGTGTGCCATGGCTACTCGTACACGGTACGGAGGATGACGTGGTGCCGATTGGCGACTCCCGGGACATCCTTGCCAAGGCCACGAACTCGCCAGAGTTTTTCGAGATTGCCGGGGCCAATCACTTGTTCAGCGACGATGCGCTTCCAGTGATGGTCGGTAAAGTCGTGGAGTGGGTGAATTTGCAGGCTGGGTAGTATACCTACTTTCTGGTTGCCAAAAACGCCGGAAGCGCCCACAGCACAGCCATCAGGGCGGCTCCGTAGGCGGCCGCCGATAGCCAGCCGAAATGCTGAAGCGGCGGGAAACTTATCCAGACCAGTGCCACCGAAAAGCCGATCAAAATCAGGCTGGTGCACACAATGGCCGGCCTCTTTGCATCGAGTGATTCGGCTAGGGCAGCGGCCGGTTCAACGCCCTGCTCCCGCAATTGCAGCCAATGGGTCACGAGGTGGACGGCATCATCAATGCTGATGCCCAAGACCAGCGCAGCAATCATCGCAGTGACGGAATTCAAAGGCACCGCGAACCCTGCTGCGAGTATCACCAGCACCGCCAGCGGCACCAGGCTGATAACCAATGAAATGGTGGCCAGTTTCACGGAGCGCCACAGCATCGCCATCACTGTCAGCATCGCGATTAGCGTGATGGCGAGGCTACTGAGTTGGGCATTGACGATTTTCCGATCGGCCTGGAGGATGGTGTGCAGCCCGGCTTCGGCTGAAACCGTGACGCCTTCTGGCGCGTTATTCTTCGCGTATTGCTCGACGGATTCAAGCAGGCGGACGAATTCCCTACTGGGCAAATCGGCAGTTCGCAATACGAGGTGCGCGGTTTGTTGCGACTCGTCACACAATGCTTGAAGAAACGGATAGTTTGTCGCCTTCAGAGCAAGGACGAACAGGTTGAGTGTCAGGGGATTGGTCGGCAGTGACAGGATGCCCGATTCCTCTTTTTCCCAAATACCATTCAACATCGCCATCAGCGATGCATATGAGTAGGTGCTGCTGAAGCCGTCGGTATTCTCGGCGAAATCCTGCACGGCCTGCATCCCGCGCAGAAAATCAAGTTGGTTAATCCCGTTGGGCCTTCCGGTGTCGAAGTCCAACTGGACGATATTGATGCCTCCCATTCGGGTGTCCATCATTTCAGCCATTTGCCGTGTGGGACTGCCCGGGGCGAGAAACCGAATCGCACGGATGTCGAGGTTCAGGTGGCCGGTGGCAAACAGCGCCAGGAGTAAAAGAGTCGTGATGAAAACCATCGCCGGCCACCGCTTGGGCAAAGCGGCTTTGCCAAGCCAGCGAAATAATGAGCGACTATTTGATAAACTCAAATCTTTGCTGCCCAAGAGGATAGCGCTTGGCCAAGCACGGCAGCACAAGCGAAGAAACGACAGTCCTGGCCCGAAGTTCCACGCGAAAATGACCGCGATTCCGATGATCCCCGAGACCCCGAAATCCCGAACCTGCGACACGCCGCTCACGGAAAGGGATCCCATCCCGATGGCGGTTGTGATCGCGGCGAACAGGCTTGGCCGAAAAACCATGTGAAGCATGGCGGCAAATCGTTCATCCATCGTGAGGCGTGGGTCCGTCTTGCGGAGGGCGGTCAACTGGTGGGTCAGCATGGTCAGGTTGATCGCTCCTAGCAGTGGCAGCAGCAGCAGGTTGTATGGCGACAGCGAAAAGCTGGCCAGGTCCAGCACGCCAGGCAGCATCGCCACCAGCGCCACTTCGCTGAGCAACAGCAACACAAGGCAGGGGAACGAACGCAGCGTCAGGCCGATGACGAGCAGGATGAGTAGTGCTGTTCCAGGCAGCACCAGCTTCAAGTCCCGATAAAACGATTCGCTGATCTCCTCTGCGATGAATGGCAGCGAGATGGTGCGGACTCTGTAGTCCGGCAAGTCGAACGGAGCAAGCTGTTGCATTGTCTCATCGCGAAATGCCTGGCGAAGCGCCCGCGTGGAGAGGTCGCGTTTGTAGGTTGCCGTGATGAGGGTGATTTTGCCGTCGGGCGAAACCATGATGTTTCGGATCAACGGGTGCGTGACGGAAAACTGGCGAATCCCCGCGATTTGGTCGTCCGCCAGTGAGCCGGCTGGGACAAACGGCTCCATCGCAAGCGAGAACCCCCGGCGAACCGGCTTGACCGAATGCGTCAGGCTTTTGACATCGACCAAGCCTCGCTGTTGGGCAAGCGCATTGCTGATGGCACGGATGTGATCGAAACCGGCTTGGCTGAAAATCTGGTCGCTCTCGACGCTGACCACCACCACTGTGTCGTTGTTGAGGAACGATTGGATTCGATCGAAGGTTTCCCGGTGCCGCTGATCCGACTCGAGCAGAGTCAGGGGGTCGGTATCGATGCTGACCTTCGTCGATTGCCAGGTCAGGGGGATGAAGCCCAGCAGGAAGATGGCGAAAATCCATCCCGGGAAATGCACAAAAGGATTCCGGGAGGCATTCATGCCGGGCGGTTGGTCAGATCACTGAAGCCACTTGGGGATGCTTTCACTGGCCCAAAGCTGTTTAATCGGCTGGCGTTTGCGAACCACCTCCGCTTGGCTGCCTTTCACCAGCACCTCAGCTGAGTTGGCGCGGGTGTTGTAGTTGGAGGCCATCACAAATCCGTATGCACCGGCGCTGAGCAGCGCGAGGTAATCGCCTTCGCCGACCTTGGGCAGCATCCGGTTTTTGCAGAAGTAATCACCGGACTCGCAGATCGGCCCGACGACATCGGACGAAATCCGGTTCCTTTTTAAATGATCACCGGCCTTTTGTGCCAACGGCACAATCTCGTGGTAACTGTCGTATAGGGCAGGGCGTGCGAGGTCGTTCATCGCGGCGTCGACGATCACGAAATTCTTAACACCGGTTCGTTTCACGTATTCCACGCGCGTGATCAGGATACCCGCATTACCGGCGATGAAGCGGCCCGGCTCGATCAAAATCCGCAGGCCAAGTGGCTGGAGCAGTGGCAGTAACTTGGCCGCGTACTTAGCCGGAGTGAGCAGATTTTTCCGCTTGGGTGAGCGCCACCACCTGGCGTCACCACTCTCGAGTGCCGGCTCGTAAACGATGCCCACGCCGCCGCCGATACTGAAGAACTCGAAGCCGTGTTTTTCAGTCAGGCGCTTGGCCAAGGGAGCGACTTTTCGCACCGCTTTTTCGAATGGGGCGACTTCGGTGAGTTGCGAGCCGATGTGCATTTGTATCCCGCGCAGGTACAGGTGCTTCAGTCTGGCCGCCCGCTCGTACACGCCCTCGATTTCCTCGAAGGCGATTCCAAATTTGTTCTCGTACGTGCCGGTGGTGATCTTTGCGTGCGTCTTGGCATCCACGTTTGGATTCACTCGCACGGCGATCGGCGCTTTCTTTTTCAGTTGCCGGGCAACTTTGTTGATGCGTGCCAGTTCCGGCTCGCTCTCGACGTTGAATGAGTAGATGCCCTTTTTCAGCGCGAACTCGATTTCCTCCTCCTTTTTTCCGACACCGGCGAAAATGCAGTTCGACGCATCACCCCCGGCAGCGATGACGCGTTGAAGTTCGCCGCCGCTGACAATATCAAATCCGCTCCCGGCATTGGTGAGGGTTCGCAGCACGCTTAGGTTGGAGTTGGCCTTGGGTGAGTAACAAACCAGATGCTCGACCGGCGACAGGGCGTCGTCGAGTTGCTCATAATTCCTCGTCAGCGTTGCGTGGGAGTAAACGTATAGCGGGGAACCATGTTTCTTGGCGAGTGACGCCAGCGAGACATTTTCACAGTGTAACCTCCCGCGCTTGAAGCTGAAATCATGCATCGCGCCGCAGTATGCCCAAGCCTCGACACCGATTGAAGAAAATCCTGTTTAAATCACTCCGCTTGGCCAAGCGCGAGGTTGGGGAGGTCGGCGACTGAATCGATGACGGCCAGAGGTCCAGCCGCCTGGGCAAGCTGCTGCTCGTGTTCGCGGCCGTATCCGGTTCGGACGAGAACGCTGCACTTTACGACGGCGTTCCAGCCGCACTCGATGTCTGAAACCTTGTCGCCGACCATGTAGCTGGCAGCGAGGTCGATGCCAAACTCGTCGCGGGCGTCGAGCAGCATCTGCGGAGATGGCTTGCGGTTCCGGATGGGCTGGTCGGGCGTCTCGGGGGCGTAGTAGATTTTGCGGAAGGCCACGTCGAACTTGGCGAACTCTGCGGCGACCCGGTCGTTGACTGCGTGCATTTGCTCCTCAGTGTAGTAGCCGCGACCGATGCCAGCCTGATTGGTGGCGATGAACAACTCGAAGTCCTTTTCGGCGAGCCTCCGGATGGCCTCGCCGGCACCGGGGATGAGTTTGACTTTTTCCGGCTCGTGGAGGTAGCCGGCTTCGATGATGAGCGTCCCGTCGCGATCAAGGAAAATGGCGGGTTTGCCGTTGGGCATGCGGCTAAAAACTGGCGAGAAGTTCCCTCGGCGTCACAGTGGCAGTGCCGAGTTTTCCGACGACGATCCCGGCGGCGTGGTTGGCCAAGATCGCTGCCTCGACCGGATTCGCCCCGGCGGCGATGCCCAACGTAAACGAACCGATGACCGTGTCCCCCGCACCGGACACGTCGAACACTTCCCGGGCGAGGGTGGGGATGTGGAACGGCTTGTGCCCCGGTTGGCAGACGAGCATACCCAGTTCGCCGAGCGTGATCAGCAGCACTTTCAGCTCCAGTTTGCCAAGAAGTTCCCGAGCGACGCGCATAAGGTTGCGGTCCTTGATCGGATTGGCGTTGTGTGTGGTGTCACCGATGCCGGCCAGCTCGAATGCCTCTTTTCGGTTAGGTGTGATGAGGGAGAGCGCGCGCAAGTCGAGCGAATGCACCGGCTTGGGGTCGAGGCTCAGCCAAGTGCCGTGCTGTTGGCCAAGCGCCTTGAGTTCGTCGAGGAATTCCTGCGTCATGACGCCCTTGCCGTAGTCGCTGATGACGATTGCTCTCGACTTGACCAAGTCGTTATCGATGGACCGTAGCAGCCGCTTGGCCAAGCGCGGCTCGAGGTTTGCGCCGGATTCGCGGTCGACCCGCACGACCTGTTGCCGTTGGGCGATGATGCGTGTCTTGCAACTCGTTTGCCGCGATTTGTCTGTGAGCAGTTTCGTGCAATCGACGTTGTCGGCGTTGAGTAGTGCACGCAGTTTTTTCGCGGTGTCATCCCGTCCGACGACGCTGTGCATTTTCGCTGGGCAGCCGAGTGCGGTGAGATTTCGGGCAACGTTGGCGGCGCCGCCTGGGATGAAGCTCTCTCGTTGAAACTTGACCACCGGTACCGGGGCCTCGGGCGAGATGCGCGCTACGTCGCCCCACACAAACTGGTCGAGCATCACGTCGCCGGTGACGATCACCGTCCGCTTGTCGGCGGTGTTCAGAATGTTCCGGGCGCGTTGCCGCGAGACTGTTTTTCGTTCAGCCATCAGCCTGTTTCAACGGCTCCTCCTCGAGAAAGCCGGTGAGCGGGCTGGTCGCGCTGGCCGTGCCAAGTGGCTGGCCAAGGCCAATTTCGTAGGCTGCGCGGCCCGCCTCAACGGCGGCATTGAAAGCAAGTCCCATGCGAGATGGGTCGTCGGCAATGGCGATGGCGGTATTCACCAGCACGGCGTCAGCGCCCATTTCCATTGCCTCGGCGGCATGGCTCGGCGAACCGATGCCGGCATCGATCACCACCGGCACGGTGGCCTGCTCGATAATGATGCGGACTTGGTCACGCGTCTCGATGCCGCGATTGGAGCCAATCGGCGCGCCCAACGGCATGACCGTGGCGGTTCCGGCGTCCTGTAGCCGCTTGGCCAGGACAGGATCGGCGTTGATGTACGGCAGCACGGTGAAGCCATCTGCGACGAGTCGCTTGGCCGCCTCAAACGTCTCGACCGGGTCGGGCAGCAGGTAGTGGGGATCGGGGTGAATCTCGAGTTTCACCCACTTGGGCAGGCCGGCGGCGGCGGCGAGTTTGGCCAAGCGCACGGCCTCGTCGGCGTTCATTGCGCCGCTCGTGTTGGGCAGGATGAGGTAGCGCTCGGGATCGATGAACTCGAGAATGTTCGCGAACGGGTCGGTGGCAGTGAGGTCAGCGCGACGCAGCGCCACGGTGACGATTTGGGTGCCGCTGGCGGCGAGCACATCGCGCATCGCTTCGGGCGAGGCAAATTTACCCGTGCCCAAAAGCAGGCGGGAGTCGAATGTGCGATCGGCGATCGTCAGCGGTGAAGTCTCCAGCGACATCGGGGGAAAACTAGGCGACCCAAGCGCCGTTGTCGAGGCGACCAGTTACTCCGTTGGCTTTGGCTACACCGCGCTGGGGCGGGGGCCGAACAAGGCGGTGCCAATGCGAACAATCGTGGCCCCCTCCTCGATTGCCACCTCGAAATCACCACTCATGCCCATGCTGAGGTGTTGCAGTGGTGCGCCGAGTTTTTCCTCGCACCCCTCCTTGAGTTCGCGGAGCCGCTGGAAGGTGGGTCGCACCTTTTCCGGCTCCGGCACCCACGGGGCGAGGGTCATCAGGCCGTGAATTTCCAACCGCGGCAGGTCGTTGACCGGCCCGAGGATGTCGAGCAACTCGGCCGGCTTGAAGCCGTGCTTCGTCCCTTCGCCAGCGACGTTGACCTCGAGCAACACCGGCATATCCTTGGCGGCGTTGTGGGCGTGCCGGTTGATTTCTTCGGCGATCGACATCCGGTCAACGCTCTGGATCATGCCGAACAACTGCACCGCATCGCGGCATTTGTTGGACTGCAAATGGCCAATCAGCTGCCACTCGAGGTTGCTGGGGCAGGCGGAGATTTTCAGCTTGGCCTCCTGGATTCTGCTTTCGCCGAAAACGCGGCAGCCATGGTACGTCAACTCCCGCACCGCATCGGCGCTGTGGTTTTTCGAGACCGGCAGCAGCATGACCTCGGTTGGGTCGCGCCCGGTGCGATCACAGGCGGCGCTGATCCGCTTGCGGAGGTCGTGCAGTCGTTCGTCCAGTTCCATGCGCCCATTAGGCCACATTAACGCCGCCGCCGGCAAGGTCGCGGCGGTTTGTGCTTGGCCAAGCGGCTTAGCTGAACAACTCGTCCTCGGCGAAGAAACGCTTCAGTTCCGTCTGGCCGTTCTCGACCGAGTCGGAGGCGTGTACCACGTTGTGCATCTTATCCTGGCCGAAGTCGCCGCGGATTGTGCCCTTGTCGGCGACGGTCGAGTCGGTTGGGCCGACCATCTCGCGGATTCGGACGATGGCGTTATCGCCGCGCAACGCGATCGCAATCACTGGCGATGATTGCATGAAACCCTGAATATCGGGGAAAAACGGCAGGTCGGTCAGGTGCGCGTAATGCTCGCGCAGAATCTCGTCGGATAGGCGCATCATTTTTGTGCCGAACACCTCAAAGCCGGCTTCCTCAAACCGTTTCAACACTTCACCGCACTTCCGGCCCTCCAGACAATCCGGTTTCAAAAGAACCAATGACTCTTCCATAAGCGGGCGAATCATGGGGTCGAATCGCCGCGTGAAAAGCGAAAAGTGATTTTGACGCGATTTTTCTCCCCTTGGTCAAGCGGGGCGTCAGGTGATGTGGGCGCCCGTAGCGTTGGTGTAGACGGCGTATAGACTTTGGCTGGCGGTCATGAATAGGCGGTTACGCTTGCGTCCTCCGAAGCATACGTTCGAGCAGATTTCTGGTAGTCGGATTTGCCCGATTCGATCGCCGTTCGGGGCGAAGGTATGCACGCCGTCATAGCCGTCACCGGCCCAGCCCGCGCTTGCCCAAATGTTGCCGTCGATATCGGCGCGAATGCCGTCAGCACCGCCCGCCGCTACTAACTTAGGCGCGTTTTTTTGAGCCAGTTCTTTGGCCGTCGCTAGCCTGGCTTCGTCCTGAGCTTTCAGGGCTCTCATTGAGGCAAACTCTTTTCCACTCTTCAGCTTTACGCCGTCGACTTCCCAGACCTTGATATTTTTCCCGGAGCCGGAGTCGGCAACGTACAATTTGTCAAGGCCTGGCGAGAAACAGAGGCCATTGGGCTTGTGGATTTCGTCTGCTACTTTTGTAATTTGTCCGCTCTTGGTGTCAATGCGGTAGATGGCTTCCTTTAGTTCGAGTGGGCCCTTGTTGCCCTCGTAATCAGACAGGCTGCCGTAGCCGGGGTCGGTAAACCAGATCGAGTTGTCGCCGCGATGCACGACCGCGTCGTTCGGTGCATTGAACGGTTTGCCGTCAAACTTGGCCGCGAGAACGGTCTCGGTGCCATCGTATTCGTAGCGCACTACGCGGCGGTGTCCGTGCTGGCAGGAAATTTGCCTGCCTTGGTAGTCGAAGGTGTTGCCATTACTATTGCCACTGGGTTTTCGGAAAACGGTTACGCGGTTGTCATCCTCGATCCAACGCAGCTGAATGTTGTTTGGGATGTCGCTGAATACAACGTACCTGCCGACGCCGTTCCACGCGCAGCCTTCGGTCCAGAGCGCGTTCGGGCTGGTGTAAAGCCGCTGCACCGGCGTGTTGCCGATTTTGTATTTGTCGAAACGCGAGTCGAGTGAAATGAGGTCGGGATCGGGGTAGCGCGTCGGGTTTTGGCCGGTCCAGTCGCGGGCTGCTGCCGTGGCCAGGCCGGCCCCGCCGACGGCTGCTGTGGTGAGAAAATGTCTGCGGTCAATGGGTGTCTTGCTCATGATGTTTCAGGGTTAAACGGTCGCACGCAGCCTCGCTTGGTCAAACGTAGGGGGCAAGAAAAAGCTCGCGCTTGGCCATGCGATTCCGTTGGATGGCTCAAGCCGATGGCCGATAAATTTCCCCAGATGTTCCGTGTGCGGCAGCGGCTCGACGCCACGCCGCCGGTAGATGTCGCTGCCTCAGTGGTCGACGGATTTTCGCCGCTTCACGGGCAGTTGAAGCCGGGCATGCGGATTGGCGTCGGTGTCGGCAGCCGGGGGATTTCCAACTTGGCCAAGGCCGTTGCCGCCGTCATCGGTGAATTGAAAAAGGCGGGCACGGAGCCGTTTATTATCCCGGCGATGGGTAGCCACGGCCGAGCGACGCCGGATGGGCAGGTTGCGGTGCTGGCCGGTTACGGCGTGACGGAGGCGACAATGGGCGTGCCGATCCACGCCTCGATGGAGGTCAGGCCGCTTGGCCAGGCCGAGGATGGGCGAGAGGTGCTGTGGAGCCGCGAGGCCGCGTCATCGGACGGAATCATCGTCATCAACCGAGTCAAGCCGCACACCTCCTTCTCCAAGCCGGTGGGCAGCGGGCTGACGAAGATGCTCGTTGTCGGCCTGGGCAAGCACGCTGGGGCATCGGCGTACCACGCCGCCGCGCTCCGGCTTGGCTACGGGGAGGCACTGATGGGCCTTGCCGGGGTTGTTCTTGCGCGCGCCCCGATCCTCGGTGGAGTGGCTTTGGTCGAGAACGGCTTGCACGAGACAGTCAGCGTCGAGGTGCTGGCGGCCGATGCGATTCCCCGGCGTGAACCGGAGTTGTGCGCCGAGGCGGCGGCTATGATGCCATCGCTGCCGTTCCATGAGATTGACCTGCTGATTGTCGATCAAATTGGTAAGAACATCAGCGGCACCGGCATGGACACGAACACGATCGGCCGCCGCGGGAGTGGGTATCGGCTCGTGCCGGATGCTGCGGCGCCCAAGCCGTTCATCTGGCGGATTTTTGTGCGCGGTCTCACGCCGGAATCGTGTGGCAATGCAATTGGCATCGGTCTGGCCGAGGCGACCACCAGGCGGCTGCTCGCCGACATTGACATCGATGCGCTGCACACTAACTCGATCACGTCCCGCTCCGTCTTGTCAGCCAAGCTGCCGATGGCGTTTGAGACAGACGCCGCGGCAGTCCACGCGATGCTGGCGTCACTGCCCGATGCCGATCCTGCCAAGGCGCGGGTGGTGCGCATTCGCGACACGCTTTCGCTGGGTTTGCTTGAGGTGTCTGCCGCGCTCGGCGTTGAGGTGGAGGCGCATCCGGCACTCCAGCCGCTTGGTGAGGTCGAGCCAATGCGGTTTGACGATTCGAGCAATCTCGCAGTTTTGGCCCAGTAGAAAATAAACTCGCCTGCGGCTCCGGTTGAATTCAACAATGCGCCGGATAATTTGACATACCGACAAAGAATTACCATGTCTGAAACACCCCAGAATCCAATGAGCCGCCGTGACTTACTGAAAACGACCAGCGTGGCCACAGCCGGCCTGTTGGCTGGCAGCGCCACGGCGCGGGCCAAGTCCGAACGAAAGAAGGGCAGCGACCCGTTCCAGTACTGCCTGAACATGAGCACAATCCGCGGGCAAAACCTGTCGGTGATTGAGGAGATCGATGTTGCCGCCAAGGCCGGTTACACCGGGATCGAGCCGTGGTTGGGCAAACTCAACGACTACAAAAAAAACGGCGGCTCGCTGCAGGATTTGCAAAAACGCATCGAGGATCACGGCTTGACCATCGAAAGCGCCATTGGGTTTGCGCGGTGGATCGTGGACGACGATGCCCAACGCGCCAAGGGACTGGAGGAGGCCAGGCGCGATATGGATTTGCTGGTCCAGCTTGGGGCCAAGCGCATCGCCGCTCCACCGGCGGGTGCACGAGGCACGGTTGACCCGATGGCAGCGGCGGAGCGTTACCGTAAGCTGCTCGAAATCGGCGACGAGATTGGTGTCGTGCCGCAGATCGAGATGTGGGGCGGCAACCCGTCGATCGGCCGCGTGAGTACAGCTATTTACATCGCGCTCGAAGCCGGCCATCCCAGCGCCTGTTTTTTGGGCGATGTTTATCACACGTACAAGGGTGGTTCGGATTTCGACGCACTGAAAATGCTTGGGCCACAGGCGTTGCAGGTATTTCACTGGAACGATTATCCCGCCGATCCACCGTTCGAGAAGATCGGTGATGGTGACAGGGTTTATCCGGGTGACGGTATCGCGCCGATTACGGATATCGTTAAGGGTTTCTTGCAGGTTGGCGCCGCACCGGCTTTGTCGCTTGAGTTGTTCAACAAGAAGTACTGGGCGACGGACGCGCTTGAGGCGGCCAAGATTGGCCTCGAGAAAATGAAAGCCTCTGTGGCGCCGGCGCTTTAAGCAGGCATGGCAAGCTACGATGAGTTGGCCGGTCGCGTGGTGCTGATCACCGGCGGGGCGAATGGCATCGGTCGGGCAATGGTCGAGGCGTTCCACGCGCAGGGCGCCGTGGTCTGCTGTTGCGACGTAGATCAAAAGGCTGGTTCGCGCTTGGCCAAAACTCTCGGTGACCGGGCCGAGTTCGCCAATGTCAACCTCTGTTGCGAGGCCGACATCAAGCGTTGGGTTGGCCGCTTGGCCAAGAGGTACGGGGCGATTCATGTGCTCATCAACAACGCTGCGCGCGATCCGCGTATCGTTCTTGAGGACGTGACCGTGAAAGCGTGGGATGATCTATTCGCTGCGAACATTCGCGCCCAATTCCTGACGTGCCGTGAGGCGTCTCCGCACTTGGCCAAAGGGGCGTCGATCATCAACTTTTCCTCGATCACGATTCATACCGCGCCGGTGCAAATGAGCAGCTACGTGGCGACCAAGGCAGCGACGATCGGGCTGACCCGGTCGCTGGCCCGCGAGTTGGGCCCGCGCTTCATCCGGGTGAATTGTATCGCTCCGGGCTGGATCATGACAGAGCGCCAGCTAAAGGAGTATGTCACGCCGGCGGTCAAGCGACAGATCCGGGAGGCGCAATGCATCCCTGATCTTATTCAGGCGGAGGAAGTTGCGGATGTGGCTTTATTCCTTGCCAGCGACGTCAGTCGGGCCATGACCGGGCAGCAGTTTGTGGTCGATCGTGGCTGGGTACACGAATGAGTGTCGATTACATGGTCATTGGTGGCGGCATCGTCGGCCTGGCGACGGCTTGGCGGTTACAAACGATGCAGCCTGGGAGTAGAGTTTGCCTGCTCGAAAAGGAGCCGGAAGTCGGCCGCCATCAGAGCGGCCACAATAGCGGTGTTCTACATTGCGGCCTCTACTACAAGCCCGGATCCACCAAGGCGATTCTCGCCGTGCGCGGCATTCGGCAGATGGTTGAGTTTTGCCGGGAGGCTAACATCTCGCACGAGGTCTGCGGAAAATTGGTCGTGGCCTGCGACGATGCCGAGTTGGATCGACTGCGCAAACTTGAGGAGCGCGGCCGTCAGAACGGGCTGGAAGGCATCGAGTTTCTCGGGCGTGAGGCGATGCTTGAGCGCGAGCCGAACGTCGGCGGCATTGCGGCACTGCGCGTGCCGCAGGAGGGCATTGTCGATTACCTGGCGGTCTGCCGTGAATTGTGCAGCCGGGTTGAGGCCAATGGCGGTGACGTGCAGACCGGCGCGCGTGTTACGCGACTCGAGCAGCGCAGCGGCGGGTGGGTAGCTACGACGACAAAGGGTGACTTTACCGGCCGGTTTCTCGTGAACTGCGCTGGGCTGCATTGCGACCGCGTGGCCGGTTTGGCCGGTGAAAAACGCGAGACGCGCATTGTGCCGTTCCGGGGCGAGTACTACAAACTGACCGAGTCCAACGAGGGGCTGGTGCGTCACTTGATTTATCCCGTGCCGGATCCGCAGTTTCCATTTTTGGGTGTGCACTTCACGCGGCTGATCCACGGCGGCACCGAGGCCGGGCCGAACGCTGTGCTCGCCTTCTCGCGTGAAGGCTACCGCAAGACTCACGTCAACTTGCATGACCTTTTCGATGCCGTGAGCTATCCCGGCCTGTGGCGGTTTGTCGCCAAATATCCGAGGATGACCGCGTTGGAGTTGTGGCAGTCATTCAGCAAACGGCGCTTCTGCAAGGCGTTGCAAAAGCTTGTGCCGGACATCCGAGTGACTGACATCGAACCAGGTGGTGCGGGCGTGCGCGCGCAGGCCATGGAACGCAAGGGTGATTTGATTCAGGATTTCTGCCTGATTCAGCGGCCGGCGGCGATGCACGTGTTGAATGCTCCCAGCCCGGCGGCCACTGCATCGCTGGCGATCGGCGAGGAGATCGTCCGCAAGATTTTGGCGGAAAAGTAGGTTCGTTTGGCCAAGTGTCGTTAGCGGCCCATTCCGATCAACTTCATCACGTCCCCCTCGAACGCGCCCTCGACCATGTCACCCTCCTTCATTCCCGCCGCGGTGAGCCGGGTTTTGCCGCTGATGAACTGCATTCCAAGCGGGCCGAACGAAAAGCTGCGGCCCTCTTTCAACACGCCGCCGGTTTGGATGTCCTCCCCGGCGCGAAATGTATTCTCTTCCATTCCGAGGTCGAACGAAACCTCCCTGTCGTTGTCGGCACGTCTCGCCACGATGCGAACCGAAGGCTTGCTGCTCCGGCCGAAGCCCCCGGTCCAGGATGCGTGCACACCGGCGTCTTTCAGCGCGATCTCTCTGCCGTCCAGGGACAGGCTGAGTTTGAGGCTGCCAATGCCGGTGCGTTCGCGCGGGGAGTCCTCCATCCATGTGCCGGAGAACGTAGCCTTGATTTTGCCGATGGCGGCAATGACGGGCGGCGCCTTGGGTTCCTTGCGCCACGACGGCATGGCATCCTGCGTTTCCTTCATCAAATCCCGGCGTCGTTCCTCGATGAACTCCCGAGTACCGTCCAGCGAACGGCTGAAGCGGTACTGTTCCCGGTTGAGGTGTGGCCTGATCAGCGCCTCGATCCGATCGCACTCGGCGAGCAGTTTTTTTTCGTTCCAATGTTCACCAAGCAGCCCGTGCAGTGTCTTGCGATAGCGCTCCCGGCCCTCGGGCAACTGGTAAAGCCTATGGGCTACCCGGCCCTTGGTCTTGACCGAGATCGGCGCGCGAAAGTCAAAGTTTAGCATGCTGCGCTTGCGGAACAGCGCGTCGGCGCCCCACGGCATAAAGTGAAACCGGTCTGTCTTTGGATTGAGATAGATGAAGTAATTGTTTGCGTTGCCGGAGTAGCCGTCCCAAAAACCGAGCAATCCCTCGATGGCCCAGAACCGGTAAAAGGCATCAAGGTCGACAAGCTTGCCGATGGCTTCTTCACTCACTTCCCTGCTTTCGAGTAGTCGGATCAGTTGTCTGATTTTTTCGCGGCCCGGCTTATCATCGCCACGCTTATGCTCGAGGCTACCCTCCCAGCCCTCATAAAAATCCACCACCGTTCCCTCGTAGAGCGTGCCGTTTTCATGGCTGAACGCCCGCGCCAGCAGCGGCTTGCGCATCGACTCCACATGCGAGTAAATCCCAAGGTTTTTGCCGTTGACCGTTATTTTGGCAAAGGCGCAGCGCGATGCCGGAGATCCTGCGGCGTTGAACATTGCATACCCCATGTACTGGCTCACGATGGAGCCGTCCTGCTTGTTGTTGTTCATCGTCAGGTTGGTCAGTCCACCGATATTCCGTTCCTTGTCGGTGCGGTTCAGCTTGATCTTGAGGGACGGTCGGCTGGTGCTTTGTGAGCCGATAAATCCCTTTTTACGCAACCCAACCTTTTCAAATTTCACGCCATCGATTGTCACGTCGGCATTCACGTATTCGTACGGGCCGTCGATCGCTTTCGCCTTTCGCTTCTCGTGCAATGCCGAGACGAAGTTGCGCGACTGGCGTCGAATCCGGTCCCAGTCCTTTTCGGCAAGGGTGATTTGCACGTCTAGCACGCGATCGGTTGGGAACAATTCATCGAGCGTTAGCTGTTTTTCCGCGGCGGAAACTGTGGTGCAAAATATGAGTGCGGTCAGGCCAGCGGTTGTAGTCTTGAAGTCGATCCGGTTCATGGTCAGTGATGGAGTGTCTTGGGGGACAAGCCGATATTCACTACGCGCCGAGAGACAGCGAAGTTACTGAATCACTGTAAAAACTCAACATCCGGCCCAGAGTCCATCGGCGTTGGCGTTGCCCTTGGCGCTGACTACGAAGGTAGCAACCTTGGTGGCATCCTTACAGCCCGGAGCTGCTTCGACGCCGCTCGAGACATCGAGCCCGAACGGCGCAACCTGGCTAACTGCCTCGGCGGCGTTGTCGGTTGTCAGCCCGCCCGCGAGCAGGATCGGGCGGCCGAACCGCTTGGCTTCCACGGCCAAATCCCAATTGAACCGCTCTCCGGTGCCACCCGGCATGCCCTGCACATGACTGTCCAGCAGCCAGGCGTCCGTGTCGTAGTCCGGCAGTTGGCTAAGCGAGTCACTGTCCTTCACGCGGAATGCCTTGATCGTCTGCAGCTCGAACCTCGCACAAAAATTCGGCGGCTCGTTGCCATGAAATTGCAGCGTGTCCAGCCCGACCGTGGCGGCGGTGGTGCGAACCATCGCCTCGTCGGCATCGACGAATACGCCGACCTTGGCCACGTGCGCCGGTAGTTCGTCGATGATCGCCGCTGCCTGCTCCGGGGTAATGCAGCGTGGGCTCGGCTCATAAAACATGAAGCCCAGCGCATCTGCGCCAGCCTCGACCGCCGCGCGCGCATCCTCCGGGGAGGTGATGCCGCAAATCTTTACCCGCACACTCACGCGCAGGACGCTAGGCGGATGGGGCCAACTGTCAACGCCCGTGTCAGATTCGAGTTGCCTTGGCCAAGCAGCCGGGGCAAACCAAGCGCATGAGTGCGGGGTCTCAAATGGCGTACGTGGCGCTGGGAGTCAACCTCGGCGATACCGCCGGGACGCTGCGCCTGGCGGCCACCGAGATTGCCGATTGGTCGCCCGCCCGGATGCTTGGCTCGTCGCTTTGGCGGACCGAGCCGGTCGATTGCCCGCCCGGCTCGCCGCCGTTCCTCAACGCTGCGCTGGGCCTGTGGCCGACATCCGGCACCACGCCGGAGTCGCTGCTGGACGATCTCCTGGCGCTCGAGGCACGGCTGGGCCGCACCCGCTCCGGCTTGGTCAACGCGCCCCGCGTAATCGACCTTGACCTAATCGCGTTCGGGGACGAGACACGCAACACTTCAGAGCTGACCTTGCCGCATCCGCGCGCCCACGAACGCGCCTTCGTCCTGGCCCCGCTCGCCGAGATCGCTCCAGGTTTGGTGCTGCCCGGTCAACAAAAAACTGTCGCTGAACTACTGGCGACGCTTGGTCAACAAGGAGAAGTTTTGAAAACTGAATTGTTAATGAACGCGAATGAACAGTAATTCATTTCGATGAATTAGCGGAAATTAGCGGTTGGAAAAGTTTGCCCTCTATCTTGTCACCGGCGTAGCGGCAGTTTTTTTGAACACGATGATGTGTTGGCGGGGGAGGGAGGAAATCGTCTCCACCCACTCGAGCGGGTGCGGCGTTGCCTCCTTTAATACCTGCAGTTGCGACATTTTATGCAGTAGCTTGATCGGCACGTTGGGGTCCTCCATTCGGTACTCGACGAATGCAATCCGACCGCCCGGCTTCAGTGCGTGACAGATGTTCTGTAGCATCTCGTGTGGGTGTGAAAACTCGTGGTACACATCGACCATCAACGCGAGGTCGATGCTGTTCACGGGCAGGTTCGGGTTTTTGATCGTGCCGAGCACGCCCTTCACGTTTTTGATGCCGAGTTGGCCAAGGTTTTTTTCCAGCAGCTCGAGCATCTCCGGTTGGATGTCCACCCCGTGCACCGTGCCTTTCGGCCCGATGACGCGTGCGATGCGCCGAGCGAAATATCCCGTGCCCACGCCGATATCCGCCACGTTGTCGCCCTGCTTCAGCTTGAGGGAGCGGATGAGGGTTTGCGGTTTCTCCTCGACCTCGCGTGACGGTCGCTCAAGCCAGCCGGCGCCGAGGTGTCCCATCACGTGGGCGATCTCGCGGCCCATGTAGAATTTGCCGATGCCGTCGCGGCTATGCTGGCTACGGTATGTATAGCGCGGGTTCTCGGCATCGGTACGGATTCCGTCTTTGGCTTTGGCCGGCGCTTGGCCAAGCGCCGGCCAAAGCGCGACGAAAATGGCGGCGAGTCCGAGGCAAAACAGCGGGCGTTTCATGCGCGGCAACCTACCCGCCGCCAGCCCCGAAGACAAGTTGCCCTGCACTTGGCCCGGCGCGGACGGCTTGGTACGTTTCGTGGCGTTATGGCATTGGCAAAAAAACTGTTGCACACCCGCTACCGCGTAAACGACATCGAGCAGACCGTCGAGTTTTACAAAAACGTCCTCGGGCTCGAGGAAGTGCGGCGGCACAAGTCACCACGCGGCTCCGAGTTGGCCTTCCTCAAGGCGGTGGAGAGCGAGGAGACGGTCGAGATTTGTTATTTTCCCGACAGCGGCCCGGTGGAGGTGCAGGAGGATCTCACGCATCTGGCGTTCGAGGTGGACAGTCTTGATGCATTCGGCCAACACTTAGCCAAACTAGGCCTTGAATACTCCGACGGCCCGACGATGAAGGAGACCGGCGGCGGATTCGCCTTCATTGACGCCCCCGAGGGCTACGAAATCGAGCTGATCGAAATCGCTAAGTCATAGCTTTTTTAGGAGTTTTATATTTCCAAACAATACTTGACTCAAACAGTCGGGATTCTAGTTTCCCCTCGTCATGAAACTGTCCCAACGAGGAGAGTATGCTTTGCGTGCATTGTTGGTCATGGGGATGAATCACGGCCCAGGTGTGATTCGAATTAAGGATATTGCGCAGCAGCAGAATATTCCACGCCGGTTCTTGGAGCAGATTCTCAACGATTTGAAGTCGGCTGGTTTTGTACAAAGCAAGCGTGGTGTGGCCGGTGGTTACAGGCTGCAGCGGGGGCCGGACGAGATTTCGTTGGCTGATATTATTCGGCATTTGGAGGGGCCGTTGGCTCCTGTGGGGTGCGTGAGTGTGAATTATTATCAGCGCTGTTCCTGTCCCGACGAGGGTAAGTGCGCGATCCGCAGCGTGATGCAGGAGGTCCGCGACGCAATCGTAGGCGTGTTGGAAGGGGTGAGCGTGGCTCATTTGTGCAACCGCGTGCGCGATCTACAGGGGCCGCTGGAGAATCCATTGGACTATGTGATTTGAGCAGATTTTTCTAGTGATTTTGGCCAAGTGCGGTTGGGTGGCCGGTTGACCTGTTAACAGGGGTATAAATCTCCTAGAGAAAGATGACGAAACCGACTGGTAATTTATCTTTACCACTTGCTCAAGATCGGGAAGTTTCTCCTCGTATCTCTAATATCCTTGTTTTGTCTAAAAACGAAATACGTGGCTTTACCCTAATTGAGTTGCTGGTGGTGATCGCCATCATAGCCATCCTGGCTGCGTTGCTGTTGCCGGCCCTGGCCAAGGCCAAGCGCAAGGCCAAGCAGATCGGGTGCGTTTCCAACCATAAACAGTACGGAATTGCCATCATTGCCAACGCCTCGGACAATGATGAGAAGATCATGCGAATGGTGCAGCAATGGGGCAACGTGCATTACCCGAACTACATACGATTCACCAATGAAGGCCAAGCGGATCCACAGGAGTGGGCTGTGAACCAAATCCAGCCGTATTTGGAGTCATTCAACATGGCCAACGAGAACGTATACGGTGTGGCGATGTGCCCGGAGATTGATGCCACAAAAATGAACGCGTGGCTTAAGCAGGTGAATTTCAGGCAATTCAATTTCCTTGAATACCAGTACACCTACTGGGGGCGTGTGGACGTTGCACACAAGGTGAACGCCGGCCAAATCAGGGGCACTGCGCTGCAGGACCTGACCGCCAACAGCCTTGAATCCAGCCGTTTGCTCATGAGCGATATTCTCTATTACGACGCCTCCGATCGTGCCTGGCGCTACAACCACGGCCCGGCTGGTTGGTCGTATAACGAAAATTTCCCGGGCATGCCTAGAGACAGAGGCAAGGAGCCAAACATCGACGGCATCAACATGCTCTTCGGCGACGGCCATGTGAAGTGGAAGAAGAAGTCTGAGTTTCCGCACCTGTCCAAGATGTACCTCTGGAGCCGTTATCCGGGTGGTGCGATTGCCCACGGAGATTCATTTTACTACTGATCTAATTCACAAACCCATTTTTTCAAGACCAAGTAAAACCAAAAACATGAAAAACAAAAAACTCAGGAATGCAGCGATGGCCGGTTTCTCGGCCATACTGTTATGGAGCCTCCCAGCTGCGGCACAAATCGATGAGGGGTTGGTGTCCCACTACAACTTTGAGAACACGGATGACCTTGGCAAGGATGCGATCGGCAACGGTCCCACCCTGGAGATAGCGGGCGATGGTGGCGCTGAGGCTATCGATGGCATCAAGGGCAAGGCGTTGGAACTGGACGGCTTCACCTGGCTTGAGTCTTACGAAGCCGACGCCATTGTGACGGGTGAGACCTTCAGTTGGTCCCTCTGGTACAAGGCCGGTGAGGACAGGGAATCGTCCGGCGGGATTATCTCCAAATCGCCGGACGGATGGGCTCCCGGCGCCAAGGCACTTTTCAAGGGTGAGGGTGATGATTTCCTCGGCTTTGACGTTGGTTGGGTCGGAGCCGCCGAGCATGAGGGTGAAGTGTTTGACGATGACTGGCATCACGTGGTGATCACCTGCGAGTTTTTCGAAGAGGAGGATGGCGAAGAGGTCATTGAATTGGTCTATCTCGCCATGTACGTTGATGGTGCATGGGCCGGCGAATTGGAAGAGGAAGCTGAGGCTTTTGGTGAGCCAGAGGAATCCGTCTTTCGGATTGGTTCAGGTTCTCCCGGCGACGATGCTGATGAGGAATCGGAGCCGTTCCCTGAGATCCCATTTTTCTCCGGCATGATCGACGAGGTGCGCATTTACAATCGTGTCCTGGAGGAGGAGGATGTTATTGAGTTACTCAAGGATGGCCTTGGCGAACTGCCCAAGCCTGAGATCGTTGGCCAACCAGCGGACGCCCGGGGCATTGCTGGTCGTTCAGCGATATTGAGCGCCGAGGCGGAAGGTGTCCTTTTGAGCTACCAGTGGTTCAAGGGCGATGCCGAGATCGAAGAGGCTGACGGACCAAGCCTGTTGCTGGAGGATCTGAGCGCCGAGTCTGCGGGCGAGTACAAGGTGGTTGTTAGTAACGATTCCGGCGAAGTGACCAGCGAGACGGCTAACGTCACGGTCATAGATGAATGGTCGGCAGAAATTGGTTTGCTTGCCCACTTCCAGTTCGAGGATGAGGAAGATGCTGGAAAGGATTCCTCCGGCAACGACAACAATATTTTTGACGAGGGGGTGGTTTTGGCCGAGGGCATCAAGGGCCAGGCTCTGTTGTTGGAGCGTGACTCCCGGTTGAGCGACCTTGACGAGGAATTCGAGTTGAACACCCACGCCAGCTTCACCTGGACGGCGTTCATCAAGACTGAGGATGATGGTGGACTTATTGCCAAGTCTCCCGAGAACTGGAGCCCGGGCTCGAAGGCCATTTTCGTGCGCGAAGGTGTGCTGGGGTTTGACACTGGTTGGATTGGTGACATCAACGGCGAGACCGAGTTGATCGACAACAAGTGGCACCACGTGGCTATTGTCATGGAGGCTGGGGAAGAAGAGGATGCCATCACACTGTATGTTGACGGCAACGAGGATGGTTTCAGCGACGGCATGGACATGGCCTGGGAGGATGACCCGGGTGTTTTGTCCATCGGTTTCAGCAGTGATGACTTTCCTTTTGAGGAAGAGCCGGAGTTGAACTGGTTCGGTGGTCAGATCGATGAGGTGCGTGTATACAATCAGCCACTGATTCAGGAGGATATCATCACGTTGATGATCGAGGACGGTGGTCAGATTCAGGCTCCTGCGATTGTTGACCATCCGGTGGACGCTTCCGCGACCGAGGGACGCAGTGCCCGGTTCCGGGTCACTGCCACCGGTACCGGTGTTCAGTATCAATGGAAGAAGAACGGTGAAGACATTGAGGACGCCAACGAGGCGACGTTAAAGGTTAAGGCGACCAAGGAGAACGAAGCCTCCTACTCGGTGGAGATCTTCAGTGAGTACTCTGACGTTCGACTGACCAGTGAGTCTGCGATGTTGAAGGCGACACCACGTCCGGTGTTTGGTGGTGGCGAATTGGCACACGTGGCTGAGTTCCTCGAGAGCTACTGGAACTTCGACAGTGAAGAGGACGGTATTGTTGCGGATCAAATTCCGAACTCAACCCACGCTGGTGAACTACGTGACGGCGCTGAGTTGAGCGAGGAAGGCGAGGGCTACGGTGGAAAGGGACGTGCGCTGAATCCTTCCGCCGAGGAGAATGCCCATATGCTCGCGGCGGATGCCGAGAGTTATGACTTTAACTCATCCTGGACTTGGACTGCTCGCGTGAAATTGAATGACATACCCGAATCCGGCGATGAAGTCGGCTCAGGTATCTTCGGCCGTTCGCCGGCGGATACAGGTCACAATAATGGTTCGAAAGTGATGTTCTTCAACGGCATGCGATTGGGTTTCGACACGGGTTGGGTCGGTGGTTTAATCACCGAGACCGAAGGGGAGTTGGATAATTGGATGCAGATCACGATGAGCTATGACTCGGAGGAACAGGTAATCGCTATGTATCTCAACGATGAAGTGGTGATTTCTGAAGAAGGCGAAGAAGTGATCGACTTTGAGTTTGAAGTGAACGAATTCCCCGAAGACGAAGAGTTCGAGGGCGGTTTTGTGAACACCGGTTTTCGTGTCGGCGGTGGAGCGAATAATTTCTATAACTCACCGTTCCCTGGTTTGATCGACGATGCTGCGGTTTGGTCGACAGTGCTTTCTCCAGAGGATGTCGCGCTGTTGGCTAACGGTGCCTCACCGATGCCGAAGGTCAGCGACAACCCAACATTAACTGTGAGTCGCGCTGGCTCGGGAGACGTGGTAATCGAGTTTACCGGCAAACTGCAGTTGGCCGATTCGGTTACAGGGCCCTGGCAAGAGGTTGCTGGGGAGAGTCCGCATGTGATCAAGGCCGGCGACTTAAAGGCAAACTCGTTTGCCCGTTCGGTAAAGGAATAATGACCTCAGCCTTGCCATCGCTTGGTCAAGTGCGGACGATCTTGCGTTGGTGGAGTTGTGAAAGTGATCAACAGTAAACAAAGCAGATCGGTGCTTCTAGCCGCAGCGACTTGGCTTTGCTTGGCCAATGGCTTGTCCGCCGTGGAGCATTCGGGATCAGCCCTGATTGAGAATTACTGCTTCGACTGCCACGACTCCGATGTGCAAAAAGGGGAAGTCGACCTTGAAGCCGCTCTTGGGACCAAGCCGCTGGTCAAGAATATGGATTTGTGGAGAACGGTCATCGCCCGGGTCGAGAACAGCGATATGCCGCCCAAGAAAAAACCGCAACCCAAGCCGGAGGAGAAGAAGCGGTTGCTGAAATGGTTCGACCGAGAAATCAACCACTTTGACTACAGCCAGATTGACAATCCTGGCTATGAGCCGATTCGTCGACTGACGCATATCGAGTTCAGCAACACGCTGCGCGACCTGCTTGGCTTGGACCTGAACTTGGTTGCCGATTTCCCGATCGATCTCAGTGGAACAAGCGGGTTCGAGAACAGTGCCAATACACTGTTCCTGCAGCCAATTTTGATGGAACGCTATCTTAGCGCGGTTGACAAGGCGGTTGAAGCGGCGGTGCCGTTGGATAGCAAACCAAGCGCGGACTCGCCAGTTTTTGTCGCTTGGCCAAGCGGGAAGATTACTGAAAAAGAGGCAGCGCGGAAAATTGTCGACCGCTTTATGCTTCGTGCGTTTCGGCGGCCGCCGAATGAAGATGAGGCGAAAGAACTTCACGGGGTTTATGCTCGTTCGCGAAAGGTGGGCGAAAGTTTTAGGATGGCAATCCGCCGAGCACTTGGGGCCGTCTTGGTTTCACCCGCGTTTCTGCTGAAGTCGGAAATTACCAAAGACACAGATGAGTCGTATCAGGTCAGCGACTACGAGCTGGCCTGTCGTCTCTCATACTATATTTGGGCGAGCATGCCAGATGACGAACTGTTCCAACTCGCCGCCGAGAAGCGCTTGGCCAAGCCGGGGGTGCTCGCGAAGCAGGTGACCCGGATGTTGGCCGATTCCAAGTCGGGAACATTGGGTAGCGTATTCGCAGCGCAGTGGCTTGGCTTTGACGCGTTGGGCGTGCGCGTGCGACTCGACCCGATTGACAATCCTTGGTGTACGGACACGTTGATGGCTGCGATGAAAAAGGAGTCAGCGATGGTGTTCACAGCACTCGTTCGGGAGAATCGTCCGCTCACAAAGCTGATCGATTCGAAGTATACTTTTGTGAACGAGGAGTTGGCCAAGTTTTACAAATTGAAAGGCGTCGAAGGGGCGGCGATGCGTCGGGTGTCGCATACGGACAAACGGCGCTACGGTCTCTTTGGTCAAGCATCGGTTTTGGCGGTGACCTCATCGCCACATCGCACGAGTCCGATTCGCCGCGGGGAGTGGATTTTGAATTCTCTACTTGGAACACCACCACCACCACCACCACCCGATGCCGGTGAACTGGACGAGGAAATTGATGAAAACCGCAAACTCACTTTCCGTCAAAAACTTGAGATGCACAGCAAGGATCCACGCTGCTACTCCTGTCATCGCGAGATAGATCCGCTTGGTTTTTCTTTGGAGAACTACGATTGGTTTGGTCGGTGGCGGACCAAGAGCCGCGGTCGCACGATCGATGCCAAGGGTAAACTGCCCAGTGGCACAGAATTCGAGGGACCGGTTGGTTTGCGCGAGGTGATACTTGCTGAGAAGTTGGACGACTTGGCTCGTCAGGTTATCCGTAAAATGCTTTCCTACGGCCTTGGCAGGCAACTCGAGTATTACGATGAGCCTGCAGTGCGAAAAATTCTCGCGACGTTCAAAGAGGACGGCTACCGGATGCAAACGCTGGTGCGCGAGGTGGTGAAAAGTTACCCGTTTCAGTTCCGTAAAAACCGGGTAGAATCGGACGACGAATTGAAGGAAGTTGTGAATAATGGCTAAATCTTGGCAAATCTCCCGAAGAACTATGCTTCGTGCAGTGGGTGCCGCCGTGGCTCTGCCGTGGCTTGAAGCGATGCAGCCGTTGTCGGCGTTGGCAGTGACGCCCAAGCGGCCGAAGCTGCGTGTCTGTTATCTTTATTTCCCCAACGGCGTGGCCAAGGGCGGCTGGGAGCCAGACAAGGTTGGCGGCGATGGCGAACTTCTTAAACTGAACAAGTGGATGAAGGACCTCGAGCCATTCAAGGAAGACATTCTGGTTGCTCGAAACATTTGGACGCCCCGCGGCAATGGCCACGGAGCCGGCACGGCGACTTGGTTGACCGGAGGTTCGTACAGCGGTTCACGCGTGAGTGCCGGGGGCGCGTCGGTCGACCAGATCATCGCGCGCCAGGTTGGCAAAGACACAATGCTGCCGTCCCTCGATATGTCGATGAAAGGCGAGGGGTATTTCTCTAATAGCCTACCGCGCAATACCATTTCGTGGGTAGGTGAAAAACTGCCCGCAACCCGTGATACTAATCCACGGACAATCTATGACCGGATGTTTCGCAAAGCCAGCGACGGTGTCATAGACAAGGGCGTGATTGACTTGGTGAATGTCCAAGCGAAGAGCTTGAAGCGTCGCGTTGGTCGCATGGATCAACAAAAAATTGATGAGTATTTGGAATCGCTTCGTGCAGTTGAACGCAGGATGGAGTTTGCCGAGAAATCTACGCTTGGCCAAGTGAAAGGGGTGAAGTTTATACGACCTCAGTTGGGCATTCCGGATAATCACGAGGAGTATATGCGCACCATGATGGATTTGATGGTGCTTGGCTTTTGGTCTGGAGCGACGCGTGTCGGTTCGCTGATGTTGGATCACGGGCAGAGCAACCGGTACTTTGACTTCATTGACGGTGTTCGAGGCACTTGGCATGCGTTGTCGCACTACCGCGATACCAGTGGCAAGACCGAGGATGATGACGGCATCAACTCATGGAAGAGCGTTTCTGAAAAACGCGACATGTACAATATGATAACAGCTTGGCACAATCGCCAGTTCGCCTATATGCTCGGTAAAATGAAGAGTATAGATGAAGGCAATGGCACGCTGCTCGAAAACTCCATGCTGCTTTACGGTTCAAGCCTTGGGGATGGTCACGCTCACGGTGAGGAGAACCTGCCAGTGGTCTTTGCGGGTGGCGGCGGTGGAACGATTAAAAATGGTCGATTTCTCAAGTACCGGAAAAACTACTCTCTCTCTAAATATCATTTGGCCACGCTGCAACGAATGGGTGTTGCGGCGGAGGAGTTTGCTGACGCAGAATCACCGATGAGCGGCTTGACCAAGGATGTTTAATTCGTCTTTCACATGAAAAAACTGATAGTTCCTGTTTTGGTATCGGTGTTTCTTGCCGGTTGTATCACCTATCAAAAGAGCGCCGATGTCCCGATCATTGACACTCACATTCATCTGTACGATACCAACCGACCACAGGGCCTTCCTTGGCCACCGAAGGACGACAAGGTTTTGTATCGACCTATACTTACCGAGCATTTCGACAAGGTGTCAGATGAAAACGGTATCAACGCCACGGTTATTGTCGAAGCAAGCAAATGGATTCCCGACAACCAATGGGTGCTTGATTTGGTGAAGCACGATCCGGATCGTTACATTGGATTGGTCGGTAGCCTTGAAATTGGCTCGCCGGATTTCAAAAAGCATCTGACCGAGTTGTCGAAGGATGCGCGTTTTATTGGTATTCGCATGCGCGAGAGGCCCGGTGGCGATAACTTCTTTGAAAACGAGGCTGTGTGGAGTGATCTCGAGTTGCTGTCCGACAGGAACCAGACGCTCGATGTTTTGATGTTTCAATATAGTCTTGATGACGTTGACATGCTTTCCAAGCGTTTGCCCAATTTGAAGATTTTGATAAACCACGTGGCTGGGGCAGACATTGAGGGTAAACCGGCTGATCCGAATTGGGTCGCAGCGGTCCAAAAGGTGGCGGAGAACCCAAATGTATACTGCAAAATATCCGGCTTGTTCCAGCAGTCACACCGTCAGCCCTCTCCAAAGAATCTATCTTTCTACAAGCCAGAACTCGATGTGTTATGGGAGGCGTTCGGCGAAGACCGTCTGATCTATGGCAGTAACTGGCCGGTTACGATGCGAGGAGGTGCCTACGGTGAGTACCTAACGGTTGTGAAAAATTTCTTTGCGGATAAAAGCCGCATTGCGCAGGAAAATTATTTCTTCAGGAACGCTTTGAAATTTTATGGACTTGGGCCACTGAAACGTTAATTCAGTTCGGCCTCGAGGTCAGACTGGACTTGTTGTAGCAGCGCCTTGTCGGTTGGTTTTTTTCCGGCGGTGGTCCGGACGTAGAAGGTGTCGATCGCGGCGCCTTTCTCGGTGCTAATGCGGGCGACATGGATGCTGAGTCCGCGCCGTGTCAGCACTCTAGAGATGCGGTACAGCAGGCCAAGCCGGTCCTCGGACTCAACCTCGATGATGGTGCGTGACCTGGCGGACTCCGTGTCGATGCGGATGCGCGTCGGCAATTCCCATTCCCCTACGTGGCTGGGCTTGGCCAAGGCGGTGATCTGTTGCTCGAAGTCAGGTGAGTCGCCGGGCAGCAGCGCCTGGTTGATCCACTTTTTGAACGCGTCGCGCTCGGGCCGTTTGGCCAAGCCGCCGGTTCGCGCGTTCACGACAGAGAAGGTGTCGATTATGATTCCGTCACTCCGCGAGAAGACGCGCGCGCTCAGGATGTTTAGCCCCGCCGCGGCCAGCGCCCCGGAAATCACGGTGAACAGCCCCAGCCGATCCCAGGTGCAGACTTTGATTGAGGTATAGCCACGCGCCGACTGGTCGTACCATGAGATCACAGGCTCGAGCGTTTTTGTGCCGGTGCCGTCAACGACGCGCTTGAGGAATTGGTTGACCTGCTTGAGGTCGATGTGGATGTGCTGGAGGGAGTGCGCCCGGAAGTAGCGGGGGGTGAGGTGCCGGAAGTGCGCCTCAAGTTCCTCTTCCGAGAGTTGCGCCGGCAACTTTTCGCGCACCTCCTGCTTGAGCTTGGCCAAACGCTCCTTCTCCGCCCGGGCGTAGTCCCTGCCGCTGGCCATGCGCCGACCGGTTCGGCGGTAAAGGGTCTGCAGCAGGGTGTTCTTGAACTCGTTCCACAGGTCGTCGCTGGTGCCAAGCGCGTCGGTGAACGTCAGCAGGGTTAGCATGGCCAGGTTCTCCTCGTCCTGCACCGTCTCGGCGAACTGGCGGATGATTGTTGGTGAGTCGATGTCGCGCTGCTGCGACACCTTGGCCATGAGCAGGTGGTGCTCGACGAGGAACTGCAGTCGGGCCAGGCGGCGGGGGGTGAGGCCAAGCCGTTCGCCGACCTTCAGGGCGACGACGGCGCCGTCTTTCGCGTGGTCGCCGCTCTCCATCCCCTTGCCGGTGTCGTGCAGGAACAGTGCGAGGTAGAGCAGGTACGGCAGATCGATGTTCTGCAGGATGTGGGCGTAATGGATGAACGGCGGTTTTTGTGCGTTCCAGACCTGGTCGAGTTTCTCAAGGCAGACCAGCGTGTGTTCATCGGCGGCGTAGGTATGGAAGAACTCGTGCTGTACGAGGCAGGTCATCCGGCCAAACTCCGGGATGTAGGTGCCGAGCAGGCCGACCTCGTGCATGCCCCGCAGGGTAGGGGCGACGCTTCCCCGCCGGTTGAGAATCTCCAAGAACGTCTCGCGTACTTCCGCGTCGTGGACGAATTCGTCGTCCACCAGCGACAGGCTGTCACGGAGCAGTTGCGTCAGGTCGGGGTGAAAGTCGAGGCCGTATTGCTGCGCGTGCAGGAAGACGCGCATGAGCCGATGGGGCTGTTCCTTGAACACACGCGGCGATTTTGGCAGCAGTTCGCCGTCAATGATGCTGAAGCCGTCGAGGTTCTCCGTTTTTTTGCCCCCGCCGAAAAACGTGCGCAGGGAGGGCAGGCGGCGGATTGGCTTGGGGCGGAGGGTCAGGCGGCGCTCGACCATGCGGGTAATCAGGTGGATCGCCCGCATGTGTGTGTACAGGTCGTGCATGAACGCCTCCAGCCGCCCCGCCGGCGAGCGGTTCTTGTAGCCAAGCTGCCAGGCCACCTTCGGCTGCAGCGCCTTGGGCAGATTGTCCACGAGTCGCGTGGTTTGATAATGCAGCTCGTTGCGGGTGCGCAGCAGGAAGTCGTAGCCGGCCTCAAGCTGCTGGCGGTTCCCGGGGCGGATCATCCCCTGGGCCTCGAGTTGCTCGAGCGTGTGTGCGCCGTACTTGAAGTGGGTCATCCACAGCAGATTCTGGTAGTCGCGCAGACCGCCGCAGCCGTTCTTGATGTTGGGCTCCTGCAGCAGGGCGGAGTTGCCGAACTTCACGCGGCGCGCGTTCTGGTCGCCAATGCGCATCTGCAGGTAGGCGTCGACGTGGTTGCGGATGCACCGGGCCTCGAGCCGCTGCTGAAACTGCCTGAACAGCACGGGGTCGCCGGTGATGAGGCGAGCCTCGATCAGCGACGTCTTGGTCTGCATGTCGTCGTTGGCGATGTGGATCGCATCCTGAATGTTGCGCACCGAGTGGCCGACCTTCATCCCGAGGTCGTACAGCGTGTAGATCAAGCCGCCGGGGCCGGTGAGTTGTTCAAGGAGTGGATGGCTGTAGATGCGCGTCAGCGTCGGCACCGAGCCGTTGTGCAGCAGCATGATGTCGATGTCGCTGTGGGGGTTGAGTTCCGCGCGCCCGTAACCCCCGATCGCGACGAGCGACACCTTGAGCCTGCGCGCGCCGCCGGTCGGCCGGAAGGCTGCGAGGGACCAGTCGAACAGCGCGCGGAGCAGCGTGTCGATCATCTCCGACCGTCCAAGGCAGACCTCGAGTCCGCCGCCGCCGTCGCGATGCCACTGTTGCAAGCGGGCTGACTCTGCCTTGAGATACCGCTTCAGTCCCGGCAGCTCCGCTGTGGGGGTGCTGTCGGGGGGGATGACCAGCGACTTGGCGGCGTTGGGGGGTGCTGTGGCGTTCTCAGGCACGCGGCGCGATTGTAGCCGCGACGACTCCCCGAAACAATTCCGCTTGGCCAAGCGCCGATTTCCCCACCCGCAACCTTGCCGCTTGGCCAAGCCTACCCTAGATTTTCGCGGCATGGTTGACCGGAACGATCCCGACGTGGCCCTGATGTTGAGGGTGAAAGGGGGAGACTTGTCGGCCTACGAAGAATTGGTGGAGAAGTTCAAGCAGCCGGTGATGAACCTGGTTTACCGGCTGATCAACGACCTCGACGAGGCGGAGGACATTGCGCAAAACGTCTTCGTCCAGGTCTGGAAAACCCGCGAGCGCTACGAGCCGGCCAGCAAGTTCACCACCTGGCTTTTCACCATCGCCCGCAACCTCGGCTTGAACGAGATCCGGCGGCGTACCCGGCACCCGGCCGACTCACTCGACGAGCCGCGTCCCGACAACGACGCCCAACCGCTGCGCGTGGTGGAGGATGCTGCCAGCCCGGTGCCGGCGGATGCCGCACTCAGCACCGAGCTGCGGGCCAAGGTCGAGGAGGCGCTGCAGGATCTGCCGGAAAAACAGCGGACCGCCCTGCTGCTCTGCCGCGAGGGCGGCGTCAGCTACGAGGAAATCGCCGGGGTGCTGGGCGGTATTTCGCTGACGGCGGTGAAATCGATCATTTTCCGGGGCCGAGCCGAACTCAAAAAACGGCTGAAACCGTACCTGAAATCGGGTGATTGGCAGAAAAAATGACCCGACGGCAAAACTTTTGTGTCACCCCGGTTTTTAAGGAAAGGCGACAATGAACCAACCCGACATTGAATCCCTGTTGCAAACCGAGCGCGCCCGTGACCTGACCGACGACGAATGGGCCGGGCTGGAGCGTTGGTTGGACGCGAATCCCGCCGAACGGGTCGAGTGGGAGGCAGTCGACCAACTGCTGGCCGCACTGCCCGATGCGCCGGTGGCGTCCAATTTCACTTCGCGTGTGCTGGAGGAGGCCCGCCGCGCCGAGGCTCCCGCGCCGGCGCTTGGCCAAGCGGTGTGGCGCAAACTCCTCGCCCCGCAGTTTCGGCC
>JASMKO010000077.1 GCA_030749225.1 Verrucomicrobiota bacterium
AAGGGCGAAGGCGACAGCGAGGAACTGCACTGGCTCGACACCGTGAAAGGCAGCGACTGGGGCTGCGACCAGGAGGTAGCCCGTATTTTTGCGGACACCGCCCCCATCGCCATGCGTGAGATGGCCCACCACGGCGTACCCTGGACGCGAGTCAAAGGCGGCCCGGCCGATTACTTCATCAAGGGCAAGAAGGTGACGCTGGAGGAACCGCACGACAAGGAGGGACTCATCATGCACCGCGACTTTGGTGGGGTGTCCCGTTGGCGCACCTGCTACACCGCCGATGGCACCGGCCATACGGTCCTCTACACAATGGACAACATGGTGGTGCAACTCGGCATTACAGTGCACGACCGCATGGAGGCCATCTCCCTGATCCACGACGGCACGCGCTGCCACGGCGCGGTGGTGCGCTGCCTGCGCACCGGCACCCTTAAGTCTTACCTGTCCAAGGCCACAGTGATTGCCACCGGCGGGTTCGGCCGTGTGTACAAGTACAGCACCAACGCCATCATCAATCAGGGCACCGGCCAGTCGATCGCGCTGGACACCGGCATTGTGCCGATGGGCAACATGGAGGCGGTGCAATTTCACCCCACCGGCATTGTACCGACCGATATTCTCGTGACCGAAGGCTGCCGCGGCGACGGCGGCCTGTTGCTCGATGTGGATGAGTATCGATTCATGCCGGACTACGAACCGGAGAAACAGGAACTCGCGAGCCGCGACGTGGTCAGCCGCCGCATGGCTGAGCACATTCAAAAGGGCAAAGGCGTGCCTAGCCCGGATGGCGACCACCTGTGGCTTGATTTACGCCACCTCGGCGAGCAACACCTACGCACCAAACTGCGCGAGGTGTACGACATCTGCATGTACTTTCTCGGCGTCAATCCCATCAAGGAACTGGTACCGGTGCGCCCCACGCAGCATTACAGCATGGGCGGCATCCGCGTGAACAAGGACGGACACGCCTACGGCCTCGAGGGCTTATGGAGCGTCGGCGAGTCGGCCTGCTGGGATATGCACGGCATGAACCGGCTCGGCGGCAACAGCCTCGCCGAGACGGTCGTGGCCGGGATGTTCTGCGGCCAGCGCATGGGCCAATGGGCCAGCCAACAGGAGCCGGTGCTGGACGCCAAGCTCGCCGCCGAGGCAGAGGCCGAGCAGCAGGAACGCATTGACAACCTGCTCGGCGACGGCCTTGGCCAAGCGAACGAAAATGCGGACGAACTGCTCAACATCATGCAGGAAACACTGCAGGACAAAGTCGGCATCTTCCGGAAAGGCGATCAACTCGCCGAGGCTGTCGACACGCTGCGTGAGCTATATCAGCGGACGCAAAACCTAAAGCTGCGTTCCTCCACAAGGGGCGTAAACCCCGAGGTGGCCCTGGCACTGCGCCTACCGGGCATGATCAAGCTTGGCCTGTGCGTGGCCAAGGGTGCACTGCTGCGCACCGAGAGTCGCGGCGGCCATTCCCGTGAGGATTACCCGGAACGAAACGACAAGGACTGGCTCAACCGCACACTGGCCCGCTGGCCCGAGGGCGCAACCGAGCCGGATATCAGCTACGAGCCGGTTGGCCTGCTGGAAAGCCCTCCCGGCCATCGCGGCTACGGTGGCGCCACCAACATCCCGATGGAACAGTCCGTCCAGGAATACAACGACAATGTGAAGCAGGAATGGATTAAACAGGGCTGGCACGAAACCGCCACCCCGATCGGCGCGGAGCTCAAGGAAATGGTCGAGTACGCCTCAACAAAGGAATCGTAACATGGCCCGGCAACTGACATTTCGCATCTTCCGCTACGATCCGGCTGACCCTGACTCCAAGCCCGGCTTTGTCGATTACCCGCTCGAGGAAACGCCGCGACTCAACCTCTTCGTGGCGCTGCATCGCATCCGCGAACAACAGGCGCCGGACCTGCAGTTTGACTTCGTCTGCCGCGCCGGTGTCTGCGGCTCGTGCGGCATGGTAATAAACGGCCGCCCCACCCTCGGCTGCCGCACCCTCACCGCCGAATTGCCCACCACCATCACTCTCGCCCCCATGCCGGCGTTCAAGCTCATTGGCGACCTCTCCGTCGACACCGGCACGTGGTTCCGCGGGATGAACGAACGCGTAGAGTCGTGGATCCACACGCAAAAGGAGTTTGATCCCACCGTCGAGGAGGAACGGATGGACAACGAGACAGCAGAGAAAATCTACGAACTCGACCGTTGCATTGAGTGCGGCTGTTGCGTCGCCGGCTGCGGCACGGCAAACATCCGCGAAGACTTCCTCGGCGCCACTGCGCTCAACCGGATCGGCCGTTTCATGCTCGACCCCCGCGACGAGCGTGACAGCGAGGACTGGTTCGAACTCGTCTCGACCGACGAAGGCGTCTTCGGCTGCATGGGCCTGATGGGCTGCGAAGACGTCTGTCCGAAGGAACTGCCGTTGCTCGAAGTCTTCGCCTACATGCGCCGCCGCATGACCCAGGTTGCGGCGGGCAAAAACACGGCCGATGGCGGCACCAGCCTACCGGTTATCAGCTGAATGCTGTTCGCAACATCCTCTCGCACTGCGCTTGGCCAAGCGCGGTGCTACTTGATTTCCCTTAATAAAATGGGAAGGAGGTCTTCGATCTTGACTCGGCGCTGTTCCATGCTGTCGCGATCGCGGAGGGTGACAGTATCTTTGTTCTCGTCGCCGTTTTCGCCAATCGTGTCAAAATCGATGGTCACACCGAATGGCGTCCCAGCCTCGTCCTGTCGGCGGTAGCGGCGGCCAATGGCACCGGTTTCGTCATAGAAAACCGTCATGTGAGGCTGTAATAGGGCGCGAATTTCCATCGCCTTGGCCACCAGATCAGGCTTGTTCTTTAGCAGCGGGAACACGCCCACCTTGACCGGCGCGATGCGCGGGTGAAACCGCATCACCACCCGAGTCTCGGTCTTGCCCTTCTCATTGGTGATCTCCTCCTCGTCGAAGGCATCACAGATGAACGCCAGCACAGTGCGGTCTGCCCCGGCAGCCGGCTCGATAACGTGCGGCACAAAGCGTTCCTTGGCTTCCTCATCGTGATAAGTGAGGTCCTTGCCACTGCCAGGGTATTTCGGCTTGCCATCCTCACCCTGCTCAACAACCAGTTGGTCGCCTTCACGGACGAGTTTGCCCTCCATGTGCGAGCGCAGGTCGAAGTCACCCCGGTGAGCGATGCCCTCGAGTTCTCCATATTCGCCTTCCTCACAGAAGGGAAACGCATACTCGACGTCGGCGGTACCGACAGAGTAGTGGGAAAGCTCGTCCTGCTCGTGGTCACGCAGGATGAGTCGTTTTTGGTCGATGCCGAGATCGACGTACCACTGGAACCGTCGGTCGCGCCAAAATTGATACCACTGGCGCGACTCGCTCGGGTGGCAGAAGAACTCCATCTCCATCTGCTCAAACTCGCGCGTGCGGAAGGTGAAATTGCGAGGCGTGATCTCGTTGCGGAAGCTCTTGCCCTGCTGCGCGATGCCGAACGGCACCTTGACGCGGCTGCTGTCCACCACGTTGCGAAAGTTGACAAACATCCCCTGTGCAGTCTCCGGCCTAAGGAACGCCTTGCTGTCGTCGCTGCGCATCGCGCCGATGTGCGTCTCGAACATCAGGTTGAATTCGCGCGGCTCAGTCAGCGTGCCCAGTTCCTTCGCGTCCGGGGCGAGTACCTGCGTCGTCTCGCTGACCGAGGTCAAGTCGGTGACGTCGCCGTGCCAAGCCAGTTTGTCGGCATACTTCGCCTTCAGCTTGAAATGCTGCAGCGCGCGCCGGGTGATCTCCTCTTTCGCATCCCCGTCGGTGATGCAGGTGATGAACGCCTTTTGGCCGTCGTGATCGATCCACGCTCCCTTGATGTGGTCGTGCCGGTAGCGGCGCTTGCTCTCGCGGCAATCGACCATCATGTCGTGAAACAGGTCGTAATGGCCGGACGTCTTCCAGACACGCGGATGCATGATGATGGACGACTCAATGCCGACCATCTGGAACGGCCGCGGAGCGCCCTCCGGCTGCACGCGCTCGTTGTGCGCAGTGACCATGTCGCGCCACCACGCCTCCTTGATGTTGCGCTTCAACTCGACGCCAAGCGGGCCGTAGTCCCACAGCCCGTTGAGTCCGCCGTAAATCTCCGAGGACTGGAAAACAAACCCGCGCCGCCGGCAGAGCGACACGATTTTTTCCATCCGATCGTTTGAATTGGTCCCGGCCATAAAAATGGCGCGGCATCTTCGCAGAGGCAATCGAGGTGTCAAGGGAACGCAAGCCGCTTGACCATTTATTTCCGTTGAAAAAGCGGAGTATGTGCGGACAATCCCGCCGTGCAGTTCCGCCCTGGTAGAATGTTGGCGCTGGTGCTAGCCGTGCTGATCGTAGGCTCGATGGCTGTGCTGCTAACCCCAAGTAAACCGCCCTCCTCCCTCGCGCCCAATTCAAGTCAAGCGGGCGGACTTGTCGATGAGGCGTTGATGCAACAGGTCGCCGCCATCGAGGCCAGGCAACGCCAATGGGACGCCACTGTGTGGGCCGATGAGATGACCGCACGCCAATACGAGGAAGTGGCAATTCAAATCTGGGACAACCTCCGGGCCAAGGCCGACCCGTTTCAATTGCTCGGCGGCATGCCGGTTCGCGAAATCCAGCTTGGCCAGGCGGAACCGGTCGAGGAGTGGGAATCGGGCATCCGCCGTGTCCGCTTTACCAAAGACGGGCCAACCTGGTCAAAGGAACAATTTGGCCAGGCGCTTGGCCGCTGGAAGTCCGCCGGCTGGCGGCTCGAGCAGAGCGAATGGCGGCATCGCCGGTTCGCACCACGCGCCGCTAGCGGGCCAACCTCGGTCTTTTGGATCTCGCTGCACCTCGCCAACGACACCTTGGCCAAACGCGGCATCCTGCGCGGCGACATCATGGTGCAGTGGCAGCCAGCCGCGCTCACGCCGGAGACGCTGCCCCAGCCGGCACGCATCGACCTCACCGGGCTCAAATGGCTTGAGCGCACCGGTACGCCGGCGTTCAACCCGGCCAGCAGGCAGGATGTCCCGCCCAACGACGGCAACATCTTCATTGACCCGCTCATCCTGTATGACTTCAACGACGACGGCCGGCTCGAGGTGATCCTAGGCTGTAAAAACCGAATCTACCGCAACATCGGCGAGGGGCGCTTCAAGGCGGAACCGCTCTGCCCGCAGTTCAACGAAACCGTTTTCAACGTCACGCTCGAGGACTTGTCCGGTGACGGCGTGGTGGACGTGGTCGCGTGCGGGCACGAAGGCATTTATCTAATTGAAGGCCAATCGGATGGAAGATTTCCTGGCCCTGCCCGACTCGCTTGGCAGGCACCGGAAAAAGTGCTCGACCCAATGGTGCTGACCACTGGCGACATCGATGGCGACCGCGACGCCGACCTGTGGCTGTCGCAATACAAATTGCCGTACGTCAAGGGCCAGATGCCAACGCCGATCTACGATGCCAACGACGGCTTTCCCGGTTATCTGCTGCTCAACGATGGTACAGGCCGGTTGAGCGATGCCACCACCGCCGCCGGTCTGGCGGCCAAGCGACATCGCCGGTCATACAGCGCGTCCTTCGCCGACATCGACGACGACCGCGACCTGGACTTGACCGTCGTGAGTGACTTCGCTGGGGTGGATCTTTTCCTCAACGACGGCTCAGGGAAATTCACCGATGCAACCGAGCGTCTCGTCGGGAATCGTTTCGGCTTCGGCATGGCGCATAACTTCGCCGACTACGACGCCGACGGCAAAATGGACCTGCTGATGATCGGGATGAACTCATGGGCCGCTGAGCGGATGGTGTCGATGAAACTGTCGGCACCAACGCACCGGCACTACACCGAGCGACTGGCCGACCTCACGTTCGGCAACCGGCTCTACTTCAGCGACGGAAAAAAATTCGCACAGCGCCCGATGGGCGACCGCGCAGCCAACACCGGCTGGTCGTGGGGCGCAACCTCGTTCGACATCGACAACGATGGCGACACCGATCTGTTCATCGCCAACGGCCACAAGAGCCGCGACTCGGTGAAGGATTACGAGCGGCAATTCTGGTGCCACGACATTTACCACGGCAACTCCGAATCGAACCCCGCGATGGAGGTTTACATCCGGGGCACCTCAAGCCGCCTTTACGGTGCCGGCTACTCGTATGGCGGCTACGAGAAAAACCGGCTTCTGCTCAACCGAGAAAATCGGTCGCTCAACGATGTGGCCTTCCTGATGAACGCCTCGCACGAGATCGACTCGCGCAACGTCGCAAGCGGTGACATCGACGGCGACGGACGACTCGACTTGTTCTTTACCCATTTTTCCGTCTGGCCGGAGCCGGGATCGCAGGGGTTGCTGATGGCCCGCAACCTCTGGCCGAACGACAACCGATGGGTGGGCATCCGCCTGGCCCGCAGCGCCGCTTGCCCATCACTCAACGGAACCAAGGTTCGCCTCCGGGCCGGCGGGCGCGACCAATGGCGCTACATCGTGAACGGCGACTCGTACCGATCGCAGCACGCACCGATCGCCCACTTCGGCCTTGCCCAAGCGGCGGTAGAGATCGTTGAGATTCACTGGCCAAACGGCCGAACCACGCGCCTTGACGCCCTGCCGCACGGGCAATATCACGCCGTCACGGCTCCGACCGAATAAACCACTCCGCGACTGTGTCAGCGTAGCGAAGGCCCTGGCGCGTGAGGTGGAACCGCTCTTCGCTACGCACGCCCCAGCCGCAATCGACTGTGCGTTGCATGTCGGCGGCCCACCCGGTTCGCAGGTCGTGGCCGGTGGTTTGCTTGAACAGGCCGAAAGGCCAACCGGCGTTCATCCGCAGGCCGAATGCCGCCGTTTCACCAGCGCGTGCCAGGGGCGAAAGTTGCTCGACCGACTCGTGCGCCCGCTGGCCAAGCGCAAGTTGTTCGCAGTAGCGCTCGGTGTTGGCGATGTTCCGAATGCGTCGGCCATCAATATAGCCGGTTGCGCTTGGCCCAAGCGCCTGGCACGCACCGCCGCGCCAATAGTTGATGTTGTGCTGGGAAGCGCGCGACGGCAACTCAGCATCGGGCGATCCGTCGTGCCGTGCGAAGTTGGCCACCTCGTACTGTGCGAAGCCGGCGGCAGCGGCGGTGTCGATCAACTCGTTGTGCAACGCACAGGCCAACTCGTCGTCAACATCAAACTCGCCTGCCTGCAGTTGTTCGTAGAGCGGTGTGTCCTCCTCGTAGATCACCTCGTAGCAGGAGAGGTGTTCGCTGCCCATCGCGACTACCTCTGCCAGGGTGGCCTGCCAAAGGTCCATCGTCTGGCCGGGGATGGCGAACATGAGGTCGAGGTTGATGTTGTCGAACCCGGCGGCGCGCAGCCGGTCGTACGACTTGAAAACCATTTCGCGCGAGTGGATGCGACCGAGCCGGTCAAGCAGCCGCTCGTCGAGCGACTGCACGCCCATCGAAATGCGGTTCACACCGTGGTCGCGCAGGAGTCGGGCCTTTTCAGTCGAGACGGTGGCGGGGTTGCACTCGACCGTCCACTCGTCGGCACCAAGCAGGTCGAGACGCTCCATCGCCTCGAGGATGCACCGCCATTGCTCAAGGCTCAGCAGCGACGGCGTGCCGCCGCCGAAGAAGATCGTGCTCGGTTTTACCGACGAGGCGACCAGTTCCATCTCGAGGATCAGCGCCTCGACATATCGGTTTACCTGCCCGTCACCAGACGGCTCGGAGTAGAAGGCGCAGTAGTCGCACTTGGCCGCACAGAACGGGACATGCACATAAAGACTGCGGACGGATGGGTGGGACGCGCTCATGCCAAGCGCGGTTTATCAGGAAGTCTTACGCTTCCGCATGTAGTCCATGGCAGAAACGACCCCAGCACCAATGAGAAAAATGACCGTGCCGGTGGCGACCCCAATACCGATACCGATCGCCATCTCTGTGTAGGTATCCTTCAGAAAATCTGGATCAACATCGAATAACAAGGAGTAACCAAATACTCCCCCGAGCAAGAATCCTATGAGTACACCCCAGAACATTTCAACCGGCAATCCGCCGGGCGGAGAACCTACCCACCTTCGACCCGCCGGGCCAAGCGATTTTTTGGCTTAATTTTTCGGCTCAAGTATCGTTGTCTGTCTGCCCTGCGCCGGCCCGAGCCAAGCGTAACCTTGCCATGAATCAACCGGACTTTCCCCCATTCAGCCTCAGGCGCCTGTTGCAAACCACTTTCCGCCCCAGCCGGGACGAGCGCATCTGCATCCTGATCGACCTGCCCGACCCCGGCTTGGCCGAAGGCTGGGCATTCCTCGGGAACGAGCGATTCTCCATCCAGCGCCACGCCCATGACTCGTTTTACAAGGGACTGCACGACGGCGTGATGACCGGGCTTGGCCTGACCGGCGGGGGGTTTTTCGCCTACGAGGAAACCGGCGGCAGCAACCTCGATCTGCCGGATCGCGCCATCGCGCCGGACGGCCGCGAACTGAGCCTCGAGCGGGACGTTTACCCCGGCCACGATATCATCCTCTGCATCTCGACCCACTCCGCCACCGCACCGCTGACCGCCTTGGCTAAGCAGCACGGCTTTCGCGGAGCGACACTGCACGGCGTGAATGACATTATCCTCCGTAGCGGTTTGGCCGTGGATTACAACGAGGTCAGCCGCGACGCCGAGAAACTGCGGCTTGCGCTGACCCGGGCTGACCATTTCGAGATTGATTTTGCGCTTGGCGACGACACTCACACACTCCAACTCGACTGCGGACAACAGGAGGCACAAAAAAGTCACGGCATCTGCCTCGTCGACGAGCCGGACGTCGCCAACCTTCCCGCCGGCGAGGTGTACTTCGTGCCGAACGGCGGCGACGGCGCGTTCCCAATGCAGTACGGTGACGGCACGCTTGGACTGCAGCATGTCTCCGGCGGCCGCGTCACCCGCGCGACGCTGATACGGGGAGACCAGGCGGTCATCACCGCACACAACGCCAAGCTGACCGATGACCCGGTCACCGGCGAACTCGGCGAGTTGGGCTTCGGCACGCAAGTGTTGCCGGTGTCCGGCCGTGATATACAGGACGAGAAAATTCTCGGCACAATGCACGTGGCCACCGGCCGCAGCGACCACCTCGGTGGCGACCTGACCCCCGACAAGTTCGCACAGGCCCAAAACGCTACGCACGACGACATCCTTTTTTCACCAAGCAAGACTCCCGACATCACTGTCACCCAGGTCCGAATGCACCGCGACGGTGAGTCGATCGTCGTCCTAGAGTACTACCAGCCGACCGCCCACCTCCTCCGGGCGCTCGCCGAAGATTGATTTACTTTCGCTGAAAGTCGCCTACACTTCGCCCTGCACGTCATGCGTTTACTTGCCTCCCTTCTTACGCTGGCCGGCCTCGCCGCCGGGGAACTGACCGCCGCGGACAAGAAACCGCTGCGTGCGCTGCTGATCACCGGCGGTTGCTGCCACGATTATGCCAAGCAAAAGGACATCCTCAAGCAGGGCCTAGAGCGACGGATCAACATCGTCATCGACCAGGCGCATTCCGACGACAAAAGCACCAAACCACCGCTGCCTATTTTCGGCAAACCGGACTACGCCAAGGGCTACGATATCATCATACACGACGAGTGCGCCGCCGGGATCAACGACCCGAAAATCATCGCCGGCGTGCTCGCCCCACATCGCAAGGGCGTCCCGGGCGTCAACCTCCACTGCGCCATGCACTCATACCGTTCCGGTGATTTCCGCAAGCCGGTCAAGCCGGGTGCCGACAACGGGAAGTGGTTCGATTACATCGGCCTGCAATCCACTGGCCACGGCCCGCAGCAGCCGATCGAGATCAAGTTTGAAAACAATGTCCCGTTCATCACCAAGGGTGTCGAGAACTGGACAACTCAGCGCGAGGAACTTTACAACAACGTGCAGGTGCTCCCGAACGCCAAGGTCATCGCCCGCGGCGCGCAGGGAAACCGCAAGGCAGTCGTCGCATGGACGAACAACTACGAGGGCACCCGTGTCTTCAGTACCTCCATCGGGCACAACAATGTCACCGTGGCCGACCCCCGTTACCTTAACCTCGTCGCGCGCGGCCTGCTTTGGGCGGTCAAGCGCGAGGACATGAAGTTGGTCAAACCGATAAACGAGTCATTTGACCTGAACAGCAAGCCCAAGCCGAAGTCGGCTGCCGGAAAAAAAAAACACCAAAATTAGCGTCCCAAGGAACGCAGCCACCGGCAAAAAAGTAACCGCAAGCTCTGAGGAGTCGAACAAGAGCAACCTAGCGAAACACGCCGTCGACGGCGATCCCACTACGCGCTGGTGCGCCGCCAACAGCGCCCCCGGTTCATGGCTACAGGTGGACCTAGGCCAGCCACAGGACATCCAAAATATCCGCCTCATTTGGGAGAAGGCCAATGGAACGTACAAGTACAGGATCGAAGGCTCCCTGGACGCCAAGGACTGGAAACTGCTAGTTGACCAGTCCAAAAACAAGGAGGTGCGCCAGGTCACCCCGCACAAGGTCGACGCCAAAAACACGCGCTATTTCAAAATCACCTACCTCGGAGCCAAGCCGGCTTACTGGGGCAGTTTTTGGGAATTCGAGGCCCATGCAGGCTCCCTTCCCGAGCTACCCCGCAAGGTCGTCAAGGCCTCCCAGAAAAGCACCAATGCCGCCCCAAAAACCAACGAACCCCGCGTCAATGCGCCGGATGGTTTCAACCTGACCGTGTTCGCCGAGCCGCCGCTGGTGAACTACCCGGTCTGCCTCACGGCGGCGTCAACCGGTGAACTGTTTGTCGGCATTGACGAACAGGGCTCGCTTGGCAAGGACAAGGGCCGCGGCCGCGTGGTGCGCTGTCTCGACACCGATGGCGACGGCAGGGCCGACCAAGTCAACACCTTCGCCAAGATGGATCATCCCCGAGGGTTGATCTACGACAATGGCAAGCTTTGGGTGCTGCATCCCCCCTACCTCACGCTATTCGAGGACACTGACCGCAACGGCGTGGCCGATCGGGAGAAGCGGCTGGTCAGCGGTATCAGCACCGACTACGTCGGTAAACGCGGTGCCGACCACACGACCAATGGAATCCGCATGGGCATCGACGGGTGGATCTACATCGCGGTGGGTGACTTCGGTTTTTACAAGGCGGTCGGAGCGGACGGCCGCACATTGAGCCGGCGTGGCGGCGGCATCGTCCGCGTACGCCCGGATGGCACCGAGATGGAAATCTACAATTGGGGACAGCGCAACATCCTCGACGCCTGCATCGACCCGTACATGAACATCTTCACCCGAGACAACACCAACGACGGCGGCGGCTGGGACATCCGTTTTTCTCACGTCATCCAGACCGGTGAGTACGGCTACCCGTCATGGTACAAGAATTTCCCTGATGAAATCATGCCGGCACTGGCCGACTACGGCGGCGGCTCCGGCTGTGGTGGGATGTTCTATCACGACACCCGCTGGCCAGAGCCATTCAGCCACGGCGTGTACACCTGCGACTGGGGCCGCAGCGCGGTTTTCCTCCACAACCTAGCAACCAACGGCGCCACTTTCGACGCGCATCAGGAGACGTTTCTCGCCATCAACCGGCCGACCGACATCGACGTTGACGGCAGTGGCCGGATGTACGTCTCGAGTTGGCAGGGTGGAGGCTTTAGCTACAGCCATCCCAACGTCGGCTACGTCGTCCAGCTTGTCCCGGAAAACCACAAGCCGGAACCGTTCCCCGACGTCACACAACTCAACGACGCGGAACTGCACATGCTGCTGACCGGCCCAAGCCAGATTCAAAACCTGCACGCTCAACTCGAGATTCTCCGGCGCGGCCGCAGCCCACAACACACTGAAGCACTCGTCAGGATCGCCTCCGACAGGGGTACACCGCTCGCCGGCAGGGTAGCCGCGATTTTCACACTCAAGCAACTCGACGGCACAGGGGCCACGGCCAATCTGCTGAAGCTAAGCGAACAGGCCAACATCACCGAGTTTGCCCTCCGTGCACTCACCGACCGTACCAACGAACTCGACGGTGTTGAGTCCGCGCCCTTCGTCCGTGCGCTCAAGAGTGGCAACCTGCGCGTCCGCGCTCAGGCGCTCGTCAGCCTTGGCCGCCTCGGCGATGCCTCAGCAGCACGGGCCATCCTACCGCACGCCGCCACGCCGCGCTTGGCCAAACAACCCAAGCAAAACGAGCCCAATCCAGCCGCGGTAATCCCACACTTGGCAACACGTGCGATCGTCGCCCTCAAGCCAGTCGATACCCTGCTGGCCGCGCTCGACACCGATCAGCGTGCCACTGCTTTGAGTGTGCTCAAGTACATCCATGACGACACGGTAGTGGACACGCTCATGATCCAAGCCAAGACCAAGCCCGAACTCGCCACCTTCGCCACGCTCGTTCGGCTGTACCATCGCGAGGGCGAATACACCCAAGGCTGGTGGGGCACACGACCGGACACCAGCGGGCCGTACTTCGACCGGGCCAAGTGGAGCGGCAGCGACAAAATCGAGTCCGGCCTCAAGGTCGCTCTTAACCAAGCGCCCAAGGAAACCGTCGACCTCGTCAAGGCCGTCCTAGCCCGGCACAAGGTCAAGATCAACGGCCTGCCCACTGGCCAAAAGGTCGCCAAGGCCGACACCGCCAACAATCCGATCCGTATCCCACCGCCGACCGGCGACCCTAAAAACTGGATCGCCTCCCTCGGCGAAAAGACCGCCACCGAGCGAGCCATCAAGGCCAAGGGCGTTGCCAAGCGCGGCGAGAAACTGTTCACCAGCCAAGCATGTATCGTCTGCCATACCACCCGCAACGGCCAGACACCAAAAGGCCCGCACCTTGCCGACATCAGCAAGCGCTACAAGACCCGCGAGTTGATCCAGTCCATCCTCAACCCCAACGCCATCGTCGCGCAGGGCTTCGACACCTACTCGTTCACCCTGAATGACAACTCGGTACACCTTGGCTTTGTCACGCTGGAGAGCGCAGACACCATCAGCATCCGCAACGCTGCCGGGGTCACCGCCGACCTGCCGGCCAAGCAGATCAAAAAACGCGATAAAATCCCGGCCTCTTCCATGCCACCCGGGCTCGTCGCCGGGTTGAATCCGGAACAACTGGCAGACCTGGTCGCCTACCTCGACTCGATTTGATGCCCGACGGTTTTTACGAGACCTCCCGCGCTCTCTCCGAGTATTTGCTGTTCCACTACGGCAAACCGGACGAGGTGCTGCCTTGGGACTTCGGCCCAACCGATGCGCTCGACTACCCGGTCCGCTGCGTCACGGAGTGCGTCGATACCAGCCGTATCCCGGACGACGCCCGAGCGCTTGACCTCGGCTGCGCCGTGGGCCGCTCAACCTTCGAACTCGCCCGACACTGCACTGAGGTCATCGGTATCGACCTGTCCGAAAGTTTCATCCACACCGCCAACCAAATGCAAAAGGATGGCCAACTGTCGTACCAATTTGCTGTTGAGGGTGAGCTTGGTCAGGCGACAGTCGCCGAGGTGCCAAGTGATCTGAACCTCACCCGTGTCCGTTTCGAGCAGGGCGACGCCACCTTTTTGCGAGACGGACTTGGCCAATTTGACGTCATACTGATGGCCAATCTCATCGACCGACTGCCCTGCCCGGCTGACTGCCTCCGGCAAATGTCCGGCCTCATCGTCGCCGGCGGCCAACTGATCATCACCACCCCCTGCACCTGGCTGGAGGAATACACGCCCAGGACCGAGTGGCTCGGCGGCAGCCAAGCGCAAACCCTCGACGCCCTCCGCGAGATTCTCTCGCCCGACTTCATCCTCGACGCCGAGAGGAACCTCCCGTTCCTCATCCGTGAGCATGCCCGCAAATACCAGTGGAGCGTCGCCCAAGCCACCCGCTGGATTCGCCTTGCGCCGACGGGGTGATTCAGCAACGCTGCCGGCCCATTTGTTCAATTCACCATGCACAAATTCGCTTCTGCTATTCTGTTCGTCGGCTTAGTCAACGGCTTGGCCGAGGAATTCAAGTTTGCCCCGACCGATTGGCCGAACTGGCGCGGGTTGACCTCCGATGGCCAAGCCAAGCTCGTCGACGGTTTGCCAACGGAGTGGAGCAAGACGAAAAATGTAGTGTGGAAAACATCGATCCCGGGCCGGGGCCACGGCACGCCGACGGTAGTGGGCAACCGGATATTTCTCGCCACGGCGGATGAGGAGGAGATGTTTCAAGCGGTGCTCTGCCTCGACAAGGCCAACGGCAAGGTTGCTTGGCAAACCAAGGTGCACGAAGGGCAGTTCGCAATCGGGCTGAACAAGCACGCCTCGCACGCTGGCACCGTGGTGGTGCACGACGGTGAACGGCTGCACGTCAATTTCGTGATCGGGAACCAAGCGTATGCCTCTGCACTAAGCCTCAACGGCAAACTTCTTTGGCAGAAACCGATCGGCAAATACAAGGTGCACCAAGGCTACGGTAGCTCGCCGATGGTGTATCGCGACATCGTCGTCATGAAAGCCGACACGAAAATCGGCGGAGCGATCGTTGGGCTGGACAAAAAAACGGGACGCGAAATCTGGCGGCAAGAACGCCCGAAGCTGCCGAACTACACCACACCTGTGGTCATTGAGGCGGCCGGCCGGCTGCAGATGGTGTTTTGCGGCTGCGAACTGGTCACCAGCCTCGACCCGCTCACTGGCAAAAAACTGTGGGAGGTGCCAGGCTCGACCGAGGAGTGCGTCTCGACGCTGGTCACCGACGGCACGCACATTTTCGTGAGCGGCGGCTGGCCGAAAAACCACACGGCGGCGATCGTTGCGGATGGCTCCGGCATGGTGTCGTGGAAAAACACCGCGAGGGTTTACGTGCCGTCGATGCTGATCCGTGACGGGTTTTTGTTCGTAACGATGGACGCCGGCTTCGCGATCTGCTGGAACGCCAAGACCGGCAAACAGCAATGGAAAGAGCGGCTCAGCGGCAAGTTTTTCACCTCGCCGGTGATGGCGGGGAACCGGATTTACGGAACGAATCTCGACGGCAAGACATTCGTTTTCGAAGCCAACCCGGATGAGTTCAAGCTGCTCGCCACAAACCAGCTTGGCGACGAAGTGTACGCGTCGCCCATCGTCAGCGGGAATAGGTTGTACCTGCGCGTGGCCTTCAAGGACGACGAGCGGCAGGAAGTCCTTTACGCCATAGGTGAAAAGTAAGCCTGCACTTGTCCAAACGCTCTGTTGGACAGTAAAAGAAGCTATGGACGCACTCCTGTTTTAAGGGTCTGCGAAGAAATTTGACGGGGGGGATTTTCTCTCTTCAATTCTGAACGGGGCGGGGCGGCAACTTCACTCCCAAATCCCCACTCCAAGTTTGGTATTCCCTCCAAATCTGTTCAATCCCTTTGAACGGCTTCACCACCACCCGAGCCTTATAACCATAACTCATGCCCAGCTTGGGATTCCGAACAACGTATTGCCAGTCCCAGGCCGGGCTATGAGAGTCTGGATTGCCCGCCTTGTCTTTAATGAAATTCCACATCGCAAACCGGATTGATTCAGTTTGATCAAACAGAACCAGATAAAGCAACCTATCATCAGTTGTCTTCAGATCGAGGTCACCATCTATCAGGCCATAGTAAAACGGGGTGATGAACTTCTTTTCAGAATTCTCAATGAGGTTGAGTGTTTCCGCACCTCTCTCGTAAGGCAGATCCGCCATCGCCGCGTTAGAAACGGTACCTACTTCAAATCTTTTTCCTTTTCTCTCACCGAATGTAACCCAGCCTGTGCGGTCTCCCTCTTTTCCCCAGAAGCGTATCTTCCGATCAATCGCACGGTTCATATACGATGCCCACATCATTGCAACGAATCCTTGCGAATAGAGATCCCTTGTCGGAATGCACTCGAACACAAGATCGGCGTAACCTTCCTTAGACAAGTCGTAGTCCATCCGAGCTTCCATTCCCCATTTCGAACCGTTGTTGGGCCAGTGGATTTGGAATCGGCTTGAGCTAAATTGTTTCAACTTACATGGATCGTGTCGCGGAGTGAACATGGAAATGTCATTCTGCTCTTTCGCCCCATTAAATATGTGTTCGAAATTGATCCCAACTGCGTCATTGCGAAACAGATTCGCTCCGGGATAAGACTTAAAGATAAGGGGCGTGAATCCGCTGCCTTGTCGTTTCTTGTTTGATAGATTGTCATGGAGCACTCCCTCAAAACTGGTACTATTTACATCGAGGGTCGTCTGACTGTTTGCCCCCACCGTCAGCAACCCGCAGACTAGAAACACATACAAATAACTTTTAACCAAAATATTACTCACACCCTGCCTCGCTGATCAGTTGGTTGAATACATTAAAAGCGTGATCACAAGCAGCTTTCGTGTCCGCCGATTCACCAGAGACTTAAGCGTTCTGCTTGAATTCCCATCACTGACTTATGCCAACGAGGTAACATTAAACATTATAAACGGATTCGCAGGGAAGTTTGCTACTCAAAAAGACTTGGACCGGATTTGTATAACTTTGATTGACCGTGAAAATCGTCATCGGGTTACAGCAAATACCAGCCAGCGAGATGCAGGCACGTAAAAGATGATCTCTCAAATTTGGACATACCGTCATTGCCCGGCAAAACCCAGGCAATGACGGCAACCCAATCAACCCAATATATAACCAAACAACCTAAATAACATGAACGAACCAAAAACTGTGATCCATCACGGATTCACCAACCGGTAAAAGCGTGACCCGGTCTTGGCAGGGGTGACTTTGATGACCAGTTTACCGTCCTCGACGGTAGCCTCCGCGCCGGCATCCTTCCAGGGGCCGGTCACTTTTTCCGCGTACTGTGTCACCCAGCCGGTCTCGTCTGCAGACCAGCTCAAGGTGAATGTGGCGTCTGCGCCTTGGCCAAGCGCCATGGCGATCGGCTCGGCCGGTTCCTCCGGCCCGGGCAGCTCGACCTCTGTGCCTTTGCCCTTGACCAAACGCACGTCGTCGATCAGCACAGTGTTATCTCCCTCAGCGGTTTGCGCGAAGGTGATCTCGGCCACGTCCGAGTCGGCGGTGAAGTTGTACACGTAAACGTAGTACGGCTCGACATCGCCCACCGGGTTGACCTCGTACTCGAGTGCGGTCTCGCCGTTGACGGTGACGTTGAGCGTGGGCTTGTTGCCGCCTCGGGCGTTGAAGGAAAACGAGAGGTGGTAAGCCTCACCATCCTCGAGTTCCCAAACAGTTTGCGTGAGAGTGGCATCCCCCTGCAGAAAGGCGACGCGATCCTGCTCCGAGTTGATGCCGTTGTTGGCAAACGGCCCCGGCCCAGAAATGTTGACGCCGTAGTTGCCGGTCGATGACCAGCCACTGATGGGTGCGGGCTGGATGTAGCCGGGGAAGCCCGGCGTGCCACTGGCCTCGAAACCGGGGTTGATCATGGCCACGTTGTCTACGTTGCGCTTGGCCAAGGTGACACCATCGAGCAACAACGTTGCGTCCCCTGCGGCGATGGCTTCAAAAACCAACTCACCCGAGGATGACTCCGGAGTGAACTCGATGTGGTGATAATAGTACGGCTCGTCAGCACCGACTGCGGTGATCTCGGAGATGTAATCGAGTTCCTCCTCCGCAAACTGGATGGACAAATCCATCGTGCCGCCACAGCAGTTCCGCACGTTGTAATGGAACTGCAGCCAATATTGCTCGCCGGCCTCGAGTCCGCCGACAAGTTGCTTGAGCTTCCTTGAGCCTTGCGTGAAGGCAATCTGCACGCGATCGGGGATGACTCCGTTGTCCTGAAACGGCCCGCTGGCGTTGTTGACACCAGAGCCGCCCTCCCATCCACCGACTGGGCCATAATGAGGCCAAGCAGCAGACGGGGGATGATCCTCGAAACTGGGATTCTGGATCAGCGAACCACTCACGGCCACCTCCACTCCGGCCGGGTTGAAACAGACGCCGTATTGGTTCGAAAAAACCAACGTGGCACTGCCACGACCCACGGCCTCGACTTCGAACGACTGGGTCAACTCACCGTCGTCACTGGCGAATTTCAGTTCCAGCTTGCCATTGGAGCCGCCGGTGATCTTGACAACTGACGGGTCGGAACTGCTCACGGTGAGAACAGCGTCCTCTTCAGTGATCAACTCCTCGGGAATAGTCAGCGCGACGGCGGTGCCAGTCTGGCCAACGGTCAGTTTCAACTCACCAACGGATGAAGTGATACAGGGCAGCGTGGAGGAGGCACCGGTCACCGTGACATTGTCGAAGATAACCGTGTTGTCACCCTCAGCCGCCTGGGCGAACGACAGGTTCACAGCGGAGGCCGATGCGGTGAATTGGACGGTCTTGACGTGGAATGCATTAGCACCGCTGACAGCCTCGATGGACTCTTCAAGCAGCACCTCGTCGTCGGCCTTGACGACAAGCGTCGGCGTATTGCCGCCGCGGGCGTTGCAGGCAAAACGCACCTCATATTTTTCGCCCGGTACCAGGCCGGAGATGATTTGGCTCAGCGAACCGGCTCCCTGCAAAAATGCGACCAAATCCTGGTCTTCCGCCTTACCGTTGTTGGCGAATGGGCCGGGCCCGTTGAAGTTGACGCCATAATTACCAGCACCCACCCAGCCGGCAATCGGCTTGGGCTGAATGTAGCCGGGCCAAGGCGGCGTACCGCTGGCCTCGAAGCTGGGGTTCATCACGATGACATTTCCCTCGTCGCGCTGCACGACCGAAACAGCATCCAGAATCAGCGTGGCATCTCCGGCGGTTTCCGCGCGAAAAACCAACTCTGCAGTCTCGGTCTCGGGGGTGAATACAACAGTCTTGCTGAGGTAAGCGTTTGCCCCACCGACCGCCTTGAACTCCTCGTGCCGAGCCAATTCCTCACCATCCAGTTCAACGATCAGGCTGATGGTGGAATTGCCGCAGCAGTTGCGGCGGTTGTAGTAGAATTGCAGCCAATACTGTTTTTCAGGATTCAGGCCGGTGAGCATCTGGGAGACCGTGCGTGCACCTTGGCTGAACGCCACTTGGTTACGATCCGGTGTGGCGCCATTGTCATTGAACGGCCCGCCGATGTTGACACCACTGCCGCCGACCCAGCCGCCAATCGGGCCGTAGTGCGGCCAAGCAGCGGCGGGTGGGTGCGCCTCAAAACTCGGATTCACCACGAAAGCCGAGCGCTTGGTCAGGAAAACCGGGTCGCCAATGCAGACACCCGAGTCAACCGACAATGTGAATGCCGTCTGGCCACTGCCAAGCACGGCTACGTTCACTGTCTTGGTGTTTGAACCGCCCTTGGCAAAAGTCAATTTAATCGCACCATCAGCATTGTCATCAGGGATGGCCACGCTTGGGTTGCTGCTGCTAAGCGTGACGACAGCACCTTCGTTCTCAAGCAGGCCGACCGGCACCTTGACAATGATCTGGGTGGCGTCGTCGCCAGGACCTAGTTCGGCGTTGACCAACGTGGCTGAGACACAGGCATCTGCGACTACCTTGAAATCGTCGAACGTGTGCTCAAGCTCGGCACCGTAGCCAAGCAGGGATATATTGTTTGCGTGGAAACCACCCTGTTTGGTGTACTCCATTGACGAGTTGCTGAGCGGCGATTCTTCGCCGTTGATCCACATTCGAATCGTGGCCGGCGCGCCGGCAAAGTTGATTGAACTGGAAGTGATTCGCACGTCCAGTTCGCCTTCAGGCAATGTGCCGATCTCCGGACTTCCGTATATAGCCACTGTCCCGTCAAAAACCTGCACCCGCCCGTCGTTGCGGAACAGAATACCGAATCCGTCGGAGGCATTAACAAACTTGTTCTTTTCCGTCGCACCAAACACAATAGCAGCCCAGTCTGGTGAGTCGTAAAAATCATTGTTCGATCCGGGATGAACCTTGAAGGAGATTTCAAACTCCGGGCCATCGATAAAATTGTAATTGGGCGACATGTTCTGGCCTGAGATGTACAATTTGCCCTCTGCCCAATCTGGGTTCACGATCGTAAACTCATCAGCAGCACCACCCGCGGCACTGGCCTCCGCCTCAACATAGTTAAGAATGCCAGCTGTGCCAGCTTGGCGACCGCCATCGTTCTCAAAATTCACATCCCAGTCCTCAGAAGACGTGTCAAATGAGTCAGAGAAAACCACCTCCTCGACACCAAAACCGCTGGCCGCCATCACAGTGATGCTTCTGGCCAGAAACCCGGCCTGCTCACTCGAGAGCTGCACCCTGCCTACTCCCCCACCGACCACGTTGATCTTGAACGTGCCATCGGCCTGATTGGCATCAGCGAAAGACAACACCAATTTTCCGTCGTCCCCTGCTCCATCAATCCCGACAATGTCCGGGGTCAGGCTCTGGGCGGTGACCTCAACAACACCGGCCTCAATAAGCGACTTGGGCACCGAAACCGTAACGTCGTCCGTCGTGTCCCCGGCAATGGCGTTGAACCGAGTCGGCGACACGCCAATGGCAGGCGCTGCCGAGACTTTCAAATTATCAAACGTATGCTGCCACGTGTTGCCGCCGAATGCACCGCCTAGCAACGTGATGTAGTTTGCCCGAAAACCAGCCGCCTTGACGTATTCCGTGGCGCCGTCCGCTGTGATGACCGCGGCCTCTCCATTAATAAACATTCGGATTGTGGCGGGCGATGTTCCATCGAAACTGCCCACCTCAACCTCGATGCGAATCTCCAGATCGTCCTTAGGGATGCCAGCAGCGAAACCGCCATTGCCACCGTAGATGCTGGCTTCGCCGTCGAAAACCTGGATGTCGCCGTTGTTGCGGAACAGGATGCCGAAACCGTCGGCGCTGATGACCCACGAGTTTTTCGACGTGGCCCCGAACACGACTGCGGCCCAGTCGCCCGAGGCGTTGTCCTCGTCATCGAGCCCGGCATCCACCTCAAACTCGATGGTGAACGGACTGCCGAAGGCAAAATTGTGATCGGGTGAAACCGCCACCCACTCGCTGCCCGGCTCCGGGAACAGACTCAACTTTCCGGGAGCCCATTCCGAGTTGATAACAGTCAAATCCTCCGATGAGTCGGAGTAGGTTGTCGCGCCCATCGAACCGCTCTGCCTTTCGTCGTTCTCGAAGCCAAGATCGGTGATTTCTGTTTCCGAGACCTCAAAGGTGTCCTGAAAGATGAGCACCTGTTCCTGCGCAAACGCTGTGCCGCCAAGGAGCGACCACAACGCCACACCCGTAATCATAAGCATACGACTGATTGTGTTGTTTTGTAGTGTGTGTTTCATTTTTTGTGATAGTTAGAAGTATCTTCAGTAGCTTTTATGGTGATTGGAGCAAATCCGTCTATCTGCGCCGGCGTTTTTTCTTAAAGTCCATAATGATGTCGTCGATGTTGTCCTTCTTTCTCGACTCCACATGCGAGTCCATGAAGACGATGTTGGCGGCACCAGAGGGGTGTTCCATATTGTGCTTGTAGCCGACATGATAACGGCCGCTGCTGTTCTTGGTCAAGTAGGTCACGGCTGGATGATTCAACTCATACGAGATGTCGGAGATCAAAAACGTGGCGGACGGCTCGCGCACCGAGGTGACCTTCGCGGTTTCGGGATGTGGCGGCTGTCCAGGGGGAGTCGGGTATCTGGGATTATTGGGAAAACCCAGATTATTGTACTGGTTCATCCCGTAGCTGATCTTCCACGGGTTGCCGCCAATGTGTCGCTCCCTGATGCGCGTCGGGCAGCGATAAACGTTCTTGGCAAAGTCGCTGTCTTCGGTTTTTCCGCCGGCTTTGAACTTGTTCCGTAGCACGTACGACACCAGCAGGTTCTGGAAGTTGTTGATGTTTGCGTCGTGCCGGATGGCCCAGGCGAACGGAAGCTTGTCGTCATTGTCCATGACATACAACGCAGTGGCCAAGCCCATTTGCTTGAGGTTATTTTTGCACTGAGTGGAAACAGCCTGTGACTTGGCCTTGGCCAAGGCCGGCAGCAGCAGCGCAGCCAGGATGGCGATGATGGCAATAACCACTAACAACTCAATCAGTGTAAAGGCCCTAATCAAAGGTGATATACAATGCATTTTTTTCATAGTGGTTTTCAAGTTATAGGTTATCGGGTGGATAATTTGTGTATTTAGCGGTGTTCGTAAATCCCTGTCATGCCGCCGTGTTTGCGCAGGAGGTCAACTCAGCGGCCAGAAGTGGATAATTAACGGTGTGCCTATTAGGACAATGACCCCTTCCAGCGGCAGGCCAACCCGCCAGTAATCACCAAACCGATAGCCACCTGGACCCAGTATCATGGCGTTGCATTGGTGCCCGATCGGGGTCAGGAACGCGCAAGATGCCCCGACGGCCACCGCCATCAAAAACGGATCAGCCTGCAGCCCCAGCGTGCTGGAGATACCAACGGCAATTGGAGCCATGATGAACGCCGTGGCAGCATTGTTGATGATATCTGACAGGCACATGGTCACAATCATGACAATACTGATCATCGACCAGGGAGGCAGGTCACCGGTCAGGCCATGGATTGATCCGGCGATCAGTTCTGTGCAACCAGTACTCTGGAACGCCTGACTGACCGGGATCATCGCACCAAGGAGCACAATAATCGGCCATTCCACCTCCCTGTAAATGTCACTCAGAGGCAGAATACCGCAAAGGATGTAGGCCAGCACCGCCCCCAAAAAGGCGATGGTCATCGGAAAACCTGTCATGCTTAAGCCGATGGCCCCCGCGAAGATTACCAAGGAGAGACCGATCCTGGAAAATGTTCCGACACTCAATTCGCGCTTGGCCAAGGGCAGTAAGTTTAGGTCGGCAATCGTATCGTCCATTTCCGGCGATTTCCCATGCAACAGAAGGACGTCCCCGATTCGAAACGCCACCTCCTTGAGCTGCTTGCGAATTGGCTTGTCCTGGCGAGCCACCGCCATGAGCGTCATTGTGTTGCCGCTGCGGCGGCGCAGGTATGTGCGTGTGCGGCCAACCAGCGGTGAGCCGGGATTGACGATGGCCTCAGTGAACCCGGTCTCCCCCTTCAGGCTATCGATGCGATGCCGCATCTCCTCGGACAGATGCAGACCGTGTTCCTCGATCAACGCCTGCAACTCCACCGGATCGGCCTTGGCCACGTACCGGCAGCCTTCCTGAATGACACCGTCCGGGTTGGGAGGCAACACACGGCCATCCTTGCGGATGAAACCAAAGAGGGTCATCTTTTCGCTGACGAGTTTCTCGGCCTCAGCGACGGTTTTGCCGATCCAGTCGCAGCCGGCCGGTACACTGATCTCAGTAATGTAGTCGTCGATCTGGAACAGCGATTCCATGCCCGGTTTCTTGTGGAAGGCGCTCGGAATCAGCCGCCATCCGGCCAGCACAATGAACAGCAGGCCGGCAAACGCCACCAAGCCGCCGACCGGCGAAAAGTCAAATAGCCCAAAGGCCGCCGTTTCGGTCAGCTCTGCGCGTAGGTTCGCGATGATGATGTTTGGCGGTGTGCCGATCATCGTCATCATGCCGCCGAGGATGCTGGCGAACGCCATCGGCAATAGCAAGATGGTGGGCGAGCGTTGGCGGTCGACCGCCGTCTTGAGCGCTACCGGCAACATAAGCGCAAGCGCGCCGACGTTGTTCATGAAGGCGGACAACACCATGACGACCAGCGACAGGCTCAGGATGTGCGGCAGCTGGTTTTTCGTGAACGGCATCACGTGGCGCGCGATCTGGTCGACGACGCCGGAGTTGCGCAGCGCCCGGCTGATGATCAGCACCGCCGCCACGGTCACCACCGCCGGGTGGCCGAACCCCTCCAGCACCCGCTTCGGCTCGGCGACCAGTGCGGACGCTTCACCGCCAAGGATCGCGTCCAGCGCCACCAGCGCCACGAGCGAGATGACCGCCACAATGTCGTAACGCCACCGGTTCCATGCAAACAGCACGAACATCACGACAATCAATCCGGCAACGGCAATCTGGTCGGGAGTCATGAAATAATTAGTCCAATGTGAGCCGAACAATAACAGGCCGGCCAAGCGTGTGAAACGGAAATCCGATCCCCTGCCCGCTTGGCCAAGCGCTTCGCCAAGCTGCCGCAAAAACCGGACTTTGGGGATTGTCTGGGGGACTGTTTACCGCTAGAAAACGGGCAGGATGCCATCCGTTGGAGACCAGTTGAGAGCCGCCCGAGAGGAGCAGGGCAAATCTCTTGAGGACATCGGGGAGGCACTCAAAATCCGCGCCGACCACGTGCTAGCCCTTGAGGAGGGGGATTTCAGCAAGTTCGACGCCCCGGTTTTCGTCCGCGGATTTATCCGCTCCTACTGCCGAATTCTTCATCTGGACTCAGCCCCGATGGTCGTCCAGCTCAACCAAGAACTGGGTGGCACAGATGCGCTGGCCAGCGATCCCGCGCTCTCCCCAGGCAAGAAGGGATTCGTCGACCGGCTCACCCTGTTCCTGACGCGCGTCAACTGGAGCATCTGGCTGCCGCTGCTCGTGCTGATCCTGATCGCCTCCATCGTCTGGACCGTGGTCGAGGCAAAGGAGGCCAAGCGCGAACAACTGGAGAGCGGCAACTGGATCGAGAATCTGCCGGCCGCCGTGCACAAGCCGTCACGCGTAATGCTCGAGTTGAAGATCAACGACCTGCCGGACGCGCCGGTCAAGCCGGCCACCACCAACACCAACAGCGCGGCCCCATGAAGCGACAGCGCAGCCAACCGGGCCAGCACACGCTGACGGTGGCAACCCTGCTTACCAGCCTGCTTTCCCCCGTGGTCGCAGATGACGGAAACAGGATCGAGTTCAGCCGCGACATCCGCCCGATTCTCTCCGAAAACTGTTTCCAATGCCACGGCCCGGACTCCAAACAACGCAAGGCCGGCCTGCGGCTCGACACGGAGAATGGGGCGTCCCGCAATGAAGACGGCGTTCGCCCTTTCGTCGCCGGCAAACCAGGTGAAAGCGCGGTTTACCGGCGCATCACCACCGATGACCCGGATGATGTGATGCCACCTGCCGACTCGGGCCTCGTGCTTACCGCCGCCGAGAAGGATTCAATCCGGCGCTGGATTGAACAGGGTGCCGAGTGGCAGCGGCATTGGGCCTTCATCACGCCCAAGCGCCCCAGCCTGCCGCCCAGCCAGGGGGTTGGCCAAGCGCGGCCACGCAACGCAATCGACCATTTCATCCTGGCCAAGCTCCGTGACGAACAACTAGCTCCGTCCCCGGAGGCAACCAAGCGCACACTCATCCGTCGAGCCGCCCTCGACCTGACCGGGTTGCCTCCGACGCCCACCGAGGTGGAAGCGTACGTCAATGACACGGAGCCACACGCCTACGAGCAAATGATTGACCGGCTTTTGGCATCACCTCACTACGGGGAACACATGGCGCAGGGCTGGCTCGACGCTGCCCGCTATGCGGACACCAACGGATTCCAGGCCGACCGCACCCGCAACCAGTGGCATTGGCGGGACTGGGTCGTGAACGCGATGAATCGCAACATGCCGTTTGACCAATTTACAGTCGAACAGTTGGCCGGCGACCTATTGCCGGAGCCGTCGCTCAACCAGCTCATCGCCACCGGGTTCAATCGCAACCATATGCTCAATGGCGAGGGTGGCGCGATCGCGGCCGAGACACAGGTCGAGTACGTGGTCGACCGAGTCGAGACCACCGGCACGGTCTGGCTTGGCTTGACGGTTGGCTGTGCACGCTGCCACGACCACAAATACGATCCCATCTCACAGCAGGAGTTTTACCAGTTGTTCGCCTTCTTCAACAACCTGCCGGAGAAGGGCGGCGGTGACATGGAACCAACCACCCGCGTGCCCACCCGCGAACAGGCCCGTGAACTCCGCGCCCTCGAGACCCAACTGGATGAGCACCAGTCGGTGCTCAATCTTCCACTGGCCCGGTTCGACGAAGACCAAAAAAAATGGGAGGCACCCTATCTAAAGGAGATCTCTATAAGCGGCCGACTGGATGGCTGGCAGCAGATCAAACCCGACACTGCCGACTCGACTGCCGGCTCGGAGCTGACGATTCAAAATGACGCCTCGGTGCTCGCTTCCGGCAAGCTGCCGGATCACGACGACTACAAGCTCACCTTTCGCACCGACCTCGAAAACATCACAGGGCTTCGGCTCGAGACTCTCACGGATCCAAGCCTTAAAGGCGGCGGACCGGGTCGCGAAGGCAATTTCGTGTTGACTGGTTTTGAGTTGCTGCCCGGTGTCGATGAGGTCGATCTCGGGAACCTGGTGCAGCGCTTCGACAGTGGCGTGATGACCAAGGGAGCCAAGCGGCTGGACATCGATATCACCGCGAAGGGGCTGCTCGTGCTCGACGTCGGTGACACTGGCAACGGCATCTCCTCCGACTGGGGCGACTGGGGCGAACCAACTCTCGAAGGCCCAGACGGGACGCTCAAATTGACCGACCTCGACTGGCATTCAGCGACCACCGACTACCGAAAGGTTCTCAAAAATAAAAACGTGAAAGACCAGCCGCTGCGCCTTGATGGAAAACCGCTAAAATGGGGCATCGGGACCCACGCCAAGTCACGAATCATCTTTCGCATGCCCAAGGGCTACACGCGCTTCAAGGCGATTGTCGGCCCGGACACCGGCGCTCTGGAAGAGGTCGCCAACCCACAGACCTCAATCCGCTTCACTGTCAGCGTGAGTGCCAAGAACCGGCCGGAGGAACTCAAGCCGCTTCAATTTGCGAGTGCCGTTGCGGAATTCAACCAGGACGGTCTGCCAGTGAGCGGTGCGATCGATAATGATCCCCAATCCGGTTGGGGTATCTGGAAAAAGGATTTTGATTACAATCAGCGGCGAAAGGCCGTCTTTCGGCTCAAGGAAACATGGTCGGCCGGCGAAGGCACTCGCTTCACTCTGAAGCTCCGCCACCAGTACAACGCGAAGAAACATTTGCTTGGGCGCTTTCGTGTCTCAGTGACCTCCGCTCCGGAGCCCGGCCTCGAAATGCAGGAAATTCTGCCGCAGGAAATGATTCGAATTCTAAGAACACCCCCGGCCAAACGCCTGGCTGAACAGCGCGAGACACTCGCTCGGCATCATCGTTCTCAGATGCCGGATTTTATCGCGGCCAAGCGCGGTGAAGTGTCCACCCGAACGGCGCTTCGCAAGCTCACTGATTCCTTCTCCAAAACGATGGTCATGCGTGAGATGGATCAACCGCGCGACACCTACCTGCTTGTCCGGGGGATCTACAACCAGCCTGACAAAAACCAGTCAATCAAGCCCGGTGTCCCGACCAGCTTGGCCAGCTTGGCCAAGCCCGAACGTGTCAACCGACTGGACCTCGCGCGGTGGCTGACCGATCACGACCATCCTTTGACAGCGCGGGTCACAGTGAATCGTTACTGGCAACATTTCTTCGGCACTGGCCTCGTCAAAACCACCGAGGATTTCGGTGTTCAGGGTGAACGACCTGCGCACCCTGCGTTGCTCGACTGGCTCGCGACCGAGTTCGTCCGGTCCGGCTGGAACGTGAAACACCTGCACCGGCTCATCGTCACCAGCGGGGCCTACCGGCAATCCTCCGTGATCACGCCGGAGTTGCTCGAGCGCGATCCGCAAAACCGGCTCATTGCCCGCGGGCCGCGTCATCGGATGAGCGCGCAGGCCATCCGCGACCAGGCGCTGGCGATCAGCGGCCAACTGTGGGCCCGCATGGGTGGTCCGCCGGTCAGGCCATATCAGCCACCCGGCGTATGGTCCGACTTTAGCTACGGAAAAATCGTCTACAAACAGGACAACGGCGAGGCGCTTTACCGGCGTAGCCTCTATACCTTTTGGCGGCGCTCCGTGAAGCCGGCGATGTTCTTCGACAACCCGGCACGGCGGGTCTGTTCCGTGCGCCCCCACCGCACCAACACGCCGATGCACGCGCTAAACCTGCTCAACGACACCACCTACGTCGAGGCAGCGCGTTGCTTCGCGGAGCAACTGCTGCGGCAGTCGGACAGCGACATCGACCGCCTTGGCCAAGCGCTGACAATGGCCACCGGCCGACCAGCTCAAGCCGAGGAAGTGAATCTACTGGCCAGACGCTTGACCAAGCTGCATGCCCATTACGCCAGACACCTCGGCGAAGCCAACGAACTGCTCTCCGTAGGCGAGGCCAAGCCGGACCCGGCGTTGGACACCGCACAGGTCGCCGCCCTCACCGGCATCACCAGCCTCATCCTCAACCTCGATGAGGTTCTAACCAAAGAGTAGCCCGCAGTGTAGCGAAACGAGAAATAGTCGGTGCGCTCAGCCGCCCCAAGACCGTTCGATGGCTTTTGCAGCCTCGGGCCAAGCGGGGTGATCGAAGGTGAATCCGGACTCAAGCAATCTGCCCGGTATCACCCGGCGACTCTTCAGTAGCAGTTCGGTCTCGGTTCGCATGAAAAAGGCGCTGATCTCCAGCATCCACCAGGCTGCCGGTAGACCAAATCGCGCACCGCAGGCTTCACGCAAGGCCTTGAGAAATTCACGATTCGGCATTGGGTTGGGCGAGCACATGTTGATCGGCCCGTTGAGTTCCCCGTTCTCGAGACACCAGTCTATCATCCGCAAAAAATCGTCCACGTGCAGCCAGCTCACGTACTGCGTGCCTAGCCCCTGCATGCCGCCAAGGCCAAGCCGCGTGATGTTGCGAAACGCCTCGTACACGCCGCCCGAACCGGTGCCGAATACCATGGACAAACGCATTGCAATGCGGCGTGTGTCCGGCGTCGCCGCATTGAACAGCGCCCGCTCCCAGCGGTTCACGACATCAACGGAAAACTCCCACTTGTCCCTCGGCTGGCCCGGCTCGACCGGGGGGATCTCGCCGGTGGCCTCGTCCATCGCACGATCGAGCGCGTGCCGATAAATCGTCGCTGAGCTGGCGTTGAACCAGACCGGAGGTGGCGCGGCGCACTCCGCGATCGCCTCGCCAATCACCTCGGTGGAGAACTCGCGTGAGTCGTAAATCTCCCGCCGGTTTTTCCTGCCGTACCGGCAGTTGACCGAACGCCCAGCGAGGTTGATGACCGCTGCCGCCCCGTCCAGTTCATCGGCCCAGGCGTCGAGGTTGGCGCCGTCCCACCACGCGAAACGGATGCCGCCCCGTGGCTCGTGCCGCCGCCGAGACAGCACCACCACCTCCCAGCCCTTGCCCTCAAAATGCCGGGTGAGGTGCCGACCGATGAAACCGGCGCCACCCGGGATTACGATCTTTTTTGTGCCTGTCGTCACACCCAGACAAATTTCCCACAACTAAGGGCAAAGGGCAAACAAGAGCAATCCGTACTTGGCCAAGCGATGGTTGGGGGCGTATCATCCCGCTCATGTTAGACACCATGACGAAACAACTGGCCGACGGCACGGAGCTGACCGACGAGCAGGTGCGCGACGCCATCGGTGGCTTAACGGACGAGAGCATCACACCCGAGACCAAGGCGGATTTTTTGACTGCACTGGCCAACAAGGGCGAGACGCCGGACGAGATCGCCGCATTCGCCAGTGAGCTGCGCGACAAGGCGCTGACTGTGCCACTTGATGACGAGACGCGCGGACGCGAGATACTTGATGTCTGCGGCACCGGCGGCGACAAACTCGGGACATTTAATATCTCCACCACTGTCGCAATCGTGGCGGCGGCGGCCGGGGTGACAGTGGCCAAACACGGCAACCGAGCGATCACCTCCAAGTCCGGCAGCGCCGACGTGCTGGCGGCACTGGGCATCCCGACCGAACTGACGCCGGAACAGGTGGCCGCAGGCCTGCGGGACCACGGTTTCGCGTTCATCTTTGCGCCCGGCTATCACCCGGCGTTCAAGCACATCATGCCGGCTCGCAAGCTGTGCGCCGAACGGGGCCAACGGACGGTGTTCAACTTCCTTGGGCCGCTGCTGAACCCAGCGCGGCCGACGGCGCAGCTTATCGGCGTGCCCAAGGGCGAGCTGTGCGAGCCTATCGGGCGCGTGCTGCAGTCGATCGGCATCCGGCGCGGCATGGTCGTCAACGGCCGCGTGGGCGACGGTGCAATGGACGAACTTTCCACACTCGGCGAAAACACCATCGCCGAGTTTTATCAGGATCGCGGCTTCACGGTGAGCCGCGATGAGCCGGAGTTGTTCCCGCTGCAAACGGCCACGCTTGACGATCTCAAGGGCGGGAACGCGGAGGAAAACGCAGCCACCATCCGCGCCATCCTTGACGGGGAGGATCGTGGCCCGCGGCGGGACGCCGTGCTGCTCAACGCCGCCCACGCGCTGTTCGTCGCCGCCAAGACCACCTCGGCGCTCAAGGGCTGGGAGTTGGCCACCTCCTTGATCGACGACGGCTTGGCCAAGCGCAAACTGGAAATGTTGACGCAGGGTTGACCGCAGTTATAATTTCGCCTCGGAGGAAATAATCTATGTATGAGTTCAAGGCAAAAGATGGCAAGGTTTATGGCCCCGTGGACGAGGGAACCATTCTCGAGTGGGCTAAAGGCGGCCGGATAGACGGCAACTCTCTTGTCAAAAAAACAACCAACGGCGAATGGCTCCCACTGAACCAAATTGAGGAGCTTGGCTATATCTGCCGCCAAGCAGCTGAGTCTCCAGTGCCACCCAATCCACCGACGATACCCGTAGCCACACCTGTCGCAGCTGTGACTCCCGGCAGCCAACCGATAAAACCGGGGAAAATACAGGCCATCTCCATTATGACGCTGGTGGGTGGGATTATCGGCGTGTTGGTGGGTTTATCGTGGGGGTGTTATTTTGGCATGATCACGCTTGCCACATTTGGAATCGGAGTGTTTCTCATGATTTTGCCTGTTTATGCTCTTATCTTCGGGATAATGGCCATCATCAGAGGCAGCCAAATGCTGGGTTCCAACCCGATGCCGGCGTTCAAATCAGCCAAGGCCATCGCGATCATGCAGATTGTAAACATCATTTGTTGCGACTTTACCAACCTCGTTCTCGGCATCATCAATCTGGTTTTCCTGAACGATCCCGAGGTGAAGGATTACCTCCGCTCCCAAGGCGTAGAGATTTGACACGTTTAAGCTATGAGCCAGCAATATAAAGTCAAGGGAACAGACGGGAACGAATACGGGCCGGTCAGCACGGAAGAGTTACACCAGTGGATCGCTCAAAACCGATGCACTCGAGACTCGCTCGTCGAGGCGGATGGCTCCGGCGAGTGGGTGCCGATAGCCACGCTACCGGAATTTCATGGCGCTCTTGCTTCATCACCGTCTACATCGGAGCCTGCAACGCCAAAGGCGGACAGCGGCGTATCGACGTTGATTCCGTATAAGAATACCTCAGCACTAATCGCCTATTACCTTGGTGTTTTTTGTATTATTTGCCCCCCAATATTGTGCATTCCTGCCTTAATTCTCGGAATCAAAGGTCTGCGTAATGCAAGAGAGAATCCAGAAGCCAAAGGCACAGCTCATGCCTGGATCGGAATTTTGTCTGGGTCGTTTTTCTTGATTCTCTCCATCGTCGTCAGCGTGATGATCGCTATCAATGCTTAAAGGGTTGGTCTTATATTTGTTTAATTCCGACCAAATCGCTGTTGTAATCGCCCTGCCCTGCCGCTGATGTCCCACAAGCAAGTCACCCTTATTACCGGCATCATACTGATTCTCATTGCGGGCGCTGTTACATTGTTTTTTTTCGATCCTGGGAAGCATGCTTTTTTTCCCAAATGCGCCTTTCATATGGCGACCGGGTATTCCTGTCCCGGCTGCGGTTCGTCGCGGGCGCTGTACCAGTTGACGCACGGCAATGTGCTTGAGGCGCTCCGGCTCAATCCCGGAGTAATGTTCCTGCTTGGGATGGGCGTGACCGACTTCGGCCGGTACATCCGCTCGGTAAAACTTTCGGAGCCGTTTCATACGCTGTTCGCAAATGTTCGGCTGGTCATCGGCCTAGTCGTCTGTATGTTGATTTACGCCGTTGTGCGCAACCTGCCGTGGATACCGTTCGACCGCCTGGCCCCATGAACCTCCGCCTGGCCAAGCGCGCTCCAGTTTTATCTCGCTTGGCCAAGCGCTTGGCCGTTTGAATGGGCAGGTGCCAAGGGAGTACGCCCTCAAGTCATTCCGCGCGCCGATTGAGCTGGACATCGACTACGAGTCGGAGCTCAACCCGCAGCAACTTGCGGCGGTCACGGCCACACCCGGACCGGCGCTGGTGCTGGCCGGGGCGGGCGCGGGCAAAACGCGCGCGCTCACCTATCGTGTGGCATACCTGCTCGAGCAGGGTATCCCGGTCGACCGCATCCTCCTGCTGACATTCACCAACAAGGCGGCGCGTGAGATGATGGACCGCGTCGCGAACCTGATCGGCGGCGACACGGCGGGGCTGTGGGGCGGGACGTTCCACTCGGTCGGCCACCGGGTGCTGCGTCAGCACGCCGAGGCGATCGGCTACGCGAAGTCTTTCACAATCATGGACCGCGACGACGCCAAGGCACTGATGGGCACAGCAATCGACGAGGCCGGCATCGACACCAAGGCGGTTCGCTTCCCCAAGCCGGATCTCGTCTGCGACATCCTGTCGATGTCGCTCAACACCGGCCTGACGCTTGGACAGGTGATGGAGGAACGGTACTCCTATTTCGACACGCTCACCGACGAGATCGGCCGGGCGCACGCCGCCTACGCCAAGCGCAAGGTGGCCAACGGCGTGATGGACTTCGACGACCTGCTCACCCAATGGCTGCATCTGCTCCGGGAAAACAGCGAATTGCGCGAGTCGTTCCAGGCGCGTTTCCAGTTCATCCTCGTCGACGAATACCAGGACACCAATCAGGTGCAATGCGAGCTGATCGACTTGCTCGGAGGGCGGCACCACAACATCATGGCGGTTGGCGACGATTCGCAGAGCATCTACTCATGGCGCGGCGCGAACTTCCGCAACGTGCTCGAGTTCCCTGACCGGCACAATGGCACACGGGTGTTCAAGATCGAGACCAACTACCGCAGCACGCCGGAGATTCTCGACTGCGCCAACGCCGTCATCTCCGGCAACCCACGGCAATTCGAGAAAGTGCTCACGCCGGTGCGAAACTCCGGAATGAAACCGGCACTCGTCTGCTGCAACGACGCCAACCAGCAGGCGGAGTTCATCGCGCAACGTGTGCTCGAGTTGCGCGACGAGGGCACGCCGCTGGAGGGGATGGCCGTGCTGTACCGCTCTCACTTCCACGCGCTCGAACTGCAGATGGAGTTCACGCGACGCGACATCCCATTCGTGCTCACGAGCGGCATCCGGTTTTTTGAGCAGGCGCACATCAAGGACGTGGCGGCGTACCTCAAGCTCCTCGTCAACCCCGGCGAGGAACTGGCATTCAAGCGCATCGTGCTGATGCTGCCGGGCGTCGGGGCCAAGTCGGCGGTCAAGCTGTGGACGGCCTTCACCGGGCGCCTTGCCAAGGCGCCCGGCTTGGCCAAGGCGCTGCGCGACATCGCCGGGCATGTTCCGAAAAAGGCCGCGCTTGGCTGGGAACAATTTGCCGAGACGCTGGGTCAACTCAACGACGAGCAAGCGAAGGGGCCGGGGCATCTTATTCGCATGGTCGTCGTCGCCGGGTACGAGGATTATCTGCAGGACAAGTTCCCGAACTACTACGCGCGGCTCGAGGACCTCGAGCAGGTGGCCGGGTTTGCCGAACAGTACGAGACCCCCGAGGCGTTCCTCAGCGAGGTGGCACTGCTGACCAACCTCGACAAAGACACGGGCCGCAACAGCAATGCCGACCCGGAGCAGATTCGGCTCTCAACGATCCATCAGGCCAAGGGGCTGGAGTTCGACGCCGTGTTCGTGATAATGATGTGCGACGGGCTGTTCCCGTCGAACCGCGCGATCGAGAGCCCGGACGGGGAGGAGGAGGAGCGGCGGTTGTTTTACGTCGCTGTCACCCGCGCGAGAACCGAGCTATACCTAAGCTATCCGCTGCTGCGCTTCATGCACGGCTCCGGCGGCGAGACGATGCAGCAGCGCTCCCGCTTCCTCGACGAAATCGACCCCGACCTCGTCGAGGAGTGGAACCTGCAAAGCTTCGATCCCTACGGCTGACCGTTGGTCTTGCGGGGTTTCTTTTTGCGGCGGCCGTTGTTCAGGTAACGGTTGACGGCGTTCAGGTAGGCCTTGGCGCTGGCCTCGATGATATCGGTGCTTGCACCCTTTCCAGTGACGAGGTCGCCGTCACCGAAATCGACCTTCACGCTCACTTCGCCCAGCGCGTCCTTGCCCTGCGACACGGCGCGGATGGCATAATCCTTCAGGCGCCCAGACGTCTCGGTGAGGCGGTCGATCGCCTTGAGCGAGGCGTCCACCGGGCCGTCCCCCACCCCGGCATCCTCCAGCACAGTCTCTTTCCTGGAGCGGCCGGTGGCGGCCTTGCACAGCCGCACGGTGGCGGTCGGGACAGTGTGATTTCCGCTGGTGACGTTGAGGTACTCCATCACCCACGTCTCGGGCACCTTGGTCATCTGTCCGTCAACAAGTGCGCCGAGGTCGTCATCATATACGAATTTTTTTTTGTCGCCGATCTCCTTGAAACGACTAAAAACGCTGGTGATCTCATCATCAGTCAACTTGAATCCAAGATGCCGTAGGCGCATCGCCATCGCAGCCCGACCGCTGTGCTTGGTCAACGGCAACTCAGTCTGCCCCCAGCCGACGTCCTCAGGATCCATGATCTCGTACGTCTCGCGCTTCTTGATGATACCGTCCTGATGAATACCGCTCGAGTGCGCAAAGGCGTTCTCGCCGACGATCGCCTTGCTGCGCTGCACTGGCAGGCCACTCATCCGCGCGACCAGCTTCGAGGCCTTCACAATCTGCTTCGCCTTCACACCGCAGGTGTAGCCGGTGTACACGTCGCCACGCGTCTTGAGCGCCATAACGACCTCCTCGAGCGCGGCGTTTCCAGCGCGTTCGCCGATGCCGTTGACGGTGCACTCGACCTGCCGCGCGCCGGCCTCGACAGCGGCGAGCGAGTTGGCCACGGCGAGGCCCAGGTCGTTGTGACAATGCACGCTGATAACTGCCTTACCGGACCGAAACTCCGGCACGGAGCCGTGCAGGTGCCCGATCAACTCGCCGAACTGACCCGGCACAGCCCAGCCGACAGTGTCGGGGATGTTCACCGTCGTGGCCCCGGCATCAACGGCCGCCTGGCACACCTCGACGAGAAAATCCGGCTCGGTGCGAGAGGCGTCCTCGGGCGAGAACTCGACATCGGCAACAAGCTTACGGGCGCGCGTCACACCATCGACAGCGAGCTTGATGATCTGGCTTTGCGCCTTGCCGAGCTTGAACTCGCGATGCAGCTTGGAGGTCGCGAGAAAGACGTGGATACGTCCCCTTTTGCCGGCCGGCGCGACCGCCTTGCCGGCCGCCTCGATATCCCTCGGTACGCAACGGGCGAGACCGGCGATGGTCGACCCCGTGATCTCCCGGGCAATTGTGTTGACTGCGGTGAAGTCGCCCTCGCTGATCACCGGGAAACCGCCCTCGATGACGTCCACCTTCAGCCGGGCCAGTTGCCGGGCGACCTCGAGTTTCTCGCGCAGCGTCATCGAGGCGCCGGGGCACTGTTCACCGTCGCGGAGTGTCGTGTCAAAAATGAGGATCCGATTTTTTTTCATGTCGTTGTTTCCCGGTTTGGGTGGTTCAACAAAAAACCCCGTTGCCACCGGCAGCGGGGTTTACGAAATGCTTGAGAACAAGTTCAAACCACAGCCGCCCGGACGCTTCCAGGAAGCGCCAGACCCAGCAGTAGTTGGAGGCTCAATCTCGCCATCACCGCGGAACGTAGCGGCGGCACTAGGCCAAGTCAATCGGTTTTTTAGGAAACCGCGAAGGAACGCAAATGGATGCCGATGATGGTTTTAAACGCAAAGACGCGGAGGATCGCAAGGAACAAAAGTTGAATACTCACTGCTTGACCAAGCACGGTTCACTCACCGCGATCACCGGCGTTCTCCTCTGGATCTCCGACGAGAGTGATGAGGGCAACTTCACCGGTATTTTTCTCGAACACGACGCTATCCGGTCCCCAGCCGGACCAGCCCTGTTTTCCGGGCGCGTCAGGGTCGCTATCAATCACCGCGATGCCCAGCCCAAACACGAAGTTCTGCTTAAGCGCTTCAGCACCTATCGCCCCGGGAGAAAACCAAAGCTCATAAACCGTTGTGCCGGTATTCGGATGTCCCAACCCGTCCGAAGCAAGGGTTTTTTGCGTGCGGCGAATTACCGCGTCAAACCCGCCCATACCGCTAAGCTGCTTCGCATGCCCCACCATGGAGCCTTTGACAGTGTTCGCCATCGTATCCCGGTTATAGAGGAAACGATCCCCGAGATATGGTTCGACAAGGGCGAACATGTACTCCCCAATGATTTCGTTGCGATCGCCGTCAGTAAACAACAGCCGCACAGCATCCCCTTCGTCGGCATCCCCTTTGGTGTGATGATGCAGGTCGTCATCGACGACGATAGTGATCTGAATGCCGTCGTTGTTCCAACCGACGGCGATGGAGGAAAAATGATCCTTTTCGCCATCCCACTTGCCATTGCCAACCTCTGCGAACTGGGCGTACGTGATATCGCCGATGATGAAGGTGCCCTCGCCGCGCTGGCCCTCCTCCACGACCTCGAACCCCGGGTTCACCACGAAGTTGGCCGGAATCCATTCACTAGCGACTCCGTCGAGCGTGCCGTCAATGGGCCCTGCCTTGTACGATTCGTAGTCGGGATAAATTCGGTTGACCGGCGGATTCAGAGGCATCGTGAATGGCCGCAGCCGAAAAAACCGCCGGCTGAACTGAGTCAGCCTTGATTCACTGTAGGTGAACGGCGGGCGGCTCGTGTCAAACAGCTTCATCAGCCGCCAGTGGACCAGGTCGCTCGAGGCCTGCAACTGGAACAGCCGCGACTCGATCCTCTTTTTCTTGTTGAGAAACCCGTACATCCCGGCTGTCAACGCACTGGCCTCAAGGTGGAACCGGGTGTCGTAATTGTACCGCGTAATACGCAGGTGTTCGCGGAACACATTGGCCACATTCATGTGGCCGAAGAACACCGCGCCGTCCATCGGCGTCTCCCTCGCCTTGTCGCGTGCGTTGATGTCCGCGCCGTAAACGAGCAGCAGCCGAGCCACATCCACGAAGCCGCCCACTGCCGCGAAATAGAGCGGCGTGGCCTGATCGTCGTCGCGGCGATTGGCGTCCGCGCCATTGGCCAGCAACAACCCGGCGATCTCGAGATGGCCGTACTCGGCGGCATAGTGCAGCGCTGTCTTGCCGGTCCAGTCATCCAACGTGTCGATGTTCGTTCCGGCGGCAATGTGGGCGCGGACGGTCGCGATGTCATTACGCCAACTGGCCGCCGCCCAGATCGGCAGCTCCGGCGCGGCGTGCGCGGAAACAATCCACCACAACGGCAGGCAAAGGATTAAACGGCAGGGATACCCGGACATTGGCCGCGCACCGTTTAACCGGACTCGACCCGATCGGCCAGCGAAATCGCCCGACCCGGCCGGCCTTGCAACGACTGGAGGCTTAGCCTACGCTTCCGTCACTCGACTATTGTTCGAAATGAAACGACCGATTCCATCGTTTGCCTGCCTCGTCCTCACCGTTGGCTGCCTCTGCCTGCCCACGCTTGGCCGAGCACAAAACGACGCCCTGCCGTCCCAGGCCGCCGCGCCCGACCTTGGCCCGGTGATCGAGCGGCTCGACCAGGTGGTCGCCGGCTTGACCAAGGTCGCCGCGAGCTTGGCCAAGCTTCAAAAAGCCAGCAATGCAAACGCGAAGGAAAGGTCGCTCGAGAACGCCACCAAGCAGTTGGGCGACCTCAACGCCGCGGTCGAGTCGTTGGCCGGCCAGCTCTCCTCCCAGGCCAAGGTCGCCGGGCATCAGGCCGCAGCAGCAGCCGAAACGGCCAAGCTGCTCGAGAAACTCGTCGCCCTGCAGCAGGCCGGCGAGAATCAGGCAAGTCAGTCGGCGCCCAAGGTCCAGTGGGAATACAAGTCAATCTTTGGCGACAGCCGTGTCGCGCTCGAGGAGGAAATGAACCAGTTTGGGGAGGACGGCTGGGAGTTTTTCAACATCACCTCGTTCGGCCGGGGCAGTGCGGCGTTCGCCCGCCGGCCAATCGAACATTGACCCGCCATTGCTGAAATCGTTCACTACCCGTTTTTCGCCCCATGCCAGAATCTGCATCCGTCATTGAAGCCGAACCGGCCGCCACCGACCGCGCCGCGGACACCCCCAGCGACAGCGACGTCGTCGTGATCGACGAACTGCGCGCCACCCACGACCACATGAAGGCTGAGATGGCCAAAGCCATCATCGGGCAGAACGAGGTCGTCGAGCGACTGCTGATCTGCATCCTCTCGCGTGGCCACGCGCTGCTCATGGGTGTGCCCGGCCTAGCCAAGACGCTCATGGTCAACTCGCTCTCGAAAGTCATGTCGCTCGACTTTAACCGCATCCAGTTCACGCCCGACCTGATGCCGTCCGACATCACCGGCACCGACATTCTGCAGGAGACCGTCGAGGGCCGGCGCGAGTTCGAGTTCGTCAAGGGGCCGATTTTTGCGAACATCATTCTAGCCGACGAGATTAACCGCACGCCGCCCAAGACGCAGTCTGCGCTGCTCGAGGCGATGCAGGAACATCACGTCACCGTCTCCGGCCGCATCCTCCCGCTGCCAGAGCCATTCTTCGTGCTAGCCACGCAGAACCCGATCGAGCAGGAGGGCACCTACGCCCTGCCGGAGGCCCAGCTCGACCGATTCATGTTTTTTATCGAGGTCGAATACCCTGACCGCAACGAGGAACGCCGCATCGCCCGCGAGACCACCGGCGCGGCGACCGCGGAGATCACACCCCAAGTCACCGGCGAGCAAATCCTGAAATATCAGGAACTGGTCGAGCGTGTGCCGGTGCCGGACCATATTTACGACCTCGCGGTGGATCTCGTCCGCGCCACCCGCCCCGCCTCCGGCGACGCGCCGGACTTTTGCCAGAAATTCGTCTCGTGGGGCGCCGGGCCGCGCGCGGTGCAGTATCTCATTCGAGGGGCCAAGGCACGCGCGGTGCTGCACGGCAGCTACCTCGTGCGGCAGGAGGATCTCGAGGCCGTCGCCCACCCGGTCCTGCGCCACCGCATCATCACCAATTTCCAGGCGCAGGCAGAGGGAACGGGTAGCACAGTCATCGTCGACCGTCTGCTCGATCAATTCCGCGACGCCAGTGCCTGAGCCAAGCGCGCAACCGCTGATCGAGGCCGACGTCATCGGGCGGCTCATGGGTCAGCCGCTGCTGGCGCGCTTCCCGATGGAAGGCAGCGTCTCCGGCCACCACCGCAGCCCGCATCGCGGTTCGAGCGTCGAGTTCGCCGAGTACCGAAACTACGTCCCCGGAGACGACATCCGGCGGCTCGACTGGCGCGTCTTCGCCCGTACCGACCGCTACTACCTCAAGGAATTCGAGGCCGAGACCAATCTGCGCTGCTATGTCGTGCTCGACTGCAGCGGTTCGATGGGGTTCACGGGCGAACACGGCTCCCGACTCGACTACGCCAAGCGAATCGCCGCCACGCTCAGCTACCTCATCATCAACCAGGGCGACGCCGCTGGGCTGCTGCACGTCACAGACAAAAGCGAACCCGAGATTCCACCGCGCCGCAACGCTTCCCATCTACAGGTCATCCTCGATGCGCTTGGTAAAGCGCAATCCAACGGTGGAACGCACCTTGTTCCAATGCTGCACGAGTTGGCCGAGAAAGCTCGCCGCCGGGCGCTCGTCGTCATCCTGTCCGACTGCTTTTGTAATGGCGAAGGACTGCGGGACGCGCTGCAGCATCTGCGATATCAAAAACACGACCTCGCGCTGTTTCACCTGCTCGACCCGCTCGAGCTGGACTTTGAGTTCGACCGACCGGTGCGGTTCGTGGACATGGAAGGCTCACAGTCGATCGTCACCGAGCCGGCCACCGTCCGCGCTGAGTATCAGGCCCAACTCAAGCATTTTCTTGAGAAGCTAAGACACGACTGCCACGAGTTCAACGCCGACTACCGCCGCGTGACAACGGATCAAACGTATGATCAGGTTCTGGCCGATTTCCTGGCCGATCGTGCCCGGCAAGCAACCCGCAGCTGAACCGTAGAATGTTCCTAGAGCCGTTCATCTCCAGTTTCTTGGGCAACCTACTCCTGGGCGGCTTTCTCCTTTCACTACCGATCATCATCCACCTGATCAATCGCATGCGGCACAAGCCCAAACAGTGGGCGGCAATGCAGTTTCTCCTCGCTGCCACGCGCAGCTCCACCAGTCATGCCAGGCTGCGCAACCTGCTCATCCTCCTGATGCGCATGCTGGCCGTGCTGGCGTTGTTTCTATTCCTGCAGCGACCGCAGTTCGGTGGTTGGCTCGGCTGGGCACTCGGCGGCACGCCTGATGTCATCCTGCTGCTTGTCGATCGCTCCGCCAGCATGGAGTCGCGTATTACCGGTGCGGATGAGTCTCGCCGCAAATACGCGCTCAAGATGCTGGCCGATGCCGCGGGCAAATTCGAAAACAAAAGCCACCTCGTGCTGCTCGACAGTGCGACGCGGAAAGCACACGAGATCGCCACTGCCTCATCGCTCCTCGAGCTGCCCAACACGCAACCCACTGACACAGCAGCAGACATCCCCGCGATGCTACAGACCGCACTCGACTGGTTGATCGAGAACAAGGCCGGCACTGCCGAGATTTGGATCGCATCCGACCTGCAGGCAAGCAACTGGCAGCCGAATGATCCGCGCTGGGAAAATCTCGTCACGGCGTACGACTTGCTGCCGCAAACGGTGCGCGTCCGCCTGCTCGCCACCACGCAGAAGTCGCCCGGCAACGCCTCGATCTCCGTCACGCAACTCTCACGCCAGCAATCTAGCGGCAGCGGTGAAGTGCGATTGACAGCTGACCTGAAACGAACCGATACCAGTCCAGTAACCGCAACCATCAACCGCACGCTGAACGGCGTAACCACCGAGTTCGAGACCAGAGCCGCCGGACAGTTCACCCGCTGGCGACACCGCTTTGCCGTCGGCGACCAAGCAGGCGGCTGGGGCAAACTCGAGCTGCCGGCCGACGGCAATCCGCGCGACAACGTTACCTACTACAGGTATAGCGACGACCATTCGCCGGCTGGTTTGGTCGTCACAGAGAGTGAGCTTGGCCCGTTGTGGCAATCGGCCGCATCGACTGCCGGGCGGGACGCTCGCACTCCGGCCAAGCACCACGCGCCGGCCGATGCGGCCCCGGCCGACCTGCACGACGCCACGCTCGTCGTCTGGCAAGCGCCGCTTCCCGGGGGCGAGATGGCCAACGCGCTGCGACGTTTCGCCGAAGAGGGCGGCCGCGTCATTTTTTTCCCGCCGGGTAAAGCGGACACAGCCCGCTTTGTCGGACTTGGCTGGGGTGAAAACCAATCCGCAGGCAACGACGGCTTTACAGTCGGCCGCTGGGACGAGGATCAGGGTCCATTGGCCAACACCGAAGAGGGACTGCTGTTGCCGTTGGCGCAACTCGGCGTACGAAAGCGGCAGCAGGTCGTTGGCCAGGCGGCAGTGCTGGCAGCATTCGACGACGGCCAAGCGCTGCTCTTGCGCCAATCGATTGGTCAGGGGGAAGTTTATTTTTGCACCACCCTTCCCCTGCTCACCTGGTCGGAGATGGGCAATGGGCTGGTCATCGTGCCGATGTTACAACGGCTGCTCGCCGCAGGGAGCCGCCGGCTACAGCGCGACTCGTTCGCCAAATGCGGTGAAATCGGCGCCGTTGATCTCCAACTCGAATGGACATCGGCCGAGACCAGCCAACGCGGTGACCTGCAGACGCAGGCCGGTGTGTACCAGTCCGGCGACCGATGGCTGGTCGTCAATCGGCCCGACTCAGAGGATGAGTTCGAGCGCGTCGAAGATTCGGCCGTTGCCGGTTTGTTTGGTACACTGCCATTTCAGCTGTTTCAGGCACAGCGTGATGACACTCCATTGCCGAGCGAGATCTGGCGGCTGGTCCTGTTCCTGATGCTCCTCGCGCTGATGGTCGAGGCGTGGCTTATCCGGCCCGGCTCAGTGCCCGAGGCCGTGCCGCCTAAAACCCAACCGGCAACCGCATGATCAACTGGTCGTTTGCAGCTTCATTGATGGTCATGCTCGCCGGGATCGGCGTGGTCGTACTGGCGGCCTGGCTGGGCTGGGGCAACTGGCAGCGAAACGGCCGCCGCGGCCGGGTCGCCCTGCTCGAGGTGCTGCGACTCGTAGCGGTGGCTATGCTGGCGTTCACGCTGCTGCAACCGGAGTTCGTCCGGCAGATGGAACGCACCGAGACACCGCAGGTCATCATTCTAAACGACGCCTCCGGGAGCATGCAGACGCGCGACGTGATCAGCACAAACAACATCATCACCCGCGCCGACTGGCTCGACACCCAAACCAGGCGCGCCTTCTGGACCCCACTCGAAGCCAGCTCCGAGGTGTTAAGTGGGGCGTTTGCCGCGCCGACTGACGCGGCCACCACGAACGCACTTGGCCAAGCGCACGAAATCGGCACCGATCTGAGCGACGCGCTTGGTTCGGTGCTGAGGCAGCAGAAAAATCTCAAGGCAGTGCTGCTGCTGAGCGACGGCGACTGGAACCTTGGCCTCTCCCCCATCGGCGTCGCCATGAGCTACCGCGACGAGAGCATCCCGGTGTACAGCGTCGTCACCGGTCGGGACGAACCGATCCCGGATCTCGCGATGGAGGAAATCGCGGCACCGGCGTACGGGCTGTTCGGCGAACAGATCGCCATCCCTTACACGATCCAAAGCCACCTGCAGCGCGACGTCGCCACCGAAGTCCGACTGATGAACGGCACCGATCGCCTGGCCGCCAAAAAAGTCACCCTCCCGGCTAACAGCCGGTTCCGCGACTCGATCATGTGGTATCCGCGCGAAGTTGGCGAATTCAACCTGCGACTGGAGTTCCCGGTCGAAAAGGACGAACAATTGAGGGACAACAATACGGCGGCGTTTCATATCGCCGTGCGCGTGGTCAAGCTCAGCGTGCTGGTCGTCGACTCGCAGCCACGCTGGGAATACCGCTTCCTGCGTAACGCCCTCGCCCGCGATCCCGGCGTGGATCTTAGCTGCATGCTTTTCCATCCGAACATTGGCCCCGGTGGCGGGCGTGACTACCTCTCCGCCTTCCCTGGCTCACGCGAGATGCTCACGCGCTACGACGTGGTGTTCCTTGGCGATGTTGGTGTCGGCAAGGGGCAGTTGAGCGAGAAGGACGCCGAGCTGATCAAGGGCCTCGTCGAGCAGCAGGGCAGCGGGCTGGTTTTCATGCCAGGCCGGCGCGGCAACCACCTCTCGCTGATGGACAGCCCACTGAAGGAGCTGTTGCCGGTCGTGCTCGACGACACCCAGCCGACCGGCGTCGGCCTGCAAAACGAGTCGCTCCTCACGCTCTCAAGCCGAGGGCGCGGCCACCTGCTCACGCGCTTCGACGCAGACGAGATGGTGAACGACCAGATCTGGAAAATGCTCCCCGGCTTTTACTGGTCCACCGGCGTGACCAAGAGCCGGCCCGGCAGCGAGGTGCTCGCCGTGCACTCGGAACTGCGCAACCAGTTTGGCCGCATCCCGCTGCTGGCCATCCGCGATGCCGGCCGCGGCAAGGTGCTTTTCATGGGCACCGACAGCGCGTGGCGCTGGCGGCGCGGCGTCGAGGACAAGTTCCACTACCGCTTCTGGAGTCAGGTCGCCCGCTGGATGGCGCACAAACGGCACCTCGCCGAGAAGGAAGGCATCCGGCTAAGCTACACGCCAGAGACACCCAAGGTCGGCGACCGCGTGTTTCTGCAGGCGACCGTTCTCGACGAGGCCGGTTTCCCGCTGGAGGACGGCGAGGTCCACGGCACGATCGTCTCGCCCACCGGCCGGGACGAGCAACTGGAGCTGACGGAAGTCGACGGCGGCTGGGGCGTGTACAGCGCGGAGATGTTGCCGCAGGAAGGCGGCCCGTTCGAGATCACCATCGAGGCTCCCGAGCACGATCGACAGCTCGAGACCAAGCTAAATGTCTCGCTGCCCAAGCGCGAAAAACAGGGCCGCCCGGTGAATCGCGCGGTGCTCGCGGAGATCGCCTCCATCACCGGCGGGGAAAGCGTCAACACCGACGCCCTCGACGAGGTGATCCAGCGGATATCCGTCCTCCCCGAGCCGAGGCTGGCACAAATCCGTACCCGCCTCTGGAGCCACCCCGGCTGGGGCGGCGCCATCCTCCTGCTGCTGCTCGTCTACTGGATCGGCCGCAAACTGGCCGGCTTGGTTTAACCAAACGCTTGGCCAAGCGGGCGCGGCTCACTCCTCCGCGTCCGTGTCTGCGGCGTCCTCGCTGATGACCGGGGCGATGGCCTGCAACTGATCCTTGCCGTGGAGGTTGATCAGCTTGACGCCCTGCGCGTTGCGGCCGGTCATCCGGATGTGCTCGACGCCGGTGCGCACCATCTGTCCGCCGACGGTGATGAGCATGATCTCGTCGTTCGATTTCACGGCCAGCGCGCCGCAGACCCCGCCGGTCTTGGCCGTGGTTTTCATGGTGATGATGCCCTTGCCGCCGCGCGACTGCACGCGGTACTCGTCGAACCCGGTGCGCTTGCCGATGCCGTTCTCGCCGGCGACGAGCAGCGTGGCCTCATTCGCCACGATGGCAGCGGCAACGAGGCGATCCTTCGTGCCAAGCCGGATGCCGCGCACGCCGGCGGCAGTTCGGCCCATCGAGCGGACATTCTCCTCGTTGAACCGAATGCTCTTGCCGCCGCTGGTGATCAGCACGACCTCGTCGTGGCCGGTGGTCAGCTTGACGGTGATGAGCCGGTCGCCGTCATTGATGCCGATGGCGTTGATGCCGGTGCGGCGGACATTGGCGTAGGCGCTGAGCGCGGTCTTCTTCACCGTGCCGCTCTCGGTGGCGAAGAACAGGAACCGCTCCTGCTGCCAGGTGAGGTCGTTCTTGTTAGCATCCTGCTGCGACTCGACGCGGATCAACGCCGCGATCTTCTCGCCGGGCTGTAGCTCGAGCAGGTTGGCGATGTTGCGCCCCTTGGCCGAGCGGCCCATGTCGGGAATCTCATGCACGCGCCGGACGTACACGCGCCCGGTGGTGGTGAAGAACATCAGATAGTCGTGGGTGCTCGCGGTGAACAGGTGCTCGATGAAATCCTCGCCCTCGCCCTGCACGACCGATTCCTTGCGGGTGCCCATGCCGATGACGCCCTTGCCGCCGCGGCGCTGGGCGCGGTAGGAGCTGACATTGGTGCGCTTGATCAGGCCGTTGTGCGTGAGGGTGATGATGACGCCCTCGTTGGC
>JASMKO010000078.1 GCA_030749225.1 Verrucomicrobiota bacterium
CCCTCTCTCCGAAATTTCACTGGCCGGGAGAATGAACTGCCGATCGATGCCCACGGCTGGTACGCGTTGATTGCGCCGCGTCATTGTCTCATTCACACGGCACACAACGACGGTGCCGAACCGACCTTCGCCGTCGAAAAGGCCTACATCGAGGGCCGTTCTGTTTATCGGCTCCTCGGCGCGGAGCAAAACCTGCGGATTGATTACCGCACCGGTGGCCACTCCTCCGGCCCGCCGCCGGAACAAATCAGCCGCGTGGATCGGCAGCGTAATCTCGATTGGATGGACTTGGCCTTTGGCCGGGGCTTGGTTAAGCACAGCGACTTTCCCGAGGAATTGATCCACGACTTTGACTGGAAACGGTGGCGCAACCAACAGGACGCCGCCCGTCTGGCTGTCGCAAAGGACGTTCCTGCCATCGAACGCCTCAAATGGTCGCTTGGCCAAGCGCCGGAGACTTTGGAGCCGGTTGAGCAACCGGAGTTTCTGACCGACGTTGAGTCAAGTTTGATGACGCACGACCGCTGGACGCCCAGGGGCGTGCGCCGCATACCGATCCGCTTTGGCCATAGCGTCCGCGGCAACCTGTTTTTTAAGGACGGCTTGACCACACCCGCGCCGGTGGTGGTCTGGTTGCATCCACTCTCCCATCACAGCGGCTACAACGAGGGCTATGGCGTGCAGGGCACCACGGTTTACCATCGTCTGGCCGAGAACGGTTTTGCTGTCATCGCCTATGATCAATGCGGCTTCGGTCTGCGACTGATCGAGGGACGCGACTTCTACAAAAACCATCCACGATGGTCGAAGCTTGGCCGAATGGTGATAGATGCCCAGGCTGCTGTGAGTTTCGCCGTCGAGGGGAGGGGGGCAGCAAAAAGCGCGATCCCGGAGCTTGATGCAAAGCGGGTATTTTTGCTTGGATATTCAAGCGGCGCGCTGACTGCCATGTACACCGGCGCGCTCGATGACCGCGTTGCTGGCGTGGCCTGTTTCAGTGGCTGGACTCCGTTGCGAATTGCCGGCAATGCCAGGGCGACCGGCGGCAACCGGCGACTCTGGGAACTGCACGCACTACAACCTCGCCTTGGCCTCTTCGATGGAAGGGAGGGCGAAATGCCCTTCGACTACGATGATGTGCTGGGCCTGGTGCTGCCAAAGCCATGTTTGGTTGTCACACCCAAGCGCGATCGCTTTGCTGACTTCAACGCCGTAGGCGAAGTCATCGACCGGGTCCGATCGGCCAAGCCGCGTATCGCAAAAAACTCATTCACCTGGCTTGCCCCCGACGATACAAACCGATTCCAAGCCGATCAGCACCAGAAATTCATCAACTGGACAAAGACCCTGGAGTAACCTTTTGGCCAGGCGCCTAACTCACTTCTCTTTTCTCTTATTGCGTCTTTTATGTAGCCGCGGCGGGAGCTTGGTGTTGTCCCCCATTTTTTTGAGGAGGAATTCTCGGGTGACGCCGACGTTGGTCATCAGCGTGTCGAGCTGTTTTTGAGTGGAGGCGATCTGCTTTTTGTAGCCGGGCGTGGCAGCTTGATTGTACATCTCGGTGGGATCTTCCTGCAGATCGTAAAACTCGACCGCCTCGGTGTCGGGGAATCGGATCAGCTTGTATCGCTCGGTGCGGATGCCCCAGTGCTTGGGCGAGCGATTGTAGTAGGCGTAAAAAATCGACTCGCGCCAGTCGGCCGGTTCGACGCCCCGCAGCAGCGGCCGGAGGCTTACACCCTGCATCACGCTCGGGATACTCACGCCGGCGTAGTCGAGCATGGTAGGGCCGAAGTCGATGTTCATTCCCAGCCGGGTGTTTACGCTCCCAGCCTTGATTTCCTTCGGGTACCGAACGATGAGCGGCATCTTGAGTGACTCCTCCAGGATGAGCCGTTTGTCGTGCATGTTGTGCTGGCCGAGCCAGTAGCCCTGGTCGCTGGTGTAGATGACGAGGGTATCGTCGAGGATGCCATCAGCGCGGAGTTGATCGATCACACGTTTGATGTTGTCGTCGATGGCGGCGACGCAGCGGAGGTATTTGTGGATGAGATGCTGGTAGGCGAGCGAACGGCGCTCGGCCGGGTCGTCGGTCTGCTTGCCGATAAAATCCTCGTACACGAGGTAAAAACTCTTCGGCCCCTCGTCGTCGTACATGACGGAGTAATGCTTGCCCTTGAGGAGTGGGCTGGTCTTGGTGATATCTTCGTGCAGGCTGGGTGGCTCGGGGATTTTCACGCCCTCGTGCAGCTTTGCCCAGCGCTCGGGGTACTCAAAATATTCGTGTGGCCCCTTGAAGTGCAGGCTGAGGTAGAACGGCTTGTTTTTGTCGCGCTGCTTGAGCCACTTGAGTGCCCAGTCGGTGTAGCGGTCGGCGTAGTAGCCTTGATACTTTTCGCGTTTTCCGTTGGGGCGATGAAGGATGGGGTTAAAATAGCTGCCCTGGCCAACGGTCACGGCGTAGTCACTGGTGCCGCGCGGGAATTGTTTCATGTGCCACTTGCCTACGACGCATGTCTCGTAGCCGTTTTGGGTCAACTCACGGATGTAACTCGGGGCGTTGGGCTTGAGTTCGCAGCCGAGGTTGAGCGCTCCGGTGACGTGGGAGTATTGGCCGCTGATGATGCTGGCCCGGCTGGGCGAGCATATGGAGTTGTTGCAGCAGACGTTGGTGAAGCGCATGCCCTCGGCGGCCAGTTTATCGATCGCCGGTGTGCGGCAGTAATCCTTCAGCCATGAACCGTATGCGCCGATGCCCTCGGACGCGTGGTCGTCAGACATCAAAAAAAGGATGTTCGGCCGCTTGGCCGCTTCGGTTTGCGCTTGGGCAAGCGTGAACAGGCTGAGGGCAAGGAGCAGGATTGATTTTTTCATGTGAACGCCGCTGCCCAATTACCACCGCGTTACCCCGGATTGAAGGCCAAACTTGCCTTTTTGTTGAGGTTTGACTCTGGCAAAACGGGCATGCTAGCGTCCGTGCCAATCATTCCGGCCATGGAAGCGCTGTTACATCAGCCGGTTCTGGTATTGAACCGGCTTTGGCAGGCGGTGAACGTCTGTTCCGCTCGCAGGGCGTTGACGATGCTGTTTGAGGGCAGCGCGCAGGTCGTGCACAGCGAGGATGGCGATTTCAACACGTTTGGCTTCCACCAGTGGGCCGATTTTTCGGGGAAAGAGCCGGAGTCCGAGAGCATCCATGGCGTGAGCATCAAGCTGCGCCTGCCGCGTGTCATCCTGCTGATGGTGTACGATCGGATGCCGCGCAAGGAGGTCAAATTCACACGGCACAACATTTTTCAGCGCGACAAGAACACCTGTCAGTATTGCGGCAAAAAACATGAAGCTCGCGACCTGAACCTGGATCACGTCGTACCACGGCAGCAGAACGGCCCGACCTCGTGGGAAAACATCGTGTGCTCCTGCGTCCCGTGCAACTCGCGCAAGTCCAATCGAACGCCGGAGCAGGCCGGGATGCATCTGATCCGGCAGCCGCGCAAGCCGCGCTGGCATCCGTTCATGCAGGTGCGCTTCAGCCTGCACTACCACGAGAGCTGGCGGCACTTCCTCGACATGGCCTACTGGAACGTGGAGTTGGGCGAGGATCTGCGTTAGTTAGCAGGCGGTCGACTTGGCCGACTCGATCAACTTCCAGAATTCCGGCGTCTCCTCGAGCACACGATCCTCCCCGCCCGGCAGCTTGTTGCGGTAGAGAAAATCCCGGAGTTGTTTTTTCGCGTGGAGGATACGGTGAATCAGCACGCCTAGGTCGTGCCGCTCGAAGTAGACCCGGTAGTTGCCGAGCCGGAAGCGGAACAGGTGCCGGCCGTCGCGGTTGAGCCGGCCAAAGTTGTCCATCTCGTCGCTACGCACGTCGTTGGGCAGGCCGCGAAACTCGCCGAGAATTTCCAGCTGCAGTTCCTTCGGCAGCGTGCCCAACTCGGCTGCGGCAGTGGGAGTGAAGATGATCTGAAAGGGCGTCATGAATGTGCCGGCCGCGCCTTCGGCGAGATGGTAGCGCGTACGAGAATTGAACTCGTCTTTCCGCCTTGAGAGGGCGGCGTCCTAACCGATAGACCAACGCGCCTCGCCGTTGGCCGACGATTTATGCCGAATTCCGCCCCGCCGAGTCAATCTGAAATTCGGTCACTTAGGCTTTACCGTTCGCCAGTCATTGAGTCTCAGCTCGGCCTGGATCGGGGTTGGGGCCAGCCCGAGCTGTTTCATCGCCTCGCCCACGAGGTAAAACGACCCTGTGATCACGACGAACAGTTCGGCGGCACAACGATCCAGCGCTTGTCCAAGCGACTCGGTGACCTCGACTGACGCCGCCGGGTTGGCGGCCTGGCAGGGTGCCTCGAATTCCACCGGCTCAGTCGAGTTGCCGCTGTCCACCGGCGACAAAATGATGCGTCTGGCCAGGGGCGCCATCTCGGCGCAAAAGCCCGCGCCGTCCTTCTCGCTCACCATGCCGAGGATGAGTACCGGCGACTCGGCGGCAAACGTCTCCGCGATCGTTCGCCGCAGCATCGCCGCGCCCTCGGCGTTGTGCGCGCCATCCAGCAGCACCGTCTGCGTACCGCGTCGGACGATCTGCAGGCGGCCCGGCCAATGTACCTTCGCCAAGCCGTCGCGCACCGCTTCAGGCGGCACCGGCAACTCGTTCTGCAGCCGTTCGACCACCGCCTTGGATAAGGCGGCATTGGTCTGTTGGTGTCGTCCGGGCAGTGGTAAATCAATCGTGTTCTCCACTTGGCCAAGCTCGGTTAGCTCTGCGTCTTGCCGCGCTGCCTCAGTGCGGATCGCCGCCAGCGCCTCAGGGTGTCTGGTCGATGTCAGCACCGGGAGGTTGGGCTTGATAATGCCGGCTTTCTCGGCCGCGATGGCGGCGTGCGTTTCACCGAGCCAGCTCGTGTGGTCGAGGCCGATGTTGGTGATCACACTAGCCAACGGGGTGACGATGTTCGTCGCGTCAAGCCGGCCGCCCATGCCGGTTTCCCATAGCACAATGTCGCACGACTGCTCGGCGAAATGGCATAGCGCCATCACCGTGGCCATCTCAAAAAAAGTCGGCTTGCGGCCCTCGGGGAAATCCGCGGCTTTGTCGCGGAGCCGCGCCGTCAGCCGGGCCAGCGTTTCCTCCGGGATTAACTCGCGGTTCACCTGCATCCGCTCGCGGAACGATACGAGGTGAGGCGAGGTGAACAGCCCCGTGCGGAAGCCGGCCTCGCGGTAGATCGACTCGAGCATCGCGCATACTGAGCCCTTGCCGTTGGTGCCGGCGACGTGGATGAACCGCAGCCGCTCGTGCGGCGATCCGGCCAACTCGGCGAGCCGGCGGGGGTTGTCCAGCCCCAGCTTCGAGCCGAACAAGGTCAGATCCAGCAGGGATTCGATGGCCTCAGGATAGGTCACGTCGGTGAGTTTCAAGTTTCAAGTTTCTGGTTTCAAGCGGATTACTCGGAACTTGAAAATCACCCTCATCCGCTAAACGCTTCCCGGCGGTGTCGTTTATCCGGAACATCTTTTCAGCGGCGTTGCTTCTTTCGCTTATTCAAACTGTGGCAGGGGAGGCCAAGCCGGCACCCAACGAGGCGGTCGAGCGGGAGTTCCGCAAACTGCTTGAGCTGGACGACAAGGTTCACGATGAGGTCGACGAATGGATCCGCGACAACGCGAAGCTCGCGGAGAAACAGGCCGGAACCGATCCCGCGTCGCTCAGTTTGCAGGTGCGCCATCGGCTCAGCAAGGTCGGCGAGGCGTACGAGGCGTTCCTCAACCGCCACTCCGGCCACGTCCGCGCGCGGCTGGCTTACGGCAGTTTTTTCAGCGACCTCAACGAGATCGACAAGGCGATGGCGCAGTGGGAAAAGGCGCTTGAGCTGGCCCCGAACAACCCGGTTGCGTGGAACAATCTCGGCAAGGCGCATGGCAGGCAGGGCAACATCCCCGAGGCGCTACGGCATTTTGAAAAGGCTGGTGAACTTGCGCCCAAGGAACCGTTGTACCTTCGCAACCTCGCCACGCTGATCTTCTCCTATCCGGACAAGGCGGCCCGCTACTACCTTATCGACCGTGCCCAAGTCGTGCCCAAGTCGCTAACGCTGTTCAAAAAAGCCCGCGCGCTTGACCCGAACAATTTCGCTCTCGCCGCCGATGCCGCGATGGCGCAACTGGGCACGCAGCCGATCGATGCCAAGGCCGCCCTCGCCGCGTGGAACGTCGCCCTCGCGATCGCACCGTCGACGGTTGAGGCGGAGGGTGTGCGGATTCACCTTGCCCGCATTCATGCGCACCTGGGCCAGGCGGATGCCGCGCGTGCACAGTTGGCCAAGGTGCAAGAAACGCAGTACGCCGAACTGAAGGCAGGTATCCTACAAAAACTCGATCCGCTGCCGGCACAGCCGTGAGCCTGCCCGAAGCCATCCAGCCGGACGGGGCCAGGCACGTGCGCTATCGCGGCAGACGGTTGGTGTACTTCGGCGGATGCGATTACTACCGGCTTGCGCATCATCCCAAGCTGCTCAAGGCCCAAACGCGGGCCGCAGCCCGCGACGGGCTCGGCACCGGCGCGTCTCGGATGACTACCGGCAATCACCCGGCGCACGAAGCACTCGAAACGGCGTTGGTACATTTTTTCGGCAGTGAAACCGCCACTGTCGTTGGCGACGGCTACCTCGCCAACATCGCGCTTGGCCAGGCGGCCAAAGGCCGGTTCGACGCGGCGTTCATCGACGAGAGAGCTCACGTGAGCCTGCGCGACGCCGCGCAGTTTATCGGCTGTCCGATCGTGCGCTACCGTCACTGCGATGCCGACGACCTGGCCAAGCGGCTGAGCCGCCGCCGAGCGGCCAAGCGGGTGCTGCTGATGTGCGATGGCGTGTTCAGTGTATCGGGCCGCATCGCGCCATTGGCCGACTTGGCCAAGCGACTCCCGCGATCGGCCACGCTGTGGATCGACGACGCCCATGGTGCGGGTGTGCTGGGCGAGCGGCTGCGCGGCACCGCTGAGCAATGCGGCCTGGGCCAACGGCGGGTGATTCAGTCAATCGTTTTCAGCAAGGCGCTAGGGAGCTTTGGCGGGGCGATTCTTGGGCCGCGCTGGCTGCGGGCGGCGCTGCTCGGCGGCAACCCGGTCGTCACCGGTAGCAGCTCGTTGCCGACCGGCTTGGCGAGGGCCACGCTGGCATCGCTCGATTTGCTGCGCACCCGCCTCGGCTTGGCCAAGCGACTGCGCTGCAACACCGCGTTTGTGAAGGACAGGTTGCTTGCCGCCGGGGTGCCGGTCGGCGACTTGGCGTTCCCGGTGTTCAGCCTTGAATGTCCCAGGAAAAAAGCGGCAGCGATGCGCCGTCGGCTGTTGAGCGCCGGCATTTATCCGTCGTGCATCCGTTACCCGACGGGGAGCGAGGGTGCCTTTTACCGTTTCGCCATTTCCAGCGAACACACCCGCGGGCAGTTGGAGGGCTTGGTCGCTGCTCTTAGCGGCTTTTGAGGCGGCTGAGCTCTTCCTTACTGACTGTGCCGTCCTTGTTGGTGTCGATGAAGCGGATGTAGCGGCGGGAGCGGTCGTCGATTTCGTCCGGCTCGATTTCGCCGTTGTTGTTTTTGTCCAGCTCCTGGAGTCGCGTGCCAAGGCGGCCGCGCCAGTCGCCGCCGAGACGGTTGCTGTTGTTGCCTCCAGGGCGGCGGCTACGGAATTGTTCCAGCCGGTCGGCCAAGCTGCTGCGGCTGCTGCTGCGCCCCCCGGCGCGTTCGCCGAAGCGGCGCTCGGCCATCAAGCGGGCCTCATCGACGACGTGGTCGCGAACGGCGGCGTTAAATTCGTCGAGATCCGCCTCGCTCGCAGGTACGGCGCTAAAGATGACGCTGCCCATCTCGTCGGTCGACTCAAGTCCCCACTTGATGCGGCGCGGCGGGTTGAACGGGTTGAACGGGTTGGTGGCTGAGTTGTCGAACGATACCGTGCCCTCGACGGTCGTACCGGCCGGTAGGCGAACTGGTTTGTCGTAAAAGTAGCGGCCCTGCCAGTTGAAGTCCCAATCATCAATGTAGAAAAGCGACTTGACGGTACCGTCCGGCAAGGTGGCATGTGCTTTGGCCGTGTGGCCAATGTAGTGCATGTGTGCCCCGACGCCAACGAGATCGATGTCTACCGGCGTGGTAAACTTGCTGGTGACTTTGTAATCATTTTCACCGGGCGGTATGTCGATGCCGGATATGCTTCCGAACACGGGAGGCACCTGGAAGCCGATCAAGGTGCGATCTGGTTTTTTGTCGGTAAAATAAAGCCCGATGGTGGTCTGCTCGTCCTCTTCCTTGCCGGAGGGGTGGAAGTGCGAGTTAAGCACGATGTCGGCTCCGGCGGGGAGTTTACGCGCGAGGCCTAGTGGCAGGATACGCGGCGTGCCGCCAACGGCCCAGCCACCCAGTCCGCCGAGGCTGCCGGAGAAGACATCATTGCTTCCACCCCTGCCCGAGCCGCGTGAACTGCGTCCGATACCGCGCATGCCGCTGAAGCCTGGAGTCCCACGGGTGCCATCGGCCTTGCGGGCTTCACCCGTCTGGTCGATT
>JASMKO010000079.1 GCA_030749225.1 Verrucomicrobiota bacterium
CTGGGCCTTGGCTCGGCCACGAGTACGGTAGTGTGCAACATGATTGGTGCCGGCATCTTCATGACTACCGGCCTATTCGCCGCGGATTTGGGAAGTAATGTTGGCATCTTGGCTGTCTGGGGATTATCCGGGGTATTGGCACTCTGCGGTTCACTTTGTGCCATTGAGTTGGCAAGCATTTGGCCTGAAGCAGGAGGCAATTATGTCTTCATCCGAAACATCTTCGGTAGACCCGCCGGATTTGTGGCTGGATTCTCAATGGTGTTTTTCGGGTTTACCGGATCAATCGCATTCGTTGCGGGTAGTTTTGGATCCTACATGGAGAATTTGTTCCCAATTATCTCCGTACAAATTGCTGCAAGTTTTGCTGTTGTCTTCGTGACAGCGATTCATGCCATCGGTGTCCGAGAGGGAAATGCACTCAACGTTTTCGGGGCTTTCTTCAAGATCAGCCTGCTTCTAGCGTTCATCGTCTTGGGTTTCGCGACAGAATCAACGGCTGCCCCCAGCGTCTTGGCCCAAGCTAAACCAATCAGAAGTTTAGGCGCCGAGATTGCCGTTTTCGGAGCCGCGCTTGCTATGACCTCGTTCGCCTACCAGGGAAACATGGCCACCTCATTTATCGGTGGCGAAATTCGTCATCCGGAAAATAATCTCAAACGATCGATGCTGCTTGGTATAAGCATTGTAACACTATTATATTTGCTTATAAACGGCGTTTTCCTCTGGGCAGCCGCTCCGCACGAAATGGCACAACAAGACGCAATCGGTTTTTTCGCGGCCAAACGCCTGTTCGGTGACTCCATCGGGGTCGCCTTCAACATGCTGATCATGCTGGTCTTTTTTTTGACCCTTGGCGTTGCAATCATGATTGGCTCCCGGGTGATTTACTCGATGGCCAGCCGGGGAGAAATGCCAAAACGAATGGCTCACCTGAATCGTCGCGGATCACCGGTCAATGCACTGGTACTCATGTGCGCCTTAAGTCTAATCCTGATATGGTCGACAAGACTGAAGGAATTAGTGGAATCGGTTGGGACACTTGTCACACTCACCACGGGTGTCGCCGTAGCGGGGGTCATTGTGTTGCGAATTCGAAAACCAAACCTGGATCGCCCCGCAAAAACACCCTGGTTTCCACTTCCCCCGATCGTATTCCTTTCATTCACCGCATGGATGACATGGAGCGTAATGAGCACCAATGCTACAAGCATCATACTGATCCTAGGAATTATAGCGATTGCCCTGGTCGTCTGGTTTGGCATCGCAAAAAAACATTCCCGCGCCATTGAGAAGGCTTAACGGAATGCTCATTCCACCGTTTCCCAGCGGCCAGAGCGGGCTGAGCGAGCGGCTGCGTCGGTGAAAAGTTGCACGCGCCAACCGTCCTTCAGGTCGGGATGGTCTGTTTCCTCACCAGCAAGCGCCTGGCGCAGGTTGGGGAAAACGTATTTCGCAAAACGATTGCCAAAGCCGTTGGCCGGCACAGTGTCGATGATCTCCACAGGCTCGTCCGGCTTGGCCAGGGTCAGGTTTCCACTCACACGATCCAGGCCAAGCGACGCCTTGGTACCATGCAACTCCAGCTCCAGCGCGATGCCCTTCCGGAAAAAAGGCGTGTGTGAGAGCACCAGCGTGGCGACAGCGCCATCGTCAAACTCCCACGCAATGCTCGCGTAGTCGAATGTCGTCCCCTTGCGCCTTGGCGCCCCCACCTGACCACCTGCCTGGCCAAGCGCCTCGGTGAGGTTGATCGCACCCAGGTCGGTCCTGGCCGGGGTGATCGTATCGGCATGCGCCTGCACCCGCGTTGCCTCACGGCCCAGCAACCAGCGCAAGGTGTCGTAGGCGTGCGAGCCGACATCGGCAATGCTGCCGGCCGACGACAATCCGGCGTCATCGCGCCACGTGAGTGGCATGTCATCCGGACGCGGATTGTGCCAACGATAGACCACGCCGCGAATGTCGCCCAAGACACCGGACTCAATCACCTCGCGGGTTCGCACGAACGGCTCGCAGTAACGAGTCCAAAACGGCACGTAATGGGCCAGCCCGGCATCGCGGTACGTCGCCCACATTTCAAAGGCTTCGGCGGCGTTCACACCGACCGGTTTTTCGCAAAGCAGGTGTTTCCCGGCCTCGGCACAGGCCATCACCGCCTCGTGATGCAACGCATCCGGCGTCGCGACAATGACGAAATTGACATCCGGATGACGCACGACCTCGAGCCATTTATCGGTCAGCAACTCGGCACCATCCTCCTTGCCGGCAGCCTCGAGCAACTCTCGGCGGCGGGCGCAGAGGGCAACAATCCTCCCACCGTTTGCCTCTCGGATCTCCGCCCGATACGGCGCGCCGATGTAGCCGGTCGCCCCAATCACGCCGACGTTAAACGAAAACCCGTCCGTTTGGGATGACTTGCTTTCCGGATTCACGCGACGGTTGATAGTACCGGATTCAAACCGTTTCAATCACAAATTCCCGCGGCGCAACGCTTCAATCACGGCAGCGTTGTCCGCCCCGCCGAACCCCAGCGCCTCGGCGCGTTCGAGCAGCGATTGGTGAACGGAACTCAGCGGAGTATTCGCACCGACTCGGTCGGCCAATTGCCGGATCAGCCGCACGTCCTTGAGATGTTGTGCCAGCCGGGCCTGCGGTGGTTCGTAATCGGCCTTGGCCATCTTCTCGCCCTTGGCCTCCAACGCTGCCGAGGTGGCGGGTGTTTTGCGCAGAATTTCGGCCATATCGGCCGCGTCAAACCCAAGCGCTTCAGCAAGAGCCAAGCCCTCGGCAAGCGCAGCGCGGTTCAGTCCGAGAATCAAATTGTGGACCAGTTTAAATCGAGAGGCGGCGCCCACCGGGCCCACGTGAAACCGCTTGGCAGCCAATGACTCGAGCAAGGTACTGCAGCGGTTGATTGTTTCGGTTGACCCACCAAGGAACAGCGAGGCTTCACCGCGCTTGGCCAATTCGCTGGAGCCGGCAACATTGGCCTCAAGGTACATGGCACCACGCCCGGCCAGCGCTTGGCCAAGCGCTTCCATTTCACCCGGCTCGCCGGTGGTGGTGTCAATGAAGCAATGTTGTCCGTTGACCGTCTGGCCAAGCGCATCAACCACCCTGACGGCGATGTCACTTGTCGGGAGTGAAAGCAGAATGACCTTGCATTGGCCTGCCAACTCGGTCGCGCTGGCATACATCGTCAGGCCGTCTACGACTGGAACAGCGGGGTCGTGCCCAAACACCTCCCAGCCTAACCCAGCGAGGCGCTGGCCAAGCGCCCCGCCCAGCAGACCCACGCCTATGATGCCAACCCGTTGCGACATGGTTTCCACTCGTTTGTGCTAATCCTTGATCGTGCCCTCGACTCCCTTGGGCATCAACAGTATCCCAATGGCTCCAAAGAGATAAATCAAACTGGTGATGCGACCGATCTGCCGGAAGTCGTTGTCAAAATAAACAATCAGTCCTGCCGTGATGAACACGGTGACAGCGGTGATGATCCTGCCGAAGTTGAAGCAGACCCCGGCCCCGACTGAGCGGACGCGAGTGACAAATAACTCCGGGAGAAACAGGGGCAGCCAACCGAAAAAGATACCACTGAAAAAGCCAAGTACCGCAGTCCAGAAGAGGAATATCCCTGGTTCAGTCGGACTGGAAAACCAAAACATGCATTGGGCACTGGCAAGACAGATTAAGCTGTTAAGAAAATAGCTGCGTCTTCGCCCGACTAGGCTGGCGACCCAGCCGCCGAGAAAACTGCCGACGATTCCCGGCAAAGAACGCCACATGATAACCTGTGCCTTCAGGCCGTCCGACCCGGCGTCCTCGGCCCACTTGACCGCCCAGTTGGAACTGCCCCACGAACCGAACAGCGGCACGGTCGCGAGCAATATCCCGATCAGCGTCACGGCAAGCATACCGGGTTTAAAGATGTCCGCCGCACTTACCCCGGAGGTTTTACTGTCAGAGTTGCTCTCAGCTTTCTGGGCGAGCCAACGCGGCGATTCCGGTACGATGAACGGGACCAACAAGCCCAGTACAATCGGTGCGCCGCCCAATAACATCACCCAACGCCAGTCGTCGACAGTTACTTCACGGGCGTACTTGCCGATACTTGCGACCACGAAGATTCCGATGTTGGCCGCAGTCCCGATCACGCCAGCGAGCAGCGGCCGGGAGACATTGGCCCACGCCTCGCTCATCAACGCCACGCCATTGGGCCACATGCCACCCACGCCCATGCAGACGATGAAACGAACCACCAACAATTGACCCGGCGACTGCACAAAGTAGGCAACGAGCGACATGGCGGAATAACAACAAATCGCAGCAGTCATCCCCTTCACTCGGCCAAACCGGTCGCCCAACCGCCCAAACACCAGTCCACCCGCTGCTCCACCGAACAATAGCGCACATACATAGTAGCCGAACCACTTACTGCTGTCGATCTTGAGCCGATTGTCGGCGGCGGCCTTGGCCAACGCGTCGACATCGCTCTCCCCGTTTTGCTCGATCTGCTTTGCGGCGGTGGCCCGGTCTGCTGCATTCACCTCGTAGAGGCCGGTGTTTTGCAACAGATCCTTTGCAGCGGAACCCATGGCCAGTGAGGTGGTGCCCAAGTGCATTCCAGCGAAGAACCAGCCTAGAAATGCAGAGAAGACGATCAGGTATCGTCCTGTCTGGGTGAGGGTATGGGTTGGGATTGAGTCTGACACGATACGAGCCTTGGCTGGTCGACGCGGATAATGCGCCTGACTTCGGCATGGTGCAACAAATTGGTTTGGCCCGCTGCACGTTGCGTGAGATATTTCCCGCCCCAATTATTTTGCCAAAACCATCATGATTCGCCTCGCTCTCATCAGTTCAACCGAGACGTCAGAGGCATACGGCGCCCTGATCACCCGGCTCCATCGGGCGGTTTGGACGGTATATGCGCCGGCGAATTCCGGCGAATCAGGCCAAGCGCTTGGCAAGGTGACGGAAGCCGCCTCGGCTGATGCGATTTTGGCCGACCAAACGGACGCATTTGACGCCTTGGTGATCGACACTGACCCAGCGAGCACGGCGCGCTTGGCCAAGGCGGCTTCATCGCTGAGTAAACCGATTCTTGCGGGACCGGCCGGCGGCAAACTCGGCGCGCTTGGCCAGGCGGACACGCTGCTGATGCCGGCACATCCGTGGCGTTTTATACCGTCGATACAATCGGTCAAGCGTAGCATCGACGCCGGCAAACTTGGCCAAGCTGGACTGCTGCGTATCCACCGCTGGCTGCCACCCGATGAGGGCGGCGGCTCGCTTTCCGAGCACATTTTGCCGGACGCTGACCTCGCCTGCTGGCTGTTTGGCGGTGCGCCGAAGACGGTGTGGTCGCTGCAGTCTGCAGCCAATCCGGATTACATCCAGTTTCATCTTGGTTTTGCAAACGACGGCATGGCGATGATTGATGTCGCCGCGTCGCTGCCTAGTGGCGGGGATTATTTTTCACTGACGATGATCGGCGACACCGGTGCGGTTTATGCCGACGATCATCACAACATGAACCTGCTCTACGCCGGCGGCCAACCGAACGCAATCCGCACCAGCCAGGGCCGCTCCGATCTCGCCGACCAACTACAGGAGTTCGTTGACGCAATCGGTGAACAACGCGAGGCAACCGTCACACTTGCCGACACCTCCCGCGCGGCAGCAGTCGCCGCACAAGTCATCGAGTCCGCCCAGACCAAAAAGGTCGTAGAAGGAAGGGCGGGCAACTGAGCCGTGGCGGATCCGAAGAAAACATTTCGCGCCGGTGTGTTGAGTGTGGTGAAACACGACTATCTGCCGCGTGCCGTGGCGGCGCATCCACGGTTTAAACTGGTTGTAGTGGCCGATGACGCCGATCAACCGGACTGGGTGCACGAACGCAACCAACTGTTCGCCGACGAGTTTGGTATCCCATACGTGCGCGACGTGCCCAAGGCGATCGCCGAGTACAACCTCGATCTCGCCGCGGTTAGCTCCGAAGCCGAACGGCATTGCGACCTTGCCGTACGCGCCGCTGATGCCGGACTGCACGTCATTGCTGACAAGCCGATGTCCACCCGGCTCTCGGAATGCGACCGGCTTGTCGAAGCCGTGCAACGCAACGACATCAAATTTCTCCTTTGGAATCGCAACTACCTCCCGGCTGTCATTCAGGCCAAAGAGGCGGTTCAATCAGGAGCGATCGGTGAGTTGCATGCCATCCACGTTGACTTTTATTTTTCAAAGGATGCCGGGCCATCCAAGGGCACCCGACAGCCAGGTGACCCGCCGATCAACTGGCTCGAACGCCAGATCGAGGCCCACGCCGATGGATCCGACGGGGGCGTGGGCAACGAGGCGATGGGCGAACTGCAGATCGAGGGTATCTATCCGCTGGGCTACGTACAACTGTTGACCGGCCAAAATGTGCAGCGCGTGTTCGCCCGCACTGCGACACATTTCCATCAGGCCAATGTTGACAACCACGTGGATGACCTCGCCACGGTTTCGTTGGAACTTGAAAACGGCATCGTCGGCTCGCTTTGCATCGGGCGAATTGGCGCAGCGGGCCACCCGGACATCGGCGAAATCAAGATTCACGCCGTCGGCTCGAAAGGAGGGATTGTCATTAGCGAGGCCCGGCCGGAGGTCAGCATTCATTACCGCGACCAGCCGCCGTTGGAGTTCAAAAACGAACGCATCGCCAATGAGAATGACTTCCTGTTGATGGACGACTTTGCCCGCGCACTCGACACCGGCTGTGAAACTATCCTCAATGCCAGAATCGGGCGCGACATTGCCGCCACCGTTTTCGCCGCAGTCGAGTCCGGCAATACCGGCCAACCAGTGGAAGTGACCCCACTAAAATGACACCCGTTGAACTAAAAAATGCGCTTCATGACGACGGCCCGGTTTTCGGGACGCTGATCGTTTCGCCGTCGCCGTTCTGGCCGAAAGTACTGGGCGACTGTGGACTTGATTTTGTGTTCATCGACACCGAGCACATTGCGCTCGATCGCAGCCAAATTTCGTGGATGTGCCGCACCTACGCCGCGATGGGCCTGCCGCCACTGGTTCGCACCGTCTCCCCTTCTCCTTACGAGGCAACGATGGTGCTGGACGACGGCGCAGCCGGAGTCGTCGCGCCATACATCGAGCAGGTCGAGCAGGCACAGCAACTTCGCGGTGCCTCCAAGCTGCGGCCGCTGAAAGGCAAGCGTCTCGACGATGCTCTCGCGGGCGAGCCGTTGCCCGGCCAGCTCGCCGATTACACGCCCGGATTCAATCAGGATAACTTGCTTATCATCAATATCGAGAGCGCGCCGGCGGTGGAAAACCTTGATCGTATCCTTGACGTACCAGGAATCGACTCGGTGCTCATCGGACCCCACGATTTATCATCCAACCTAGGTGTACCGGAGGAGTACAATAACCCGACATTTCTCAAGACGGCCGAGACGATTTTCACCAAGGCCCGGGCCAAGGGTGTTGGAGCGGGGATTCACGCGTGGGGCGATGTCGCCAGCCAAACGCGGTTCATCAACATGGGCGCCAACTTACTCATTCACAAGGCGGATATCATTTTTTTCAAAAACGGCATCAGAACTGAACTGGCAAAGATCCGCGAGTCGCTTGGCCTGCATCCAAACGGCGGTTCAACAGGAGACGTGATTGTTTGATCATCGCACTTGGCCAAGCGCGGTAGGCGTCCGTTTTAACTTACCCGCGTGCCGACACGGCCACCGAGGATGATCTTGCGGAAGTTGTGTTTCTTGAAGAGGTCGAAGACAATGATGGGCATTCCGTTGTCCATGCACAGCGAGAACGCGGTCGAGTCCATGATCTTGAGCCGCTTCTGCAACGCGTCGATGTAGCTGATCCTGGCGAAGCGCTTGGCCTTCGGGTTTTTCATCGGGTCACTGTCGTAGATACCATCGACCTTGGTGGCCTTTAGGATGACCTCCGCGCCGATCTCATTGGCTCGAAGAGCGGCGGCCGTATCGGTGGAGCAATACGGGTTGCCGGTGCCGCCGCCGAAGATCACCGCCCGACCCTTCTCAAGATGGCGAACGGACCGGCGTCGAATGAACGGCTCGGCGACCTGCGACATGGTGATAGCCGACTGCACACGGGTCGCTACGCCCTGTTTTTCGAGCGCATCCTGCAACGCCATGGAATTGATCACGGTGGCGAGCATGCCCATCTGGTCGCCGGTTACCCGCTCGATGCCCTTTTCGCTGCCCTGTAATCCCCGAAAAATATTCCCCCCACCGACGACGACGCCAATCTGCACGCCGAGCCGCGCCACCTCGCGCACCTGCGCCGCAACGTCGTGAACCGCCTCGGGACAGATGCCGCCGGTTTCCCCGCCGAGCACCTCCCCGCTGATCTTCAGCAAGACGCGGCGGTACTTCGGTTTTTGGCGTGCGGTTTTTTTGGTCGTTTTCTTTTTTGCAGGCATGTTTTTCGTGTTTGTCAGGCCGCTGTTCCCAGCGCACCCAAACTGGGTGTGGTGTGTAACAGCCCACCCCGCCCAGCGTCAATGCGATGCTGTCTTTTCAGGGCAATTCCCGACTCTGCTCGACTCCCGGCGGTTGCGCCGGTTTAATGCCGCTGTGCCATTGGAAAGGCTCACCATCATAGGGGCGGGGCTGCTCGGCGGGTCAATTGGCCTGGCAGCGCAGGCGTGCGGCCTGGCCAAGCGCGTAGCCGCGCTGGTGCGCCGACCCGAGAGCGTGGCCGACTGCCAGTCGCTGGGCATCGCCGACGAGGTGACGCTCGACCCTGCAGCAGCAGTCGGCAATGCCGATCTGGTCGTGCTGTGCACGCCGATCTCCGGCATGACCGGCTTGGCCAAGCGCATCCTGCCCCACATCAAGCCGGGCACGGTTCTCACCGATGTCGGCAGCACGAAACGGCAGCTCGTTGCGGAGTTGACGCCGCTTTGCGCCGAGACGGGCGCACACTTCGTCGGCAGCCACCCGATGGCCGGCAGCGAACAAACCGGGCCGGCCGCCGCCCGGGCGGACCTGTTCGACAAGGCAGCCTGCGTGGTCACGCCGACCGACGGCACCAACGCCGACGCGCTGGCCACGGTAAGCGCGTTTTGGACTAGCCTCGGCTCGCGCCCAGTCGAGATGTCCCCTGCCCTGCACGACCGGCTCGTCGCCCGGTGCAGCCATCTGCCGCACCTGTTGGCCTCAGCCTTGGCCGGCAGCGTGCTGGATTCTGCGCACGGCAAACAGCAGGTGCAGCTTTGCTCGACAGGCTTTCGCGACATGACCCGCCTGGCCATCGGCTCGCCGGTGATGTGGCGCGACATCGTCGGCTCGAACCGCGAAGACATTTTGACCGCGATCGACGAGTTCGCCAAGGAACTGGGCCAGCTGCGCCGGTTGATCGCCGGCGACTCGCCGGAGGCGATCGAGGCCTGGCTGCAACACGCCAAGGTCATGCGGGATAACTGGGGCGGTTCCGTCGCCAACGACTAAGGATGCCTCTGCCCGACCTCATCGAGATCGTACCGCTGGACACCACGCCCGAGGCGGAAATCACGGTGCCCGGCTCAAAGAGCCTCACCAACCGCGCGCTCCTTCTCGCCGCCCTGGCCAAGGGTGACGTAACACTCGAGGGCGCGTTGTGGAGCGAGGACACACAGGTGATGGTCGAGGGACTGCGGCGGCTTGGCTACGCGATCGAAGTCCGGCCTGACCCCTGCGAACCGGGCAACCGCACGCTCGGCGTCACCGGGCTTGGCCAAGCTATTCCGCCCGGGGGCACGGCGGAGCAACCGCTCGAGCTGTTCGTCGGTAACGCCGGTACGGCGGCCCGTTTTCTCACGGCATTCCTCTGCCTTGGCCAAGGCGTCTACCGACTCGCCGGGGTGCCGCGCATGCATGAGCGCCCGCAGGCCGCGCTGCTAGGCGCGCTGCGCGAGCTAGGCTATCTCATCAACTCGGCGGACGACAAACTGCCGATCACCATCCACGGCACCGGGCCAAGCGCCGGGAGTTGCCGCGTCAATATCGGGGAAAGCTCGCAGTTCGCCTCGGCACTGCTGCTCAGTGCCGGGCTTGGCCAATGGCAGGTCGGCATCGACGGCGAGCGCGGCGCGGCGTCGCCATACGTGGCGATGACCACCGGCCTGATCGAGGCGTTCCCAAGCAGCGGCGGCTGCTTGGCCATCGAACCGGACGCCTCAGGTGGCAGTTACTTCTGGGCCGCCGGGCACATTTTGGCAGCGGACGGCGGGAGACCGGTCACCGTGGCGCGCTGGCCAAGCTGCGGCTGGCAGATCGACGCGGATTTCCCTGCCAAGCTGCCGCTGACCGGCGCACTATCGCGGCGGGATGACCTAGGTGACAGCATCATGACGGCGATCACCATCGCACCGTTGGCCAAGCGGCCGGTGCGCTTCACCGACTTGGGCCGGCTGCGCATACAGGAATGCGAACGCGTCGAGGCCCTCCGCAATGGGCTGGCCAAGTGCGGTGCGGCGGTCGTCGAGGACGGCGATACGCTGGACATTTCGCCCGGCGCGCTGCATGGCGCGACAATAGAGACGCACAACGATCATCGCATCGCGATGTGTTTTGCGACTCTTGGATTGAAAGTGCCGGGCATCCGCATCAAGAATCCCGCCTGCGTTCGCAAAACGTTTCCCACGTTTTTCCAGAAGCTCGGCTCACCGGCTCCCCGGGGGCTGGGCGCCACGCTGCTGGACGAACAGGGCAACCGGCTGGAACCGGACCGGCTGGCGGCGGACTGAAGAGCAGCCGAATTTATTCATGGGAAAACCAATCGTGATCGCGCTGGACGGAACTAGCGCCAGTGGCAAAAGCACCAATGCCAAGCTCATTGCCAAGGCGCTGGGGTACGCCTACGTTGACACCGGCGCCATGTACCGCAGCCTCGCGTGGCACTGTCTCCAGAAGGGAGTTGAGCTCGACAACGACAAGGCGGTCGCCTCGCTTTGCCGCCGCTGGAAAACCGAGTTAAGCGACGACGACGGCCACATCCGCCTCTACGTCAACGGTTACTTCCCGGAGAAGGAAATCCGCACTGCCGAGACGAGTGCCGCCGTGCCAGCCGTCGCCGCCGTGCCGGGCGTACGCAAGTGGATGAAGGCCAAACAGCGCGAATGTATCCGATTCGGCAACCTCGTGATGGAGGGACGGGATATCGGCACGAACATTTTTCCCGAGACGAATTTCAAGTTTTACCTCGACGCCTCGCTGGACGAGCGAGCCAAGCGCCGCGCCAGCGACGGTGTGGACGAAAACCTAGCCGAGCGGGACAAGCGCGACAGCCAGCGCGCCGCCGCACCGCTGATGATCGCGCTAGGCGCACGCGTCATCGACAACTCCAAAATGACCGCGCAGGAGACTAGCGCACTGATCATCGACGAGGTGCGCAAGCGGCTGGAGGCGGCCGGGTGACTCCGCTTTACTGGCTGGCTTGGAGTGCGTCGCGGCTGGTGTTCCGGAACCTCTTCCAGTGCCGTGTGTACCATCCAGAGCGCGTGCCGCTCAACGGCCCGGTGATCCTCGCTGCCAACCACGAGAGTTACCTCGATCCGCCACTGGTCGGCAGCAGCCTGCCGCGTCCGGTCCACTACCTCGCCCGCGAAGACCTGTTTTCAAACCGACTTTCCGGCCCATTCCTACGCGGCCTCAACTCCGTGCCGGTGGATCGAGGTGGCGGCGGCGCGAAAGGCCTGAAAAACATCCTTGAGCGGCTGCTTAACGGCGACGCCATCCTTATTTTCCCCGAAGGCACACGAACGTATGACGGCACGATGCAGCCGGCCAAAGCCGGCATCGGGCTGTCCATCCTCAAGTCGCACGCGCCAGTTGTCCCGGTGCGCGTCTGGACCTACAACGCCTACGGGCGGCACCGGCGCGTGCCAATGCCAGACATGATCGCGGTGAAATTCGGCCATTCAATGCCGTTCGACGCGGTGCGCGAAAAGGCAAAAGCCTGCCCGCGCCCGGAATGGCGCGCGCTCTACCAACAGGTGACCAACGAAACTATGGCGGCCATCGCAAGCCTGCGGCCGGTCAGGGACGAGGATTGACGCGCTTGGCCAAGCGGCTCACTTGATACCCTCGAGCCGAGCCTTCCAGATGTCGAACAGCCTGACCGTGGCAAACACATCCCGTACGCAATACTCCGCGATCTCCCCATATCGGCCCTCCTCCATCAACTGGTTCACATCCATGCCAGTGACTCCGTGCGACTTGGGAGATTCAATGCCGAACACCCTGCAGTAGAAATCGAGATTGAACCGCCGCGCCGCGCCGTCCCGACCACTGACATTGTAGAAGGTCAACTGCTCCGCCAGATCGCAATGCGGCTCGGTCGCAAAACGGTAGCCCAGCCAGTTTTTTTTCGTTATCGGCACGTCGAGTTGCGCCGAGCGGAGGTAAAGAAACGGCACGTCAAATTGCCGCCCGTTGAACGTCACCACCCTGTCGTAATGCCCGGCCACCGCCCAGAACTGCGCCAGCAGTTCCGCCTCGTCTATCACTGGCATGAACTCCACCCCGGAAGCCGCCCGGGTGTTGGACTCAAAATCGTCGGCAATGAAGATCACCTGACCACGAAGCGTCTCGGCGTTGATCATCGCCACACAGACCGCCTGCGCGGTGAACGGCCACAGGTTCATCATCCGCATCAGTTCCTCCCGCTTGGCCTCCTGCTCCGCCTCGGTGGGCAGACTGTTTGCCGGGCGCATTAGGTACTCCTGGGTCGACTCGTCAAACGACTCAAGCGGGACGGCGGACGTCTCGATGTCAAAAACAAGTGTGGCCACGGCCGAATCATGCCAGTTGCCACCCAAAAAAAGAAGGATGGAGGTTCCGCACGTGGCAGAACCTCCAATCCGCGTTATCCGTTAAGGGTTATTACTACTTTCTACGCTTCGCCCTTTTCTTGGCTTTACGCTTCGGCGCTGCCTTCTTCTTGGCTTTACGCTTCACAGCTTTACGCTTGGGCGCTGCTTTCTTCTTAGCTGCCTTCTTCTTGGCTTTACGCTTCGGTGCTGCCTTCTTCTTGGCTGCCTTCCGCTTCACAGCTTTCCGCTTGGGTGCTGCCTTTCTTTTTGCCTTCTTCTTGGCTTTTTTCTTTGCGGCCATTTGTTCGTTGTCACCTCCTTGGTTTTGGATTTCTTCCACAACAAAACGTGGACCTAATCCTGTCTAAGAAGCGCTCTTCGGGAAGAGCCAACTTCTTGGGACGGTTACTCTAGGGCCGGTTTTTTTTTTGGCAACAGAAAAAAACAAAAAAAATGAACTTTTTTTGGGCCCTGTTTCAGTCAAGAACCCGTCCCGCAACGCCATTCAGATTCTATTGCCTTCGCCAGTCGAGGTGACGATGCAGAAACTCGTACGTCCCCTTTCCGTTGATGGTGTGCGGTCCATCGAACCACTCGATCTCGCAACGCCCCTGCAACTTCAGTTTCCCCTGGTACAGGTAACGCACTTTTGCAAATTCCCATCCGACCGTTTCGTCAGACGCGACTCCGTCATAATGACCGCGCTCGACCATGAATGGCCGCGGCGCAATCAGCCCCGCCATCTCCGCGTAGTTGAATGTGCTCCCGAGGTCCCACTCGAAGATCTCGTACTCACCACTATTCACATAGCTGTGCGGGTTGCGAGTCGAGGCGTTCTTGTCAACCCACTCGTTGAAATCGGCCGAGCAGATGGAGAGGCAGTAGTCGGTCACCACTGACGGTACGCGCATCGCGGTTTTGCCGCCGTAACTCAACCCGTAAAAGGCGATTCGTTTTGTATCAACAAAAGGCAGCGTCTTGAGCCAGTCCACGATCTGCTGGTGCTGCGGAATTATCGCTGAAAACAGGGACTTTTTGATCGGATTAGCTTTCCGTTGGAGAGTCCGGAAACGGTCGGTGAAAATGTAGAGGTTTTGGGGTGAAAAGGTGATGAAACCGCGCTCGGCCAGCTTGGCTGCGAAGTCGTGATAGGCGTGATGATCGCCCTCGATGATGTCCTGCGGCCGCCCCTCCAAACCGTGCTGGCAAACCACCACTGGGCGTTGCTCTTCCGCCTTCAAGTCGCGTGGCAAAATCAAAATCCCGTACGCAATCACATCCGGAAATACATCGAGCACGACCTCGTGTCCGACCCACTTTTCCGACTCGTGACTTTTTCGGCTGCGCGCGTTGAACGGCAGCACCTTGTTGTCGAACCGGCCGATGACATGGTCGTAAAACTGTCTGCGATATTTTTCGTTGCTCGCCTCAAACTTGGCAAGCGATGAGGTATCCGGCTGGTAGAAGTTTTTTCGGACGAACGGACTCTCGCGCAACAGCCATTGGGTGTGTCGATCCAATTTGTGCATCTGTTCGGCATGGCGCTTGGCCGCGTCGGACCTGGGACGCAGGTTGGGAATAGTCGCCGTGTCCTCTGGGCCAAGAGCAGCGCCCGGCTGAAGTGCGTCCAGAAATTGCCCAAGCGCCCGGTCGCCGAGCGGCTCGGTGGTAGCCACCAAATCAATGACCGGTTCCGGCTTCAAGCCGCTGGTCAGCTTCCGGGCACGAGCCACCTCTGCACGCACAGAATCCATTGACGGCGTGACCACCCGCGCCGGTGCGCCGCGGCCCCCAGGAATGGTCGCCTCCGGGCCTCGCGCGGCATCCACTATCAAGGCACGCGGCGCGATCAATGATGCCAGTTCGGCATCACCGAACTGCTCGAGCAATCCGAACACGTTCCGGTCGATCGGTTCCTGCCAGATGTTTTGACGGGAGTCAAAATAACCGCTCACGCAGGCGGCATCGATCCGCATGTCCACCGCCGCTGAGTAAAGGGCGATCAAGCCGCCTTCACCCCAGCCGACGACACCGACCGGGGTGTCCGCCCAACGCCGCGTAAACCAGTCCACCACGGCCAGCGATTGCTGCACCTCGTAGCCGATCAGGTGCCGCCCCAACTCGAAGGCGGACCGGTAGAGGTACTCACGGTTGGAGAGCTTCGACATCTTCTCTGCGCGATTGATGAGCAGAGGCACGATGACCCGGCAGCCGCTCTCGGCGAGACGACGCGCGAACTGCAGCTTGGGAGGCAATCCCTCCGCCAAGCCGGCAACCTGTTCGGGGAGTTGGTTGCAATCGGGCAACGCCACCACATTGGCCACGACATCCCGGCCGCGCGGTTCCAGCAATAGACCGGTGGCGGTCACATCGCCAAACGCCGGCCAATGAACAGCGCGAATGGTGATGCGCTCCGTCTGCCCGGCCAGCGCCGAACCAGCCGTCGTGCTCGCCAGCGTCAATCCCTCAAACGCAACCCGCTCGTCCCTCAGCCCGATGATGTGGGCCAAGCGCTGGCGGTTCGGCTCGACGGATTTGGCATAGGCCGTGTGGGAGGTGAAGTCGCGTTGCCAGTGCCGCCCGCGTTGGGCGACGGAGTCGGACAGTTCGCGCAACAAAAACCGGTCGACACCGGCAACGAGATGCGAGGCGATGTCGCCCTCGATGGTCAACGGTGCAGTGTCGAGCGCCGGCTGGGCCTGAGCGGCTTGGAGTGAAAGAAGGCCCGCTAACCAAAGCGCGGCCGTGTCTGGAGTCTTCATAGGCTTGATCGCTTGGCCAAGTCTAGGCCAAAGCACCGGGCGCTCAAGCCAAGAAAAACAGCGTGACAATGTTGACGTACAAGGCTGCCAGCAGGTCATCGATCGTGACGCCCCAGCCACCGGGGAATGACTGGCTTGACCCGACCGGCCACGGCTTGGCAATGTCAAACAACCTAAACAGCAGCACGATAACGACCGACGCGTACCAAGTTGTGCCGCTAAAGAAATAATTCCACTCCGGCATTGCACCGTTGGCGAAATAGAGCGACGACACCCAACCGCAAAAACAGAGCGGCACCGCCACGATCTCGTCGATGACCACCGAACCGGGATCGCACTGGCCGAGAATCGTCTCCGCGCGACCGCACAGCCAGACCGACGCCAAACCGAGCACCAGCAGCAACCCGACAAAAAACAGGAGGCTGCCCGGCAGCAGTAGCAGGATGAACAGCGGCAGGCCAAGTAGCGTGCCGACCGTGCCCGGCGCAACCGGCGAACGGCCGGTTCCCAGCCCTTGGGCAATCAGTAGAACAAACCGGTCCACGGGTCAGCAGTCGTTAAGGTACACCTCGCGGTTTTTCCAGAGATACAGGAACCCTGACAGGGCCGTCAGGACCACGGCGACACACTTGGAAATCTCCGCCACCCACCACGCCCAAGCGTGTCCGGCAATCTCGAAGGCAAACAGTTGGCCGACGATACCCCAGTCGCCGTGGCTATGCGTGACGAGCAGCGCGATGATCGCCGTGATCTGCGAGATGGTCTTATTCTTGCCCTGGCGTTCGGCCGACAGGACGAGGTTTTTGCTGGCTGCGAGTAGCCGCAACCCGGTGATGGCCAACTCGCGAGCGACGATGAGAACAACCATCCAGGCTGCCATCCAAACTTGGCCGTTGCCATCACGCAGTTCGACGAAAGCGATGAACGCCGAGCAAATCAGCACCTTGTCGGCCAGCGGATCCATCAGCTTGCCAAAGTCGGTGATTAGATTGCGGCGGCGGGCAATGATGCCGTCGAATAAATCGGTCAGGCTGGCCGCAACAAACAACCCCAGCGCCGCCGTAAAGTGAAAGGGAAAGTCGATGAACAGCGCCGCCAAGAAAAACGCGGTCAGGATCAACCGGCTAACGGTCAGTTTGTTCGGGAGATTCATGGTCGCTTGGCCAAGCGGGCCAAACCGGCTCAGCAGTCAAATCGTAATCGGTGTGGCCGGTGATCTTCACCTCGGCAAATTGGCCAAGCGGCAGTTCGCCCCGGATCAACACACGCCCGTCAATGTCCGGCGCATCTGCCACGCCCCGGGAGATAAGGCACGTGCCGATGCCCAGTTCTACATCGGTGTCCCCGGTTCGTATCAGGCCGTGTTCCCATGAGCTGGTATTCGCCTGTTTGAGTTCCTCCTCGTCTGCCCTTTTCTCGACCAGCACACGCATAGTTTTCCCCACCTGCGCCGCGGCGATTTCCCGGCTGATCTCGAGCTGAACCGCCATCGCGCGTTCACGGCGAGTCTCCTTTTGCTCGTCCGTCAACTGACTCGCCATCACGCCGGCCTTGGTGCCGTCCTCCTTGGAGTAAGTGAACACGCCCAATCGCTCAAACCGCACCTCGTGCATGAAATCGAGCAGCGACCCGAAGTATTCCTCTGTCTCACCGGGAAAACCGACAATGAACGTAGTGCGAATGGCGATACCGGGAATGCCCTCACGGATGCGTCCGATCAGATCACGGATGTATTGGCCGGTGGTTTCACGCCTCATCCGCTCGAGCATCGCATCGTGAATGTGCTGCAACGGCATGTCGACATACTTGACGACTTTTTCGCACTCGGCGACGACGGAGATGATCTCCTCCGTCCAATGCGCCGGGTGGGTGTAGAGGATGCGAATCCAGAAGTCGCCCTCGATCGCATTGAGTTCGCGGAGCAGACTTGCGAGCGTCGAGGCATCCGCTGGCAGCTCTTTTGACGCAACGGTGAAACGCTCCGGCGAGGCGATGTTCGGCCGGTGATCCTCGCGCAAATCCAACCCGTAATAGGTCGAGTCCTGCGAAATGAGGTTCAGCTCCTTCACACCGTCGGCCACAAGTTGCCGAGCTTCCTTAACGATGTCGGCCTGCGCGCGGCTGCGGTGCGAGCCCCGCATGCGCGGGATGATGCAAAAACTACAAGGATGGTTGCATCCCTCGGCAATCTTCACGTAGGCGAAATGGTCCGGCGTGAGGCGAAAACGTGGTGTCTCAAACTTGGGGATATAATCCGGCCGCGAATGGATGTCGACCAACGGCTCGCCCGACGGCGTAACAGTGGTTTCGATCTCGTTGCCGTTCGGTTTTTCCTCCGCTTGGCCAAGCCGCGAACCACGATTACCAACCGCCCCCCGCACGATTTCGCCGACCTGCTCAATCTGATCGATGCCCATGAACGCGTCCACCTCCGGCATCAGCTTGGGCAACTCCTTTCGATAACGCTGTGACAGGCAGCCGGAGACAATCAGCGCCTGGCCGGTGTTCGCGTGCTCCCTAAACTCGGACGACTCGAGGATCGTGTCGACGCTCTCCTCCTGCGCGGCGTCAATGAAGGAACAGGTGTTGACGATGAGCGCGTCGGCGTCGGCGTTGTCGTTGGTGATGTCGAAGCCCTCCTTCAGCAACGAGCCCATCATCACCTCGGCATCGACGAGATTCTTGGCGCACCCCAGCGAGATCATCCCTACCTTCAGCGGCAGTTGTTGTTCAGCGTCACCACTCACGCACCGCCCAAGCTAAAGTCTACCCTCAGCCAACTCAACCCTGCTTGACATCGAGTTCCAATTTATCGCGAAAAAAATCGAGTAGTTGCCTGTAGGCGGCAGTGTGGTTGGTGCGTTGTTGGATGTACTCCCGGATGTCGCCGTCGAGCCGGTCGCCATCGGCGAACCACTTCACGTGCGCGATGAACTCATCGATCGACTTGGCCAGGCAGCCGTTGCGGCCGTCCTCGATGATTTCATTGTAGCCGGAGATATCAAACGCCACCACCGGCACGCCAAGGCTGTTGGCCTCGCGTGGCGTGTAGGCGTACGTCTCACCCCATTGGCTGGTGCTGATGAACAGGGCCGCGCCCGCGTACGCCGCCGGCATAGCCTCCCGGTCGACATGGCCATGCGCGTGAACGTTGACGTGCCGCCGCGCTGCTTCCGAAACCAAGCCGCTGAGCTCCCCTTCGCCGCAAATGTGCCACTCGATTCCGGCACCGTGCGCCTCGTTCACCCGTTCGATCACCTCTAGCAATTGCGCGACGCCTTTCTGCCCGGTCAACCGGCCGGCCCAGAGGATGTTGAACTTGGCTGTGTCCATCGCGAACGGCGGCTTGGCCTGTTCGGCCTTTTCGGCATAGCCGACAGCATCGTACGGGTTCGGGATTTGCACCACCGGATGCCCCGGGAACTGCCGCTCGATCGCCGCCGTGTCGCCGCCCGAGATGGTGTGAAACCCCGCCACCCCCTTGGCCAAGCGCGTATACAGCGGCGAGGCGTAGAGCAGGTTGTGCAACCGACTGTGCAGTGTGCTCGCGCCGATGTACCGGTGAGGGCAGTGGCAGCCAAATACTACCGGCGGTACGTTGCAGTAGCCGACCCGCGCGCAAAACAAAAACGCCTCGGTGATCTCGTTGCGGCTGTAAACGAGATCGTATTGGCCAAGCGCCTCCCGCAGCGCCGCGAACGTCGCGCACTGCACATACCGCGCCTGGCCAAGCCGCTGCTCGATTGCCTCGCGTGGTTCGCGAAAGATCGTGGCGCGGTTGAATCGGCGAAAAAAATAGAGTGAGTGCAACCGCCCGTAGCGGAGATTGAACGCCTCATCCATCGTCACGCAGTCGGCCTGTACGCCGGGCAGCGACGCGAGGTGCGCCGCGGTCTGGATGCTAAAATGTTCCATCCCGCCTGCTGTCTCGAGCTGCACCGTGTTGAAAATCGCGATCCGCATTAACTCCTGGCTGCTCCCACACGCCCAGCGTCCACAGCCAACCCGCCGGTGGCAACCGCATTTTTCCGAATTGCCCAGCACGGCTGGTTTTCGTTTCATTGGGGCCGCGTGAAAATTGTCATCCTTGACGCCTACACCGCCAATCCCGGCGACCTCGACTGGGACGGGCTCGCTGCACTTGGCCAACTGCAATCGCATGACCGCACTCCAGCCGATCTCGTAGCCGAGCACGCCGCCAATGCCGAGATCGTACTCACGAACAAAACCGTCCTTAGCGGCGAGTCGATCGGGCGCTTGGCGAAACTTCGTTACATCGGCGTGCTGGCCACCGGCTACAACGTCGTCGACCTCGCCGCCGCTGGGACACGCGGCGTGCCGGTCACGAACATCCCGGCCTACTCGACACCGGCAGTGGCGCAGATGGTTTTCGCGCACGTGCTGCACCTTACACAGCACGTCGCAGCGCACGCGGAAAACGTCCGCAACGGCGACTGGGCGAGCTGCCCTGATTTTTGTTTTTGGAATCAACCACTAACCGAGTTGAGCGGCCGCACGTTTGGCATCATCGGATTGGGCCAAATCGGTCGCGAAGTTGCCGGCATCGCCCGAGCATTCGGCATGAACGTGATCGCGCACAACCACCGTCCGCCGCGCGAACTGCCCGACGGCGTCGAGATCGGCGAGTTGGATGAGGTGTTCACAAAAAGCGACGTCCTTAGCCTGCACTGCCCGTTGACTAACGCAAACCATCACCTCGTTGACGCCGCTCGGTTGGCAGAGATGAAGCCCGGCGCGTTGCTCATCAACACCGCACGCGGCCGGCTTGTCGATACCATCGCCCTAGCCAAAGCGCTGCATGACGGCGAGATCGCCGGGGCGGGCCTGGACGTGATGGAAACCGAACCACCACCCACCGATCATCCGTTGTACACCGCGCCGAACTGCCACATCACGCCACACATCGGCTGGGCCACCCAGGCCGCCCGACGCCGGTTGATCGACATTGCAGTGGAAAACGTGAGGGCATTCATCAACGGCCACCCGCAAAACGTCGTCAACGCCGATCAGTTGAC
>JASMKO010000080.1 GCA_030749225.1 Verrucomicrobiota bacterium
GAAGAAGCCTTTCTGGATGTTGTACGGATCGTCGTCGTCGTCGGTGTGCTTGTGGTGGCGACGATGATCTGAACACCACTCGAGCGCGGAGTTTTCCATCGCCGTGGCCCCAAAGATGAGGGTGAACAGCCGCACCGGCCATTTGGCCTTGAAGGACAAATGGGAGAACAAACGGTGATACCCCAGCGTGATGCTCAGGCCGGAGGCGGTGAACATCCCGACAAACAGCGCACCATGTAGCCACCAGTTAATCTGGCTGCCAAAGTGGTAAAGGAAAATCGGCAAGCCAATGAGGGTGGCCAACACGGTACCGATGAGAAAGATTGCACTTGGCCAACGCAGATCCTGCAAACGATATTGTATTTTCATGATTGGGGTTTGGGCCGGCGAGCCAGCCCGACCTCGGGCGAGGAGACGGTGCCTCTGCATTGTCGGGGTGTAAACTCTTTTTTTGCACGAATTCTTGCCTTAAATTGCATCAAAAAACCTTCCCAGTTGGCCTGTTTTCGCTACCTTTTTTGGATGCTTTTCCGTGAATGCCCGTTTTTTCTTGTGGCTGTGTTTGCCCTGACCTGCTTTGCCGGTCCAGAATCGGTGGCCCAGCCCAAGCCAAACGTCCTCTTCATCGCCGTGGACGATCTGAACAACGACCTCGGTTGCTACGGCCACCCGCTCGTCCAGTCGCCCAACATCGACCGATTGGCTCGGCGCGGCATGCGCTTCGACCGCGCTTACTGCCAATACCCCGTTTGCAATCCCAGCCGTGCCTCGCTCATGACCGGCCTCTACCCGGAGCAGACTGGTGTGCTTTCCAACGCTGGCGACTTCCGCATACGCCATCCGGACATCACCACCCTGTCACAGCACTTCATGAGCAACGGATACTTTGCTGCGCGTGTCGGGAAGATTTACCATTACGGAGTTCCGCTGCAGATCGGCACCTCCGGTAAAGACGACCCGGCCTCGTGGAACAAGGTGGTCAACCCGATCGGCATCGATCGTACCGAGTTGGAACCGGTGACCACACTGCAAAAGGGGAAGTACGGCGGAACCTTAAGCTGGCGCATCGTTGAGAGTCGCGATGAGGAGCACACGGACGGCAAGGGCGCGCTTGAGGCAATCCGGTTGATCGAGAAAAATCACCCCGACAAAACCGGAAAGCCGTTCTTTCTGGCGATGGGCTTTTTCCGGCCGCACACCCCATACGTTGCCCCGGCGCACTACGCGAAGCTCTACCCGCTCGACAAAATCGACCCCGTGCTGGAGAAGCCGGGCGACCGCGACGACATCCCGCCCGCCGCGCTCGCTGACCGGGCGCACCAGCGCGAGTTGTCACTGGCCAAACGCCGGGAAATCATTCAGGCCTATTACGCCTCAATCACGCTGATGGATTCCTGCGTCGGCAAATTGCTCGATGCGCTCGATCGTCTCAAGCTCGCTGACAACACGATCGTCTTCTTCTTCTCCGACCACGGTTACCACCTTGGCCAGCACGGCCTGTGGCAGAAGAGCGACTTGTTCGAGGGCAGCGCTCGTGTGCCACTCATCCTTTCGGTCCCTGGCATGAAAAACGCCGGTCGGGCCACCGAGTCGCTTGCGGAACTGATCGACCTTTATCCCACGCTGGCCGACCTGTGCGGCTTGGCCAAGCCGGCGCACCTCAAGGGCCAAAGCCTCGCGCCGGTGCTGAATGATCCCAGTGCTATAGTGCGCCAAGCCGCCTTCACCGTGTCCAACGCACGAGGCAAAATTCCCGGCCACAGAGGTGCCAAGCCGCTGGGCCACACCATTCGTACCAAACGCTACCGCTATACCGAGTGGGGTGGCGGAAAACACGGCATTGAGCTTTACGACTACAAAACCGACCCTGACGAATACACCAACTCGGCCAAGCGCGACTCGGGAAAAAAAGCACTCAAGCGGATGCAGCGACTCATGCAATCCACCCGCGAGCACACCCGCTAAAGCTGTCCAAGCGCGGTATCTAGTATAGCTATGGCCTCGTACATCTGTTTGTCGGTGATGGTCAGTGGCGGGGTAAGGGTAAGGACAGAGCCACCGGAGACCTTGAAGCTGAGACCGTTGGCCAGACAGTCATACAATACGCGTTCGGCGTCGTCGGGACGACTTAACTCGACACCCATCGCGAGGCCAAGCCCGCGAATGTCGATGACCGAGTCATGTCGCTGTTGCAACTCTCTTAGTTTGTCGACGGTTTCGGTGCCCAATTTGCGGGAGCGCTCGAGAAGGTTTTCTGATTCGATCACGTCGAGTGTTGCCAACGTGGCTGCAGCGCCAAGCGGACTTTTCTCATGCGTGTAGTGCCCCAATGCACGGTCTGGCGCGATGTCGAGATCAGCCTGTGCGATCATGGCGGCCATCGGCATCACGCCGCCGCCAAGGCCCTTGCCGAGCACAAGGATGTCCGGCGTTACTCCGCTGTGTTCGCAGCAGAACATTCGGCCGGTGCGCCCGAGCGCGAGCGGGATCTCGTCGAACACCAGCAGCGTGCCGTGCTGATCGCATAACTCGCGCACGCGTTGCCAATACGCGTCCGGTGGCCGGTCAATCGTGGTGCAGCGCATCGGTTCGGCGATGACTGCGCCAATGTCGCCCTCCTCAACTAGAATACGTTCAATAGCCTCGGCGTCGGCCTCTGCACTTGGCCAAGCGACGTGAAAACAGCCGGGCAGCAGCGGGCCGAGTCCGTCGCGAAACAGAGCCTCGCCTCCAATCGAGATGGCGTCCAGTGACGCGCCGTGGAATGAGTCTAGCATAGAAATCGTCTTGTGCCGGCCGGTGGCGTACCGGGCAAGCTTCATCGCGATGCCTATGACTGCGGTGCCGCATGGTGCAAACAGCACCTTGGCTAGGTTCCCCGGCGCGAGTTTGGCCAAGCGCTCGGCGAGGTTGATTGCTGGTTGGTTGGTGAAGCGTCTTGGGCAGAAAGCCAAGTCGTCGAGCTGCCGCTTGATCGCCTCGATCACCCCCGGATGCGCGTGGCCGACCTGATGAAGGCTATTCCCGTGAAAATCCATGTACCGCCGCCCGGTGGCGTCAATCAGGTAAATGCCTTCGCAGCCGGTCAACTCGGTGAGGCATGGCGTGGAGAGGGCCTGGTGCAGAAAGGCGGCTGAGTCGCGGGCGAGAGTCTCGCGAGTGGCGTCGTCCACCTTGCTCTTCTGCCAGGCATGGCGTCGCTCAGAGAGATTGACGTCCCCCTCGGTGCGGTCTGCTTGGCCAAGCGGCTTATTGGTTGATGCCACGCTCGGTGTATCGTAAAGCAACTTGACCAAGCTGGAAAGAAAAGCCGTGCTAGCTGCACCGGCCTGTCGCATGGTTGGCGGTGACATGAAAGCATTTGTATTCACATCGTTCATGTTGCTGACGGGCGTTCTCCAGTGGGTGCAGACGGCCAAGCCTGAAAAACTCAAATCGATGCAGGTGGATCTCGAGGCGCTGCAGTCTCCGGAAGGATTGCAACTGGAGCGTAAGTCTGTCCGCGAGGAGAGCATCGAGGTCGATGGCCGCGAGGTGGTGTTGCGGCATTATGTGTTCCGGTTTTTCAGTCAGCGTTTCATGGGCGAGGATTGGTGGCATGATGCGCATTTGTTTGAGCCGGTGAAGTTGCCGGAAGAGGCCAAGGGTAAGTTGTTTATTGCAAGCCACGTGGTGAACTGGCGAAAGGTTCCCGGCGTGCTGCTCGAGGGCTACGGGCGACAGACGGCGGCACGCGTCGGCGTGGCAGTGCTGGTATTCAAGCCGAACCCGGTGCAGCGGGAGTTCAACCGGCGTACCGGCCTGAACTCTGAACGCGAGTGGCAGGAAGCCACCTTCGACCAGTTTCGCGAAAGCGGCGACGCGAATGTGGTGTCGTTCGCCGGCATCATGAAAGCCAATTGGCGGGCGTGGACGGCGGCCGAGGCGGTGTTTGGCGAAAAATTCAACAAGGTGATCTTGGCTGGCGGCTCGAAGGGCGGCCTGTCGGTGCGCGCGATGATGAAATACGATCCGCGTATCATCTCGGTGGTGTCGTCCGGCTCGATCCCGTTTGCTTCGCCTGCGATGCTTCGCAAGCTCACTGCGCGCGAATCCCTCACGCCGCACTTGGTCGAGCAGTTCAAAATAAAACCCACTGATTTGGCTGACGACACCATCCTTTTCAACCTCGGCTCCAACGATTTCAACGCCCATCCCACCGAGGCGAGGCTGGTGATGGAGCAACTCAGGGGTGACACACGGATTTACGTGCATCCCAACGGCGGTCACCCCGCGTTGGCGCCACAGCAAATAGGGGCGATGCGATTGTGGCTGCGGCATGTTTTTTTCGGGGAGCCGCTGCCTGACGTTCGGCAGCCGGTGGTTGAGGTGAAGGACGACTCACTTTCTTTCCGGGCCGTTATCAGCCAGCCCAAGGGGGTGGAGGTCGTCGAATTGTGCCACGCCTTTTACCGTGAAAAACCGTGGCCTGGTCCGGCCAGTCGGGAGCGAATGCCTCATAAGAATGCCGAGTGGAAAACCACCCCTTTGGCCAAGCGCGAAGGTCAATACACCGCGAAGCTGGAAACTAAGGGCGTGGACTTTGGCCGGTTGCACTATTATATTCGAGCCCGCGTGCGGCTTGGCCAAGTGACCGGCTGGCTCTCGAGTCCCGTGCATCAGTTAAAGGAAAAGCAATGAGACCAAGAAATGATTTTCGTATATCCGTTGTCGTCATGATTTGGTTCACTGCTGTCTTGACAATTTTTGGGCAGGCTGGCCGGGGTGGCATTTTACGCGTGCTTCCTATCATGACGACGCTTGACGCCGATAAGAACGGGGAAATCTCCGCCGAGGAAATCGAGAATGCTGTGGCTGCACTCAGGAAGCTCGACAAAAACAAGGATGACAAACTCACAGCAGAAGAATTGCGCCCGAACTTTGGTGCCAATCGGAGCGGCAGAGGTGGCAATGGAATTCCTGATCGCTCTCGTGCCCCGGTCACCCAGCCGTTAAAGCCGCTTCCTCCAGTTGCAAAGCAAATTGAAGGAGTTTCAACCCGTGAGATCCTTCAGCTTTTTGGCGCAAAAGGGCGGCATGGGGGTACCGAACACGAATTGGCCAATTACCGTCGAGTCTTTGGTTTCACTGATGCTGACAGGGACGGGCGGCATTCAAGAAAGGAATACATTGAGAACGGCGCCTATCTGACTCCCCAGTCGAGACGAGGGATTTTTCAGGCATCGGACTCGAACAACGACGGTTTCGTTTCCGAGGCTGAATATGTCGAAAATCGGCTTATCACTGACGAAGCGAAATTGATATTCAGTCAGATGGACGCCAACGGCAATAACAGGTTGACCGCGAAGGAACTCTTGGCCAGTGGAAAGCTGAAGGACGAGAAATTGGCCAATGGGGTTTTTAAGGCGTTGGACACCAACGGGGATGGGGAACTGGTCATACCCGAGTATCTCCGCGTTTGGGGCCGCTGGGCTAGGCATTGACCTTTTGGCATTCGTACTGCCTTAAAGTGGCCGGATAACGGAGACATTGCGGTAGTAATCGAGAAGCGTTTCAAGGCTTACGACTCCCCCGCCCATGCCGCTCTTTTTAACGCCAGCGTAGGGAACGCCATGGACGACTACGTTGTGCGAATTGATCCAGCCGTTGCCGGCCTCGAACTGTGACGCCACTCGCTTGCACCGCACCAGGTCGCTGGACCAAACGCTGTTGGCCAGGCCGTAGTCCGTGTTGTTGGCCAGGCGTATGCCTTCGCTTTCATCGCTGAACGATGCGAGATAGGCGACCGGCCCAAAGATTTCCTCACGGGCGGCAACATTATCCAGTGAACCGGCGAGAAGTGCTGGTTTCACATAATGGCCACCGGCACAGTCCTCGACTTGGGCAGCGCCGCCCTCGAGCACGGTTTCGGCGCCGGCAGCCGCGCCTTTTTCAAGATATCCAAGCACACGCTTGTGCTGCACTTCACTGACAACCGGACCCATTTGTGTCGCTTGGCCAAGCGGGTGGCCGATCTGTACCGCTTTAAGTCGCTCCACGGCGGCATTCAAGAAATCGTCGTAAATCGTTTTTTGAACCAGCCAGCGTGTGGCGTCGCAACAGACCTGCCCGGTGTGGAAGGTGATTGCTTGTGCAAGCTTGTCGGCGGCCTCGGGGATGTCGACGTCGTCGAAGATCACCGCCGCGCCCTTGCCGCCCAGTTCAAGCTTCACCGGGATCAGGTTATGCCCGCAGTCGCGTGCCACCATGCGCCCGACTTCTGGTGATCCAGTGAAGGACATGCGGCAGAGATTCGGGTTCTTCGACAGGGCGGCACCAGTCACTTCGCCGACGCCGGGGATGACGTTGATCACACCGTCCGGGATACCGATTTCCTTGGCCAGATGTGCGACGTAGAGGGTGGAGAGTGGGGTGTCCTCAGCTGGCTTGACCACGCATGTGTTGCCAGCGGCCATCGCGGGTCCAATACCCCAGCCACAGAGCAGAAACGGGAAATTCCACGGCACGATGAAGCCGCACGGCCCCCAGGCGTGCCGCACCACCGAGGCTTCATGCCCGGCCACCGGGATCGCGGTATCGAGGGACAGTCCCTGCACGAGGTTACAAAAATAGCGGACCGTATCGATGAAGTTTTGAATGTCATCCTCTGCCTGGGCCGCAATTTTGCCGCAGTCCAGCGACTCGATTTGAGTGATGATGAGTTTGTGCTGTTCCACCGTGTCCGCGAGACGCATGAGGTGGACACCACGTTCGTTGGAGGGCAGTCGAGTCCAGTCGGCTTCGTCGAATGCCTTTTGGGCGGCGGCAACGGCACGCTCGACATCGTCCGTTTGCATGTTGGCCACGGTGGCAAGTTTCTCCCCGGTGCCGGGGTCGTGAGTTTCGAAGGTGCCCCCATCGGAGGCAAGCACCTCCTGTCCGCCAATCACGGCGCCGTGGATTTCCTTCGAAAGAAAAGCCTCCACCTCGGGGAGCAGGGCTTGGCCGGCAATGGTTCGTGTACTCATGGCAGCAGGATTCGGGTCCACGAAGGGTGTCGGAATGCGGTGGCACGGTCAAGTCATCGGGGCGCGGCTAGTGGCGGTATTTGACGTTGCGTTTGGGTGGGAATGGGGGGAGCCTCCGCTTGACCGACAACCGAAAGGAACTCTTATGTGGATAAAAGTGATCACCGGTGTGCTGCTTGGCGGCTTGGTTTTGGCCGAGGTCATCGGTGGAAGTGCTTCATCGGACGACTGAATGATGCGCCTTGCTAAGAGTCAACTTCGCGGCTTCACGCTGATCGAACTACTGGTGGTGATTGCCATAATCGCGATTCTTGCCGCGCTGCTGCTCCCGGCGTTGGCCAGGGCGAAGGCCAAGGCGACCGGCATCAGCTGCATGAACAATCTCCGGCAGATGAGTTTCTCGTGGACGATGTATGCTGATGACCATGATGGCCGTCTCGTGCCGAACGCGGTGTTTCCGACCCGCAACCGGTCGTGGGTAAAGGGGTGGCTCAACTACGCGCAGTCGGTGCCGGACAACACCAACACGGTCTACCTCATGCAGAGCCACCTTTGGCCGTACCACCGGAGTCTTGGCGTGTGGAAATGCCCCGCTGACAAGAGCACCTCGCGTCATGGGGGAAAGCAGTTGCCACGCGTGCGGAGCATTTCAATGAACGGCTTTCTTAACCCGCCAGCGCTGCAGGGGTGGCAGGCCGGCTACCGGCCGATCCGAAAGCTTTCGGATGCCGCCGGCAAGCCACTGAGCGAGTTGTATGTCGTGCTCGATCAGCGGGAGGATCGGATCAACAACGGTTACTTTGCTGTGGACATGACCGGCTACAACCCGCGCAACCCCGGCTCGACGCGTTGGGTGGATTATCCTGCCAGTTACCACAACAACGCCGGCGGGGTGACGCTGGCCGATGGCCATGCGGTGATCAAGAAATGGATCGACCCGCGCACCTCTGTGCCAATCCGCAAGGGGGTGAACATCCCAATCTTTGTTTCATCGCCGAGGAACGTCGATATTCTCTGGCTGCAGGAGCGATCTGCTCCGCCCAAGCGCGCCCGCCGCTGAACGCACCTGGCCAAGCGCAAAACGAAGCTCGTTTCGCTTGGCCAGCTGTGGCTCAATCCCCGCAGCAACTTTTCCTGGGCGTGAGATTACTTTCTTTTTTTTCACTGTGGTTGACCGGGGCCACTGCATTCGCCGCAGGGTTACCACTGAACCTGACCAAGGACGATGTCGTTGTCTTCCTTGGCGGTACGGACATGGTGCGCGCGCAGCGCAGCGGTCATCTTGAAACGTTGCTGACATCGGAATTTCGAAATGATGTGCCACGATTCAGGGATCTATCGTGGGAGGCAGACACAGTGTACGCCCTTGGCACCGAAATCGATCGTTGGCGCAGCGGAGGTTTCCGGGGCATCAAGGGGCTTGGCAGTCTCGAAACCCAGTTAGCCAATCTAAAGGCCACAGTGGTGATCGTTCAACTCGGCAAGAATGAAGCGTTTGCCGGCGGCGAAGGAGTTGAGAAATTTGTCGAAGCCAGCGACAAACTGTTCGGACGGTTGCGCGGTGACGACCGGCAATTGATCGTACTCTCGCCTACACCGTTTGAAAACGCAGATGATCCTCTTTACCCCGATCTGCGCGAGCGCAATGCCGACCTCAAGCGCTACGTGAATGCGTTGAGGGTAGTGGCAAATGATCACGAGGCTTTGTTTGTGGATCTGTTTACCAATGCTGAGGAGACATTTACCACGAATGGTCTCCATGTGGCGCCCGATAATCAGGCCAGGTTTGCACTGCACATTGCGGCAGCGCTTGGCATCGAGCGTGAAGACGGATTTGATGGATTGGGAGATCTGTTGATCTCTGTTCGCGAGAAGCATCGCCTTTGGTTCGACTACTGGCGGCCGGCAAACTGGAAATGCCTGTTCGGCGACGATAACCGCCGCGTGTTCAGTATCGGCAATCAGAAAAATGTTCCAAGCATCCGTGACGAGCGCGATCAGATTCCGGAACTTATTGACGCTGCTGAACTAAACATGGCCGCTGTGGCCAAGGGCTTGGCCAAGCCACGGGTCGCAAAGCAGATTCCATTGCCTCCGCCTACCCCGGCTGTTTCACCGGAGGAAGAGTTGAGAGAGTTTCGCCCCGCCGACAGCTTTGAGGTGAACCTGTTTGCCTCGGAAAAACTCGGCGTGGAAAATCCGCTGACCATGCGTTGGGATGCCGAGGGCCGAATGTACGTGGCCTGCACGTGGACCTATCCCCACCTCAAACCGGGCGAGATACCCAACGACAAAATCATCCTGCTCACCGATACGGACGGCGATGGCCAGGCGGATCTCTCGACCATTTTTGCCGACGGCTTGAACATCCCGACCGGCTTGGAAACCGGCAATGGCGGGGTGTATGTCGGGCAATCGACCGATTTACTTTTTCTGCGTGACAAGGACGGCGATGGCGTGGCGGATGAGCGCAAGGTGGTGTTGAGTGGCTTTGGTACCGGCGATACACACCAGGCTATGAACTCGTTCACGTGGAGTCCGGACGGCGAACTGTTTTTCTGCCAGGGCGATGGCATCGAGTCGAGGGTTGAGACGCCGTGGGGTGTCTCGTCACTGTACCAAGCTGGCGTGTATCGTCTGCGCCCGGGTCGACTGGAGTTGCACGGTTTACTGGACGACTTCATGGGGCCGGGCAACCCGTGGGGTGTGGTGTTTGATGACTGGGGTCAATCACTCGTGGTAGATGGCGCCGGGGGTGTGAGCTACCTGACGCCGGCCTCTATTCCGGCCAAGCATCGGTTGCGCCTCGGTCGCATTGGCAACCCTGGAGGATACTGCGGTGTTGAGATGCTGAATGGCCGAAACATGCCGGAATCGATGCGTGGCCAGTTTGTCATCAACGACTTCAAGTCCAACACCGTGAAGCGCTTCGAACTGCAGCCCGACGGTTCCGGTTTCAAACTCGACTGGCGCGAGCCGGTGCTGAAGTCGAGTCACCGAAAATTTCGCCCGGTAGATATTCGCATGGGCCCGGACGGCGCCATTTATGTGGCTGATTTTTACAACAACGTCATCTGCCATCAGGACGATTATTTCCGTGACCCGACACGCGACCTGCATCACGGTCGAATCTGGCGCGTCGCTTACAAAAAAAATCCGCTCGTTCCCAAGCCGGCTTTTGCAAAGGCTTCTTCCGGACAACTGCTCGACATGCTCAAGGCATCTGAACGCTGGACACGTCAGCAGGCAAAGTTCGAGTTGAGCAAGCGTCACGGTTCGCTGGTGAGTGACATGGCAGATCGTTGGATTCGCCGAATGAAAACCGACGAACCGAATTACAGTCGCAACCTGCTCGAGGCGTTGGCACTTTGCGCGACCGCCGAGGCCACCAGCCCGCAACTGCTTGAGCGAGCTTTGGTGTCCGACGATCATCGCGTCCGCGCTTTCGGGGCCCGTATCGCCGGTCGCTGGCATGATCGATTGGCGAACACTCACGAATTGCTCGAGTTGGCCGCGAATGATTCTCATCCGCAGGTGCGGCTCGAGGTAATTCTTTCATGTGGCCAGATTCCACAGGCGTCAGTGATCCACTTGGCCGCCCAGGCGGTCACAAGACACTCGCGAGACAAGTGGATCGACTACGCCTTCAATCAGGCAGTGCGACACCAGGAACGTTGCTGGATGGATGGACTCACCAAGGGCACGCTCGACTTTGCCGATGACACCGACTCGATGCTCGCAGTGTTCGATAAAGGTGGCTCTAGGAAAATGCTCTCTCGGTTGATGGCCTTGGCCAAATCGGAGGAAATCAAGCCTGATGGGTTGCCGGGTATATATAAAGGCATAGCTTCCATCGGTGGGCCGGGAGAGTTGCGTCAAATTTTTGAACCGGATTTTCACTTGTCCACCGCCAGCCAAGAGGCGGCATGGGTGGCACTTGCAGCCTCTCGGCGCGACGAAAAACCGGAAGGTGATCTGCAGGTCATTCTGCGCGCAGCGCTCGAGGGCACGAATGATCAATTGCGCGTTCAGGCACTTGGCTTGATCGCTCGTTGGAAGGTTTCGGAACTGCATGAGTCTGCGGCCGCGTTGGCATTCGGTGATGGTGGCAGCCAAGCCATGCGCTTGGTGGCGGTGCGGACCTTGGGCGAGTTGGGCAATGACGAAACCAAGCGCTTGGCCAAGTTGGTCAGCAGTGATGCGCAGACCGGATTGCGGATTGCCGGACTGGAAAGTCTTGCCCGTTTGGATTTGTCCGAGGCAGCGAAGCTTGGCGCCGGCATGGTTGCCGGCAGTCAGTCGGTCGACGATGTGTTGCAGGTATTCATTAATCGCGAAGCCGGTGGCGAAGCCCTGACCAAGGCCCTGGCCAGGGCCCAAATTGGCAAGGCCCCGGCGGCGACGGCCTTGGCCAGGCTGCAATCCATCGGGAGCAGTGAAACCAAGCTGATGGATTATCTTGGCAAGGTGGCCGGTGTGAAAATCAATGTACCGATCTACTCGGCGAGGTACGTTTCCAGCTTGGCCAAGGCAGCGGCCAAGGCGGATGCTGCCAACGGCAAACAGGTGTTCACCATTGCCGGCTGCATCGCCTGTCACACGGTTGGTGAGGCCAACAAAAATGACGTCCCGTTCATTGGTCCGGAGTTGGAAACGATCGGCAACACGCTCAGCACCGAGCGGATCATCGAGGAAACCATCTGGCCGGGACGCCACGTGAAGGAGGGCTACAGCCTTTTACAGGTGACCACCAAGAATGGAGACATACATCAGGGCTACGAACAACGATCGCGCGCGAAGGACGTCATTCTCCGACCGTTGACTCAAGAAGCGACGATTATCATTCCTCACGGCGAAATTCGTGAGCAAACCGAATTAGGCTCCGCGATGCCGGCTGGATTGACTGCTAATCTAAGTAAGCAACAGCTGGCTGATCTGATCCGTTATCTGGCGGAGCAGGGCCGCAACTGATTTTGAAATGAAACGTTCCATTTGCCTGATGGGTGCCTTGGTAGCGGTGCTTTGCGCCGGCGCGGCCAAGCCGAATTTTGTCATCATCATGGCTGATGACATGGGTTACAACGCGACCAGCGCGTATGGTGGCTGGCTCCGAACGCCGCACCTTGACCGGATGGCCCGGGAGGGGATGCGCTTCACTGACTACCACTCGAGCGGCGTGGTGTGCAGCCCGACCCGTGCCGGGCTGCTGACCGGCCGTTACCAGGAGCGCGCCGGCGTGCCGTCGGTCATCAATGCCGACCCAAAGGTGCCGGATCATCATCGAGGCCTGTGGCCGAGCGAACGAACCTTCCCGGAACTGCTGGCCAAGGCTGGTTACACCTCGGCGATTTACGGCAAGTGGCATCTCGGCTACAAAAAAAAGTTCAACCCAATGCACCACGGTTTCACGGATTTTCGCGGGTTTGTCAGTGGCAACATCGACTACCTGTCGCATTACGACCGGATGGAGGTGTACGACTGGTGGAACGGCCTGGAAACGGTCGAGGAGGAGGGCTACTCGACACATCTGATCACCCGTCATGCACTCCGGTTCATCGACGAAAACAAGGCCAAGCCGTTCTGTCTGTACGTGGCGCACGAGGCGGTGCACTCGCCGTTTCAGGGGCCAGGCAGCCCAATCCAGCGCGGTCCGAACAAGGATCGTGGCAAAAAGAAAACCCCGGTCGAGGAAGCCTACGTGCAGATGATGACGGCGATGGATGAGTGCGTCGGCCAGGTGCTCGAGAAGTTGATCGAGTTGAAACTCGAGAAAAATACGCTCGTGATTTTCACCTCCGACAACGGCCATGCCTACATGGGTGGCCCGGAAAATTACCGGTTCCCGTTCCGCGGCAAAAAGGGGACGGTGTGGGAGGGGGGCCATCGCGTGCCAGGCATCGCTTGGTGGCCGGGCCGGATCAAGTCGGGACAGGTGAGCGACGAGATGGTCATTTCGCTGGATCTCATGCCGACGATGCTCGACCTGGCCGGAGCCAAGGCACCCAAGGAGCACGCATTCGACGGCGTGAGCCTTCGCCCTGTTTTGCTCGAGGGCAAGTCGCTTGGCCAACGACAGTTCTTTTGGAGAGGCCAGGCGGTGCGGGACGGGCAGTGGAAGTATGTTGACAGCCCGAAGGGTGGGGGATTGTTCAACCTGAAGAACGATCTAGCTGAGTCGACCAATCTGGCCAAGCGGCATCCCGCGCGGGCCAAGCGGATGGCTTCAGCGCTCGAGGGGTGGAGACAGGATGTCGCAACTAACGCCACGCCGCAGCCGGGTTACGTTGCTGCCAAGGCAGGGAAATGATACTGGCCGCGCTGAGAACCCCGGACCTCGTTGTCCTCTTCGTTTACTTCGCGTTGTTAATTGGCGCCGGTTTTTATTTCCGCAAACGTAGCGGCACGGTCGAGGGTTTCACGGTGGCCAACCGCTCGCTGCCGGGCTGGGTGGTGGGCCTCTCGATCTTCGGCACGTACCTGAGCAGCAACACGTTCATCGGTGTGCCGGGAAAAGCATATGGTTCCAACTGGAACAGTTTTGTTTTCAGTCTGTCGCTCCCGATCGGGGCGTTCATTGCCGTTAAATGGTTTGTGCCGTTTTACCGCCGCCACGCCGGCCTGTCGGCGTATGAGCATTTGGAAAAGCGTTTTGGTGCCTGGGCACGGGTATATGCGGTCGTCTGTTATCTGCTCACCCAGGTTTCCCGTGTGGGGACGATCATGTTCGGTGTGGCATTGGGACTGCACGCGCTGACCGGCTGGGACATCGCGGCGATCATCATTGTCTCTGGCTTTGCCGTGACGCTGTACACGCTGCTGGGCGGTATCGAGGCGGTGATTTGGACCGACGCCATCCAGAGCGTCATTCTAACACTGGGAGCCACCGTGGTGGTGGTGCTGGTATTGACCGACATGCCGGAGGGGGCGGGGCAGGCGGTGAGTTTGGCCATTGAGGCAGACAAGTTCAGCTTGGGCGACTTCGGGCCAAGCCTGGCCAAGTCGACCTTTTGGGTGGTGCTGTTCTACGGCATTTTCATCAACCTAACCAACTTCGGCATCGACCAAAACTTTGTGCAGCGCTACCACGCCGCCGACTCCGAGAAGGCGGCCGGTCGCTCGGTATGGATGGGCGCGCTGATGTATATGCCAGTGGTGCTGATGTTCTTTTTCATAGGGTCAATTCTCTTTTCCTACTACCAAGTGAATCCCGACTTGTTGCAGGAGGTGAAATTTGACAAGGCTATTGAGATGATGCATGACGAATCGCCGGGCTTGACCACCGTCTGGTATACGCCCGGCTTCGGGTGGGGTGATCAAGCCTGGATGCAGCCGAATGATTACGCTGACAATGTGCTGCCGCATTTCATTGCGAACAAAATTCCGGCCGGCTTGGCCGGTCTGTTGATCGCTGCGTTGTTTGCCGCCGCGATGAGCAGCATTGACACCAGCCTGAACAGTTCGTCGACGATTGCGCTGCAGGACTTCTACCGGCGCTGGTTCAGGCCGGATGCCGACGAGGCGCAGAGCCTGCGTTTCCTGCGGGTGATGACGATCGTGTGGGGGAGCATCGGCACCGGCGTTGCGCTCGCAATTATAGGTGTGAAAAGCATTCTTGATGAGTGGTGGAAGATCAGCGGCGTGTTTGCCGGTGGCATGCTGGGGCTGTTCCTGCTGGGCTTCATCAGTCGGCGTGCCAACAACGCCGGGGCAGCCGTCGGCGCGACAATTGGCCTGCTGGTGATCCTCTGGATGACCTTTACGCCGGAGATGGAGGGCGATCTGGGGTGGCTGCGTAGCCCGTTCCATGTAAATATGATCACCGTCATAGGCACATTGTCGATTTTCCTCATTGGTCTGGGCGCCTCACGTATTTTGGGGCGGAAGAACGGTTAAACTTGCCACCGACATTCGCAACCAGCAGACTCGGCCCTTGAGCTATGGCTGATTTTCCCAACGAAATACGAATCAACCCGGATGCCATTAACAAATTAATCGTTGGTGGGGTGGTGGTGGTGCTGCTCGGCTTCGGGGTGATGAGCAGTTTTTACAAGGTCGATCCCCGTGAGCATGTGGTTGTGTTGCGATTAGGTGAATACCTCAAAAAAGAGACGGAGACCGGACTCAAATTTAAATTGCCGTTCGGGATCGACAAAATTTATCGTGTCGCGGTTACCACCGTTGAAGAAGAGAAATTTACGTTTGCCAACATGACTGCAAACCGGCGGAATTCTAGTTATTCATCCTCAAACCGCAACGAAGCCGAAGCAACGTTGGTCGTTACTGGCGATCTGAATGTGGCCGATGTAGAATGGGCCACTCAGTATCTCATCGAAGATGCTTACGACTTTTTGTTCGAAGTAAAAAATCCGATACTAACGTTTCGGGCGATGAACGAGTCGGTCATGCGAGAGGTCGTTGGCGACCGTACCATCGATGAGGTGCTCACTTCCGGTCGCGAAGAGATCGAACTGGAGGTCGAAAAAGAACTCAGAAGATTAGCCAAACAATACAAGTTGGGCATCAAGTTGAAAAAAGTGATTCTTCAGAATGTGAATCCGCCTGAAGCGGTCAATGAGTCATGGAATGATGTGAACCAAGCTCAGCAAGAGAAACAGCAGAAAATCAATACCGCTAAAGCGACGTTAAACAAAGTGATCCCAAAGGCGCGTGGGGACGCCAAACGAATAGTTGAGGAGGCCAAAGGTTATGCGGTTGAGCGTGTGAAACAGGCTGAAGGTGACGCGAGTTTGTTTAAACAAGTTTTTGCCGCCTACCAGAAAGCACCCGAGGTGACTCGCAAACGGATTTATCTTGAGACGATCGGCAAGGTTTTTGCCACGGGCGGTTCAGGCGTCAAAGCGGGCGGTTCAGGCGTCAAAGCGGGCGATTCAGGCGTCAAAGCGGGCGGTCCAGGTGGCCAAGGCCAAGCCGGAAAAGGTGGCCCTCGCAAGATCATCATGGATGAAGATGCCAAGGGGCTGCTTCCACTATTAAACCTGAATCAGGAGGCCAAATAATGTTTAGGCAATTCACCTCAATATTTGTTGGAATCCTGCTTTTCATCGTGGTCATCGTGATTTCCTCGTCGATTTATATCGTCGATGAAACAAAACAGGTTTTTGAGACGAGGTTTGGCAAGATTATTACGGACTCGTACGTTAACGGCCCCGGCAAGAAAGAAGCCGGCCTTAAATTCCGGGTGCCATTCATCACCAAAGTGCACGAATTTGAGAAACGATACCTCGAATGGGATGATGAACCGGAAAAAGTGACTACTCGTAACAAGGTTTTCATCGAGATCGACACCTATGCACGTTGGCGAATAGAGGATGCTACAAAGTTCTATAAGGCAGTTACCGATGAAAGGAGTGCCAAGTCGCGTTTGAGCGATCGTCTCAATGGTGCAGCCCGGACAGTATTAGCCGCTCACGATTTGGTTGAAGTCATCCGTTCAAAGCAACGTAAAGTTGTTATTCCGGAGGGCCAGTCACTGGATGAGCAAACACAGTTGATGCCGTTCAGCAAAGGGCGCTCCGCGTTGGCGCTACAGGTAATGGAAAATGCTGCGCCGAAATTGATGGAAGAGTTCGGAATTCGGCTGCTTGATTTCCGCTTTAAGCGGATCAATTACACGGACAAAGTGCGATTAGAAATTTTTAAACGCATGATTACAGAGCGAGGCCAGATTGCCTCCAAGTTCCGTTCCGAGGGTGATGGTGAAGCGGCGGAAATCATGGGTAGACAGCAGCGCGAGTTGAAGACGATCACTTCCGAGGCGTATCTCCAGCAACAGGAGATCCGAGGGAAGGCGGATGCCGAGGCGGTCGCCATCTATGCCGAGGCATTCAACCAAAGCGGCGAGGCCCGTGAGTTTTACGAGTTCCTGAAGACCATGGAAACCTTGGAAACCACATTGTCCAACGAGGATACCCTCATCTTCTCCACCGACTCGGACTTCTTCCGCTACCTCAAGCGTTCCGCCCCTGCAGAAGAGTAAGCCAAGCGCTTGACCAAGCGGAGGGTGCGTTTTCCAAGCCAAGCGCAACTTTGGCCAAGAGACGTTGTTTCATTGGATTGCATCGCCTGTCGGTGGTGGTTATTTTCACCCCCCTTTGATGAACCTGCAGCGGCTGTTGTTGATTTCGATTGTGGCAAACTTGGTTTGCCTTGCCGGGTTGTTTTGGGTTCTCGCCGAGCGTCCGCCATCCACCGTCCCAGGCCCGGCGGCCGCGCCAGCGGCCCCCGGCCGGCCGCTTGGCCAAGCGGCGCCGGTCGAGCGTGTTGTGCGCGAGGTGGAGCCGTTTCACTGGAGTCAGATCGAGGCTGACGACTACCAGACCTATGTCGAGAACCTTCGCCGGATCGGCTGTCCGGAGGAAACCATCCGCGACCTCGTGAAGCAGGATCTCGACAAAGAGTACGACCAGCGCAAGGCCGAAATCCTGACCAAGGCCCCAGCCCGCAAGGAGTTCTGGAAGACAGGTCATCCCAACAAGCTCTCCCAGCCGTCCGGCGCGACTCGTTCGCAAATGGCGCAGCTCGACCAGGAGAAAAACCAGGTGCTTGGGGACCTGTTTGGCAGAGAGGGCGTGGCGGCCATCAACCGACCAAGCCCGTTGGCCCGAGCCCGCTCGCAGGCCAAGAGTGGTTACGCGATGGATTTCATCCCGGAGGAAACCAAGGCGGAATTGAACAGCCTCGAGCAGGAGTTTGGAAGTGAGCTGCTCCGAAAAATGGCCCAGGGTGCGAGTGACGCGCAGGACATGGCCGAGATCCGCCAACTGCGGCAGGATCGCGACCATAGCATCGCCAACATCCTGACTCCTGAGCAGAAAATGGAATACGATCTTCGAAAATCCCCCACGGCGGCAAACATGCGACTGCAGATGGACGGGTTCGACCCAAGCGAGGATGAGTTTCGCGACATCTTCTCGGCGCGCAAGGCGTTCGATGACGAGTACGGCACGGTGCCCGGCTCAAGCATCTCACCGACCGATGCCGAGGTTCGCCAACTGGCCGAGCAGGAGATGAACAACCAGATCCGATCTTCGCTGGGGGACGACCGCTATCAGGATTACATGCGCCAGACCGATTACGAATACAAATCTATCCACAAGATTGCCGAGCGGCAGGGGCTGGGGGAGAACATCTCCGCGCAGGTGTATGAGATGAAGGGAAGCGCCGAGGAACTGGCCCGGGAGATTCGCATGAACAACGGTCTATCCGCTGAAGATCAGCAGATGCAGTTGCGGCAGATTCAAAATGAAACTGCCCGCAGCATTGAGTCGATGCTTGGCGGGCAGGGCGCGGTGGCGTTGCAGGGCCAGGCTGGCGGGCGGAACTGGCTCAATAATCTTGGTCGCGTCAACCCGCTCCCCATCGTCAAGCCAACTTTCCAAGTTATCACCAGCGGCGGTGGCGGCGGCCCGTGAGGCTCTACGCTTCTGGTTACTCCGGCATCACCAACGGTAATGCGCCCGGAAGCAGTTCGATTGTTGCGGGGGTGGTGCCGATGATGTCGCCGTCGGCCTGGAGTTCAGCCGTTGGCACGGCATCGATCTCCAGACGTTTTCCGGTGAAGTAGTCCACGCGTTTGTCCTCGACGTAGCGGCCATTCAGTATACTGGGGAAGCGCCTCACGATCTGCAGCCGGCCGAGCGCATCCACGAGGCTGATGTTCAGCAGACCGTCGTCCGGTCTTGCGCCAGGGGAGATGCGCATCACCCCGCCCCCGGCAAACTCGGTGTTGCCGGCGCAAACCTGGAACATTCGGCCCGACCGTTCGCCGCCGTCCCAGCGCACGGAAAACTTCGGCGCACGAAAGTCGGTCAGCGCGTGGAACAGGCCGGCCGAGTAGCTGAAGCGCCGCCCGAGAAGCCGCTTCACGCGAGGCCCGGTTTTGCGGATCACCTCCGCGGCGAACCCGGCGGCGACAAAGAGCAGCGCGTGTCGCGTGGCCGTGTCGCCGTCCCGCATCAAATGCACGCGGACGACGTCGAGCGACCGGGTGCCTCCGTTGGCCAAGGCGTTGATGGCGGTCTCGAACTTGGCCAAGCCGAAGGTCTGCGCGACGTCGTTGCCGGTGCCTGCCGGCAGCACGGCGAGAGCGGGGCGTTCGCTTGGCTTGATGGCCATCAGTCCATCGGCCACCTCGTTGACCGTGCCGTCGCCGCCTAGCGCGGCGATGATCTCGAAATCGGTGGCATTGGCATTTGCTAAGCGAGTGGCGTGTCCGGGGGATTTGGTCAGCGCGGTGGTCACCGCTTGGCCAAGCGTCTCGAGTTGCGCGCGTGCCCTACTCAAGTGCTGTTTTCCCCGTCGCCGCCCGGCTGCCGGATTGGCGATCAGGAGGATGCGCTTGGCGGCCATGCTTGGCGGTCAGCTTACCTTGCCCACCCAGTTGCGGGCGACGGCCTGCAGGTCGCCGTGGCCGTTGGCCTGTAGGGCATCGGGGGCAAAATGAACCCGCTCCAGTTCCCGGATGGTGCCCTGTAACTGTTCACGATGGGAGGCCGCCAACGCCCTTGGCTGGTCGGTGTGGATGCGCTGGAGCAGATCAAGCACAGCAAACGGCGTGCATGTTTCCGGCACACGGTAAACCGGTACGGTGGCTTCGCCATCACTGCGCCGGGCCAGTTGCCACGCGCCCAGGCCAAGCAGCAGCAGCACCGCGCTTCCGGTGATCCACGGCCAGAGTGGCGGCGGGGTTAGCAGTAGGCCGGCCAGGGCCAGTTCACTGTCCACCTCCACGAGATCGGCGTCGCGGTATTGCTTGAAGGCCGCCTTGGCCACAAATTCGGTCGGCTTCGGGAACTTGAAAGACAGTGTGCGACCGGCGTCACCAGTTGGCTTGAGGGTGAGCAGCCAGGTCTGCTCGCTGACGGCGTTGACGCCCGCAACCTCCGACTCGATGCGTACGACCGATAAACCTTGATCATCCGTATTGGCGATCTCAAAACCGGGTATGTTTAGCTCGACGAGCTTGTCGAGCGAGGGCATCAAGCCTTTGCCGGAGGCGTGCAATTCTAGCGTGAGTTCGGCGTTCTTAGCAGCAAGGCTGGCGTTGAGTATCTGTGTCAGTTCCAATTTGTCCACTGGTCGGTCGGGGGCGGTTTCCTGGCGCGCATCGACGATCTGCGTTGCGGTGGTTACTGGCAACAACACCGGGCCGAGCGAGTCATAAAAATCGAGATCCATCTGCAATTCTGGGATGCGATCGACTGAGGCGTCCCTCGCCTTTAGCAGCACATAGGCTAGCGGCGTCTCGCGCCAGCCCGGCTGGCCGACGGTGCGCGACTGGATTTTATTGTCGTGAAAGGTGATGGACTGCACCTCAAAATTCTTGCCGAGTTTTTCGCCTAGATGCTCCTCGAGATCGTCACGCGGCGCTTGCCGTTGGCCGGGGTAGCGGGGGTAAAAATAGGGCGTGCCGGTGCTGCTGCCGCCGACGAGATAGCGCGCAAAACCGCCGGCTTCGCGCTCGATGTCGCTCGTGTGCCGAAGGCCGATGAACAGGCCGAATGGCGCCGTGTGGCCGATCGTGTCGCTGCCGTCAATGCGGGCGACCAGTTCCACCTCGTCGAGCAAATCGTCGTAGTGTTGCACCAGTTCGCGGGCCGACTCGCCGGCGGGATGATCCTTGAGCACGGCGAGCGAGGCGCGGAGGTAGCGCGGCTTCAATTCCGGCGTCAGCCGGCGGGACGTGTTGGTCACCGAATCGCCGAACGCCTTGAGGTGTCCCTCCGAGTCCGGCAGTACGAGGATGGCATCACGGATTTTCTGCAGGTTGCCGATCTCCGGAATCTGCTGGCGGGTGACGTACGAGAGGTCACTCGCGCCGAGGTTGGCATTGAACCAAAGCTGAAAGACAAGAGCGTTCGGCTTGTCGGCAGTCACGGAGGTTTGCAGCGTGTAGAGCGCGGCGGCCTCGCTGAATCCCTCGAACGCTGCCTCACGGTGCTTCACATACTCATCGAGGTCGGCTTTGTTGCCGTACTGGTACTCGGCGAGGTCGAAGTTTGCGGCGGCCTGTTGCAGCTTGAGCTGCCAGACATCCGGCTTGGCCGCAAGCCCGGCCTCAAGCAGCGCCAGCAGCGTGTCGTACCCGGTTAGTACCTCGACCTTGATTTGCGGCTCGCCGCGCTTGGTGCCGGCCTGCTGCTGGATCTGCGGTGCGCGCCATGAGGTGGCCAGGCGCTGCCGCATTGAGTTTACCAGCGTGGCCAGCGACTCGACCGGCATTTTTTTCGGCTCGCCGAACACAGCCTGGATATCGTCGAGCTTGTACACCTCGGCAAAACTGTGCGCTCCCTCGAATGCGGTAACAATGGTTCTTGGATTAGGCGGACTGATCGGCAGATTGCCTAGGCGGTCAAGGATTTGACGCAACTCGCGAAGGTTTCGCTTCTGCTTGGCCCGAGTTAGCGGCGTGCCGTTTGGCCTTGGCGGGATGTATACCGACACACCGACAGTGGGCATGCGAGGCTTTGCGCCACCGTTGGGGTTATGGGATTGTGCCCAGCTGCTGAGCAGCGTGTCGGCGATGCGCTTGGTCAATACCGAGTCGAGCTTGGCCAAGCTCTCAATCGCATCCAGTGCCTGGTCAATTTTACGGTTCTTCAATAGTGTCTCGGCGAGGGCGGCCATGGCACGGGTGCGGCGGCTTTCCGGCAGGGCGGCGAGCCAGTCGGCTCCGGGAGCATGCTCGATGACGATTGCCGGGGTGATCGGCTTGTAGCGGCTGGAATTTTGTTGGGCCTTTATCCGCTGCTGCTCGTAAACCGGGTCGTAGCTCATCATGTTATTGCGGGTGACAGTGGCCCGATAATATTTTGCGGTGTTCTCGGCTTCGACCAGCCATGCCTCGGCGGCAATTGTCAGGGGAAGCTGCCACCTGGCCAGATCCCTGTCGGCTTGGTTGAGAAGTGCGCCGACGATCTGCCGCAGGCTGCGGAGGTTCTCAGATCGGCCGTTATAATTGGTGCTGCGGAGGTTGCGATGCACATCCGCCTGCACTAGTTGGATCAATTTCAGCCCTGGCCCACCTTTGCGAAACTGCTCGCTCATCCACTCGTCGGACTTGGCCTTGGGCATTTTCGCGACCAGCATGAAGCCGCGCTTGATGCCGTCGAGCCGTTTGTCGTCGTCCCTGATGGTGGCAATCAGTTTTTCGTTGGCCTTCCACGCGGCCGATAAGTTGGGCGGACTTGGTTCGCTACTCCATTGCCTGTGCAGCAGATCAGCACGCATATCGAGCGCCCAGTCCTCATCGCCGTCAGGCACAAAGTTCAGCGCAATCCTGGCCTGGGATTTGGTTGCCAATGGCCGAAGCAGTTGCGCGGCGCACTTGCGGCCGGCTGGTTGACTGCCACCGAACAGGCCGATGCCGACTTTCAGTTTCTCGGCTAGACGTGCCAGATTTGCCTGGCCCACGCCACGGAGCAGATTGCCGAGTGACATCAGGTCGGTTTCACTGGGCTTGATTGGCGCTAGTTTTAAAATTTCGACAAAATCCTCCTGCGTGAGCATCGGTCGCGGCTTGTTAGCCGGTTGGATAGAAACCTTGGAGCTGCTTGTGGTTGGTGGCGTACTGATTGGAGGTGGCGTTTTGGACTGGGTGATTGGCGGTCGGAGCAGGGATGTGATCAGGTGGCGATACGCTTTTTCGGTGGAGCCGTCGAATGGCAGTGATTGGATGTGTTTGCCAAGTTCCTCCCAACTACCGGCGTTTGCCAGCAGTCGAAATCGATCTGCCGCCGCCTTGGTTTTGTCTCTGGTCGGCTTGGCTTCTTTCTGTAGTTCGTCAACTGCCGAGAGGATGCCGTCGGGTGTTCGGTCAAATTTCACGGCTCTCAACGCAGCGTGCAATTTACCCTCCGGAGTTTTTGGCTTGGGCGGGGTGGCTGCCTTGCGGGCTGTTGGCGACTCATCGGGACGGTCGGAGGCGATTGTTGGGCGGGGAGTCTTTGGTGGGGCTGTGATAACGCTTTTTACCGGCAGGCGGCGAATTGACTTTGGAGGCACGCCGGGCTTCACCTTTATTGCAGGAACAAGGCGCTTGGGCGGCGCTTGGCCAAGCGCCACTAGCTGTATGATGCTCAAGCTGAGCAGCAAGATGGTGAATCGGCGAATCATCACGGGCGATTTTCTTTTTAGTGTAAAAAATAGCCGACTTACGTCGGCTACTTTGGCTCAAAAAATTTATGTGTGTAAAACAATCAGGAGCCGGTGCCATCGGGGCGTTTGCCGACGCTGGCGCCGCGGGCATCCTCCTTCTTTTTCATCGCCTTTGGCTTGTTGCTCTTCTTTTGACCTCGGCACTTGGAACAGACGTTTTTGTTGCCCTGGCATTTCTTTGGCAGTGGCAGGGCCTGCACCTCGGACAAGTCCATGCGGGCCAGCCGGATGACGGCCTCGAGGTTTTTCTGGTGATCCTCCGAGGCCTTGGCGTCTGTCTTGGCGGTTCGCTCGGCGAGCAGCCGGAAGTTTTGGCGCGCCTTCTCGAGCGGCTCCTTCCATTCCTTCTTCTCGGCTAACTCAAGCCGCATCAGCCAGCCGGTGTAATACTGAGCGCTGGCGAGTGAGGAGCGAACCTTGCTTTCCAGTTCCCGGTTGTCGCCCTTGACCGTCTCATCGAGGAGATGCTGCATCGAAAGCATTGCTTCCGGTAGTTCGCCGACGTAGACGCGGGCGCTGGCGCGGGCGAGCTGCAACTGCTGCCGCTTGGTCGTCTCGGATTCCGGCAGGGCGGCGAGGGCGTCGTTGTAGGCGTCGATGGCCTGTTGCCATTTCTCGCCGGACTCAAATTCCAGCGCGGCTCGGATGCTGGCCCGGGCTTCCTCCCGCGCAATCCCCGCTTGGCCGGGGCCAAAGTGAAAGGCCAGCAACGCAACGGGAGCGAGCGCCCAAATGAAGATGAGAAGGTTTTTTTTCATGTTTTTAACAGTTTTTATGCCCTTTTTGCTCGACGAACTCGTCCACCCTGCCATGGGCTCCCGAAGAACGCAAGGCCGACGGGTAGCAATGCCAGCAACCCAGCGCCGGTGGCTACGCAGCCCAGCGCCAGCTCGCGGCGGCCTTGTTCGCCGGGGTCGACGAAGTTGCGGACGCCGGCCAGATCGGCCAGTTGCGTGGTGGGGATTTGCACGTCATTGACGTCCACGTACTCGCCGCCCAGGCGTTTGGCCAACTGCCGCAACACACGGGCGTTCTGTCGCGACATGTGGCCGTCGATAAACACCCCTCGCCGTGAGTCACCAACACCGGCGACAAGGACGCGGTTGATCGAGGGCGGCAGCCGGGGCAGGCCGGTGTCCGGCACGGTGTCGCCATCGCTTACGATCAGCAGTGTGGTGCTGCCTGGTTCCCAGCCCTTGGCCAATTTTACCGATTCCTCGATGCCGTCGATGAGGCTTGTCTTGCCGGGATCGAACGCCATGTCAAGCGGCAGGTCGTCGAGGATGTTCTTGACGACATTCAGGTCGTGCGTGTCCACCACGACCGGCTTGGCCCCAGTGAAAAATGCGACGACGCTGATTCGCACCTGGTCAAGCGCGATCCGCTCGAAGAGCGACAGCAACACCCCGGCCCCGCGCTGGGCGCGCGTGCGTTTTTTTTGCTTGCCGGAATCGTAGCCGCCGTCATCGAGTTGCATGCTCGGTGAGACGTCCCACGCGATGATGAGGTGGCGGTAGCCGCCGTCGGGAATTTTGTCGTAGCTCGCCACGCGCGGACGAATGAAAAACAATGTGACCAATCCCCACGCCATCGCGGTCAGTGCGAGCACACGCACCGGCGGCGCGAGGCGTGTCCACAGTCGCGCCTGGCCAAGCGGGCCAAACGCCAACCGTGCCACCCGGCGCGTGCGGCGCGCGTGCCACGTTTCAGCGAGAACAGTGAACACGCCAGTGCCCAGCGCCACATAGATGGCCAAGGTCGCCGCATCCGTTGTGATGTCAGGAACGTTCATCGGTGGGTCACCATGGCGTGAATCTGATGCCGAAGAGCGAGAGCAGTTGCAGGCCGAGCAGCGACAGCCCGGCGAGGGCGAATGGGCGGAAGTTGTCGGCCGGGATCGGCGCTTCCGGCTCGAACTTGGCCGGGCGCATCGAGTCGATCCGCTCGAACACCGACTGCAGCGCCCCGGGATCGCCCGCGATAAAGGCCTCGCCGCCGGTTCGCGCCGCGATGTCGTACACCTCCTGCTGCGGCTGACCACTGGCCACGTGAATGTAGTACAGCACGATGTCGGCCCCGCGCAGGTCGGCGGCAATTTTGTCGCCCTGTCCGCGCAGGTCGGCGCTCATGCCGTCGGAAATCAGGATGATCATCCGGTCGCCTTCCGGCCGGTCGGCGAGGATGCGGTACACCGAGCGCAGCGCGAGGCCGATGCGCGTGCCGCCCATGTAAGGCGGCATGGCTTCTGGCTTCATGAACGGCGCGGAGTGCTTTAGTGCGGAGAGGTCTTGCGTGAGCGGCACCCAGTGTAGCACCTCGGTGCCAAAAAGCGTCACTCCGAAGGCGTCACCCTCGCGGTGGCCGACAAATTCCTGCAGCGCCTCGACCGCCTTGTCGCTGCGCCGCCCGTCGCCGAATGTTGCCGTCATGCTGCCGGAGACATCGAGCACAAACTCGATGTTCGAGAGCACGCGATGGTTGCCTTGGCTGAGCGGCCTCTGTGGGCCAGCGAGCAGCACGATCGCCACGACGAGCAGCAGCGGCGCAGCGAGATTCATTAGCTTCACGGTGCCCTCGAGCCAGCGGCCGCGCCTCGCTCCGGCGCGGTCGAACGGCATGGTCAGCACCGTACCACGCCGCCGCCATTCCCAGACCAGCAGCAGCACCGGCAACGCCAGCAAAAGCAACACGGCTGGATGGGCGAAAGTCATTCGGTGGGATGGCGGTACGGCTCAAGCAGGGTGGGGATGTCCACTGTGGACGTACCGGGCGGGCGGTGCAGCCAATCCTCAAGGCCGTGCAGCAGCGGGCCGGCTTCAGCGTGCGCCTTAAGTTGGTGGTGAAGCTCGGCCATATCGCCGTCTTCCGGCAGGCCAAGCTGTTCCCGCCAGTGCGAAAATATCATGCGCTCAAGCCTTGCCCGGCCGTAGGTGTCGAGCGTGCCGTTGGCGGCCTGCTCGATGAGTGGGCGAAGTTGCTCGGCCAGGTCTGGGCCGGGTTCGGCTTCCGCTTGACGAAGTGACGTTTTCTTTTTGCGCCCGAGCAGGAACAACGGCCAGGCGGCCAATCCCCATACGATCCCCGTGCCGATCAGCCAGGCGGTGTAACTGCCGGGCAGTGAAAAGTTGCCGGTCTCCTCCTCAATTAGCATGCCGTCGTGATTCGCCGGCAGCATGCCGCGGATGCGCACGGGGATCGGCGGGAGATTCGTCGGCGCGGTGCCGTCGGCGTGGCGGAGGAACTTGCCCAAGTCGTACTCGCCCGGCACGAAGCCGAAGTAGCGCAAGTCGTACCGGTGGTCGCTGCCGTGTGGGAACATGTCTTGGATGCGCAGGATGATTGTCGATTTATCGCCGACCGGCGCGGCCTTGAGCGGCTCGCCGGGCAGGACGACAATCAGGCTGCCCTCCATACCGATGGGAAATGGATCCGGCGGCGCTCCGGTCGGCTTGGCCAAGCCACCCAGAGCGGAGGCAATGAGAGTAAGCTTGATCAGGCGGCGGTTCATCTTGCGCCTCTCCCGAGGTTGTCTCGTTTGCGCAGGAAGCCGCGGAGGCGGTGCAGGAACGGTTCGTTCACCGGGAGCTCGAGATGGTCGATGCCGCCGCGGCGTAGCTCGCCGGCGCTGTCGTCGTCGCGAAACCACCGGCTCCAGCCGTGACCCACGAACGCCTCGCCGGTTTCGGCTTCCTCACCACGAAAAATCCCGGCCCGCAATCGGCCGCGCTCGGCGGGATCGGTGAGTTGCAGTGCCACGCAGTCGTGCTCCTGCGCAAGCCGCTTGAGCCGGCCGGTGACGCCCGGTTGGCGCAGGTCGCTCAGCACGATCAACATCGCGCGGTTGGTGAGCACGGCGGAAAGTTGATCGAGTTTTTCAGCCAGTGTGGTCTGCTCGTCGAACCGGTAGTGGCGCAACTGGTGTAGCCAGAGGAATACGCGGTGGCGCGACAGGCTTGGCCGGGCATCGAGGGCACGTTCGCCGCAGCCGACCATGCCGACCGGGCTCATCCGATCCAGCGCGGCCAGCGCCAGACCACCGGCGATCTGTACCGCCCAAGCATATTTGCTCGTGCTGGTACTGGTCACGCACATCGAGCCGGAGGTGTCGACGAGCAGATAAATCGGCATCTGCTTGGGCGCCTCGTGTTCCTTGATAAATGCGCGGCCCATACGGGCGGTGACGCGCCAGTCGATCTGTTTCACCGGGTCGCCGGCCTCGTACGGGCGGCTCTGCGCGTACTCGATGCCGGAGCCGACAAATGGCGACGAGTCGGTGCCGTACTGCAGGCTGTCAGCCAGCCGGCGAACGGCGATGGCGAACTGGCGTCCGTCCAGTCCGTCGCACGATTCGAGGCTGCCGGTGGGCGGTTTCATCTGCGCTTGGACAAACGGAGGTCAGGCGGCCTCAGAGAGGATTTCCTTGAGCACGCTTACGCCGGAGACGCCCTCAGCCAGTGCCTCGTACTTGAGTCGGACGCGGTGCAGCAACACGTCCTCGGCCAAGGCGTACAAATCCTCCGGTACGACGTAGTCGCGGCCGTGGATGAACGCCCGGGCGCGGGCTGCCTGGATCATCGCTAGCCCGGCGCGTGGGCTGCCGCCGATCTCGATGCTCGGGTGGCGGCGGGTCCGGCGCACCACCTCGACGGTGTGTTTCTGGAACACGTCACTCACATGCACCTCCTGCACGGCGGCCATCATCTCGACGAGGTCGCCGCCGGTGGCGACCGGTTTTTTCTCCAGCAGGTCAAACGCTGTGCGCGGCACCGCGCCGCCATCCGTCCGCTGTAGGCCAAGCGCGAGGCTGCGCCGCAGCACATCCTCCTCCTCGCCGGCGGCTGGGTAGTCGAGCCGGTGGCAAAGCATGAACCGGTCGAGTTGCGCTTCCGGCAGCTCGAATGTGCCGCTCTGCTCGATCGGGTTTTGCGTGGCGATGACGAGGAATGGTGCGGGCAGCGCATGCGTCTCATTGCCGATCGTGACCTTGCGCTCTTGCATTGCCTCGAGCAGCGCGCTCTGCACCTTGGGCGCGGCGCGGTTGATCTCGTCAGCCAGCAGCAGGTTGGTGAAGATCGGCCCAAGGTGCGTGGTGAACTCGTTGTTTCGCTGGTCGAGCACCTCTGAGCCGAGGATGTCTGACGGCAGTAGGTCAATGGTGAACTGCACCCGGCTGAACCGCAGGTCGATCGCGTTGGAGATCGTCTGCACCAGCAGCGTTTTGGCTAGGCCTGGCACGCCCTGCAGCAGTAGGTGGCCGCCGGTGAACAGCGCGATCAGCAGCCGCTCGACCACCGTGTCCTGTCCCACCACGACTTCCGCTACGCGCTGGCGGACGTCCAATACGAGATTTTTACGAATTGTTTCCATGGTTGATTTCGGCCAAGCGGCCGAATGAATTCCGCCCGGACAGTACGCTTCGAAGGCCAAGTGGCCAAGCAGGATTAGTTGGCGCTTGGCCAAGCGCTGAGCTAGGTTGCCCCAACCAAGCTTGTGATGAAAAAACTTAACGGTTGGTTGCTGTTGTGTTGCCTTGGTTTACCTCTAGCCAAGTCGGTGGCAGATGAGACCATCCTCACCGGGCATCCGCGGCACGACTACTTGAAAGTTCCAGACATCGACCAGATGGAGAACGAGCTTCGTCGGTCGCTTGGCGCGCTGGAGCGGTATTCGTTTTCCCGCGGTTGGTGGAAATGGGATCGGCTGCGGCAGCGCTACGTGGATGGCGGGCGCAGGGACGAGAACGCCATTCGCATCCTGCGGGCGGTGTTTCGCGCGTTGATCCTCGACTGGCATGCCCGCTGCGAGCAACGCGGTGAGGGCGACTTATTCTACATTTTTTTCACCACCAACAGCGGCAACAAGGTGCAGCGTGAGGCGTCTGACGGTCGCACGCTCAAGCGCGATCATCACGGTGGCGGCTACCACGGTGGCTGGGGCGGGGCGAGCCGGATGCGCATCTACGAGGAGCTTGTCCAGCAAGACATGCTGAACGAAGCGGATCAGGCGCGAATGAAAAAAATCGTCCACCAAAGCCTGAGTCGCACGTTCATCAATTTCAAAAGCGGCTCCCAGCATGCAGATAATCACTCATTCGGGAACGGGGGCGGCGTGGCGCTTGGGATTAAGATGTTCCCCAATGTGCCACAGGCGAAGGAGGCCCGCGCTTGGCTGGACCGGATCTGGGATCACATGGCCGACTTTGGAGACTGGACGGAGTGGAACTACTATCCGTATGGGCCGATTTTTTTGCACGGGCTGGTGGATATTGCGGAGGCGACCGGGCGGCTCGAGTTAGAGAGGGGATTGATCGACTCGCTTGGCCGGCGTTGCCTGCAGTTCGCCCACGGCAACGGTGTCAGGGGCGGGCCAAATTGCGGCATCCGGCAGCGGACGGATTTTTCCGCTGTATACGCTGATCCATGGAACGTTGGCTATTACGACGTTGAGACATCCGGTCGCGATGCCCACTTTTGGTATCGCATGGCGCAGCATTACAAAAACCCGGAGTATCTTTGGGCGGCGGAGCAGGTCGCGCTTGGCGGCCGGCCGCCGGACGGGCAGGTGCCTCCCGCATATCAGGCCGCGTATAACAAGCGATTCGCCTGGTTCCTGGAGCGGGGCATTGAACCGAAGGTCCCCCGGATGCATGCCAAGGTGGGCTTGCTTAGCGAACTGAAAAAAAAGGTTAAGGAGCGAATTTACCTGAACAACGGCGTGGACGCCGGCAAGCCGATCGCCGCCTTTTTTCTGTACGATAAAAAGGACAGTCATTTGGATAATGTCTCCGGGTTTCTCTACGATTATTCCTACAATGGAGCCAAGTTTTTGCACTCCTCCGGCAAGTACAACAACGTCTATTCGGGAACTGATATTCGGGGAGGCGGTAGTGGTAATGAGAGCCTCGACGCGCTGCTTGTAGTCGACAAACGGCACCAGTTTCCCGTTCACCCCGACCGCAAGGGCGACAAGAGGGACTACCGCCGCATGTACATGGCCAAGCACCTACCGGACTTGGCTCATGCAGAAAACAACGACACAGGTGATGCCTATGGGCAGTTTGGGTTTGCCGATTACTTTGGCCCGGAGAGCCGTTGGATTCGAATGACGGTGTTGACGGTTGAAGGTTACCTGGTCGTGGCGGACGAGTATCAGGTTGGCGAAGCGCTTGGCCAGTCGTACCACGCTGGACCGGTCTGGCACTTGGCCCGGGTTGAAGGACGCAAGCCCGGGCGGCAGAACAAGAATTGGTTCGGCGCGCCGGCGTTCGCGCAAGCCTGGTGGCAAAAGGAAAAGATGGGCGTCGCCGTCGTCGTCCATGACCACCGTGAAATGGTTTTCGGGACGATCAACCAATCCTGTTCCCAGGATCTTGATCTGAACACGTCGGCCTACGCGTATCGCCCCGTTGAGGCTGGGCGAACGGAACGTTTTTTCAGCGTGCTTGTGCCGCACAAGCTGAGCGCTCCGTCCGGTTCCGTGGCGCGTGGGGTGACAACTGCCGTCAGCAAAAGGGGCCGGTTCGTTGCCTCGGTGGGCGATGTGACGGTCAAGATGGATCGCAAGGGGAACTGGTCTGTCAGTAGATAAATGACACGACAATTTGATTTTTTGATCTGGACGTTATTGTTGGCGACAACTGCGCAGGCGGAGGAGGGGTTTAAGCTGAAGCATCCGCTTCCAGATTATTCTGTATATTCCGATTTCGAGATCACGACGATGGCTAACCGCATACGTGAGAGTCGTCCGCAGATTCAACGAGGCGGTTGGGAGTGGGATCGATTGCTGCGCCGGTACATCGACGAAGGCCGTAGGGAGGCAGGGGCGATTAAGGTGTTACAAGGTTACTTCATGAGTATCCTCGACCGGTACGACGAGGCTGTTCGTAACGGGACGGGAGACGAGTACAATCTACTGCCTGGGCACAAAGCATGGGGCGCCGCCGGGCGGGTGAGGGTTTACGAGGAACTGGCAAGGCAGGGGATGCTAAGTGATATTGAGAAGGCCAAGTTTTACCAGATCTTTAGGCAGAGCATGGTGTTAAGCTACGACTATCCCATGCTGGAGCGTAGCGTGAACAACCGGCCCTATGGCATGAATGCAGGCCCGGCGGTGGCGCTGAAGGTTTTTCCAGACATGCCGGAACTCAAGACGCATCGACGCTGGCTGGATGCGCTTTGGCGGGAGTTGACCGAGTACGGGGACACGACCGAGACCAACTATTACCCCTACGGCCCGTTGCTTCTGCAGGGCTGGATCGACATGGCTGAGGGCATGGACAAATTCAAGACAGACCGCAATTTGCTCTATGCTCTGGCCAAGCGCTATCTCGACCATGTGCACGGGGGCGGTGTGCGCGGGAATCCGAACTCTGGCGGTAAGATCAAGCCTGGCCGCGACCATATTTACCTCGACCCCTGGAACGCGGAATACTACGGCGGCGCCGAGGGCGTGAACGACGGTGATGTGTGGTATCGCTTGGCCAAGGAGTACAGGGATCCGGAGTTTCTATGGGCCTCAGAGCAGGCGGTTTTTGGGGGGCGACCTCCTCTTGGCCAAGCTTTGTCAACGGAATACGAGGACGCCTATCGCGAGCGATACCAATGGTTCATCGAGCGCGGCATCAAGCCAAGGGCGCCGAGCGGTCAGTCGAAGATTGGCTATTACAGTCCGCTCAAGCATCGGGTGCCGGAGCGTCTGTATCTTTGCCCCAGCCGGGAGAGCGGCAAACCGTTTGTTTCGTTTTATCTCTATGACCGGAACAACAACTACATGCACTGCTGCGACGATGCAGCCGGGCGGCTTTACGAGTACTGCGTGGACGGTGCCAAGTTTTTGCATTCATCCGGCAAGTACAATAACCGGTTTTGGGGACAGGCAGCCTACGACCTGTTGAATGTATTGCCGCCGGACATGGCATTCCCGTTCAGGGAGGAGGACGGCAAGATGGGTGGCGAGCGGGAGGACACTTGGAAACTGGCCTCGTTGTCGTTGCCGTTCTCCTTGAATTGCCGTACGGCGCCCGATTCGAAAAACTGGTTCTACGACGAGTCGATCAAACTCTTTCGCCGGACGGATGACCCGGAGTTTGGCTACGCCCACGGAAACGTCGACGGATACTGGTACCTGAACAACGACTTCCATTTGCGCTCCGTTTACCTCGGGAAATTCGATAGGCTGACCCGTCTGCAAAACCTGCGCTTGGCCGGGCCGAAAGGGAGCATCACTCTCGCGGCGCTGGATCGGATTCCTGAGCAACTTAAGCTCATCGAGCACCTTGGGGAGGAGCAATTCGAACTCACCGGCGCGGAGCGGGCTGTCGCTATGAGCATCGTGAAGGATGGGCGCACGGGAGGGCACAGCCTTCAATTAAACGTGCAGCCCGGGACGAGTCTCTCGGTGGTGCTCAATGGGCTGGATTTGAAATTTGATGCAAACGACGAGTACACCCGCGTTTCCTACGACTACTGCGGTCGCACCACGGGGATGTTTTTGAATGAGTACACCCGTCCGATTTACCACCGGCCCCAATACAATCGGGGCGGGATTTTGGTTCGTGAATCGTTGCGCGCGGAAAACCATGGCGAGGATTCGTTCGGCCAGTTCACTTATCGGAACTACTTTGGTGCGGACAGTGTCTGGACTCGGCAGACGGTCATAACGGAGGAAGGTTATCTCGTTGTGCGTGACGAATACCTGCCGGGGCCGGATGTCGATGGCTTTCAGGCCGCGCCCAACTGGATGCTAAACGACGGGGGCGGCAGTCCCGACTCTAAGCGGCACTGGTACGACGCACCCGCCATGAGCCACGCGTGGTGGCAGACCCAGCCCAAGCGAGTGTTGCTGTATATGCACCCGGACCGCAGACTGGAGTTTGGCCAGGTGGCACATGGGGCGTCACAGGATCTTGGCTATGCAAGATTGCGCAGCTCGTTTGGAAAGGCCATTCTGCGCGAAGGTAAAAAGCAGGTTTGGTTGGCAGTGCTTCTGCCTTTCAATGAAGGCGCTGACCCCCGGACGGTGGCGGCGTTGATTCAAACCAAACTGACCAGGAACGGCCAGGCGTTGGCTTCCGTCGGTAGAGTAACGGTGAACATCAAACCCGATGGTCGTTGGGCTGCCGTTCGGCAATAGATTGAAAACATTGAGAGCACTTTGCGTCATCGCATGGGTGGGATTGGCCGTTTCAGTTTCTTCATCGGAGAGGCCGCCCGTGGCGTTTCTGGGGAAGTATTGTCTCGATTGCCACGACTCGGATACGGCGAAGGGTGAGTTGAATCTGGAGCGCCTTTTGAGCGGGGAGGTTATCCAACACGCTGCGGAATGGGAGACGGTCATCCGGCGGTTGTCGGCTCGGCAGATGCCGCCGTCCAGGCGCAAGCGCAGGCCAAGTGAGTCGGAGTATGCAGTTGCGGTGTCGCGCCTGGCCAAGCCACTGGATCGCTTGGCCAGGCGCGAACCAAACCCCGGGCGCGTACCCACGTTTCGGCGATTGACCCGAACGGAATATCAAAACGCCATCCGCGATTTACTGGGCGTGCAAATTGACGCCACGCAGTTGCTACCCAAGGACGAGGAGAGTCACGGCTTCGACAATATCACCGTCGGTTCTCTCTCGCCGAGCCTGCTCGATCGTTTCCTTACGGCGGCGCAAAAGATCAGTTGGTTGGCTTTCGGTACGCCGGTTGGTCGCCCGGACGGGTTTACGTTCCGGTTGCCGGCGGATTTCACGCAGGAGAAGCATGTTGCGGGACTGCCGGTTGGCACGCGCGGCGGGATGCTCTTGCCGTACATGTTTCCCCGCGATGGCGAATACGAAATACAAGTGCGCTTGGCCCGTGATCGGAACGAACATGTGGAGGGGTTGAGGGGGACGCACAAGATGGACCTGCTGATGGATCGGGCACTGCTCAAGCAGTTTACCGTCACACGCCCAAAGAGCGGCAATCACGACAATGTGGACAAGCACTTGGTTTTGCGGCAGTTCGTCAAGGCCGGTGTGCGCAATGTCGGCGTGACTTTCCCGGCCCGGTCTGTGTCGCTGTTGGAAACCAAGCGACAGCCGACCGAGGCCCGCTTTAATGTGTTTCGGCATCCGCGGCAATCCCCAGCGGTTTATCAAGTGTCGATCACCGGCCCGTTTGGGAAAGGGCAGGCGGGTTTGACGCCGAGTCGTAAAAAGATCTTTTTCGTCCAGCCAAGTCATCCAAAAAAAGCGGATGCCGTCGCCGAGGACATTCTGAACAGGTTGATGAAGTTGGCCTATCGCCGAGAGGTGACGGAGGACGACCTAGCCTCGGTGATGCGGTTTTACCTTGATGCGGCGGAGCAGGGCGGTTTTGAGGTAGGCATCGCCGCTGGTGTGGAGGCGATCCTCGTGAATCCCTCGTTTCTATTTCGTGTCGAGAAACCCCCGGCCGACCCGGAGGGCAAGGCGTATCGCATCAGTGAAGTCGACTTGGCAAGTCGCCTTTCGTTTTTTCTGTGGAGCAGTTTGCCGGATGAGGAGTTACTCGACCTGGCGATCGCCGGGCGGCTGCAACAACCCGGCGTGCTGGAAAAGCAGGTGCAGCGACTGCTTGCCGATCAGAGGGCTGATAGCTTGGTCACCAACTTCGCGAGTCAATGGCTGCACCTGCGCAATCTGGATGCGATCACACCAGACCTGCGGCTGTTCCCGGATTTTGACGAAAACCTTCGACGGGCGTTTCGTCGTGAGACGGAGCTTTTTTTTGAGAGCATCCTGCACGAGGACCTGAGCGCGCTGGAGTTGCTGAATGCTAACTACACGTTTCTGAATGAGCGCTTGGCCAAGCACTATGGTGTTCCCCATGTGTTCGGCTCGAGGTTTAGGCGCGTGGTATTGAAGCCGGACAATCAACGTGGTGGCCTGCTTCGGCACGGCAGTATTTTATCAGTCACCTCCTACGCCACGCGCACTTCGCCGGTTATTCGCGGTCACTGGGTGCTCGAAAACTTTTTGGGCACACCGTCTGCGCCGCCGCCGTCTGACGTGCCGGTGCTTAAGGAGAACAAGGTTGAGGCCGATCTGCCGATGCGCGAGCGTTTGGCCAAGCACCGGGAGAACGCCGCCTGCGCCAGTTGTCATGACAGGATAGATCCGGTCGGATTTGCCCTCGAGAATTTCGATGCGATCGGCCGCTGGCGTGAGTTTGAACACGGCGCACGAATCGATGCCTCCGGCGGTCTGCCTGATGGGGCCAAGTTCGATGGCGTGGCGGAACTCGAGCAGGGTTTGCTGAATCGCCCGGAGTTGTTTGTCCGCACTTTGACCGAGAAGCTGATGACGTTCGCGCTTGGCCGTGGGGTGGAATCGATTGACGCGCCGGCAATCCGGCAGATCGTGGCTGATGCGCGGGCGGACGATTTTCGGTTGTCCTCTCTCCTTTTGGGGATTACAAAGAGCATTCCGTTTCGGATGAAAGCAGGCGTCGAACAGCCATGAATTTCATCACTAAAAAATCAATTTCGCGGCGAACCCTGCTGAAGGGGGTGGGCGCCTCCTTCGCGTTGCCGTTGCTGGATGCGATGATGCCGGCGGCGACTGCAGCGACCAGTACATCGGGGCACCGTTTGCAGCGTCTGGGCTATGTGTTCATGCCGATGGGGTGTGACCAGTCGCGCTGGACACCGCGCAGTGAGCGTACACTCAACAAGCTTTCGCCAATCCTCGACTCACTCGAGCCGGTGAAGGACAAGCTGTCGGTGTTCACCAACATGGAGCTGCGACCGGCGTACCCGGGTTCGCATGCGACGTCGAATTCCTCATTCCTAAGCGCGGCCAAGGCCAAGGTGACAGAGAGCACGGACTACTACCTTGGCACCACGGCAGATCAGGTAGCGGCAAAGCAGATCGGCGGCAGGACACGCCTGCCGTCGCTGGAGTTGGCGATGGACCTGTTGCAGACAGTCGGCCAGTGTGACAACGGCTACGCCTGTGTCTATCACAACAACCTTTCGTGGTCGTCGCCCACCACGCCGTTGCCGGCTGAGGCGCATCCGAGGATCGTTTTCGAGAATCTCTTTGGCGACGGCGGCACCCCTGCGGAGCGTATGGCTGCTCTGCAAAAACGTGCCAGCCTGCTCGACTCGATCACTGCGGAAATGAAGCGGTTGCAGGTCGGCCTGGGTGCGGCGGACCGGGCGCGCGTCTCGGAGTATCTCGATTCGATCCGGGAGGTGGAGCGCCGCATCGAGCAGGCTGAGGTCGAGGCGAGGGACAACAAGCTGCCGGATCTCGACCGGCCACTGGGGGTGCCGGCAGCGTACGCGGATCATGCCCGGTTGATGTTCGATCTGCAGTTGCTCGCCTATCAGGCTGACATCACTCGTATCGTGACATTTCAGATCGCGCGCGAAACTAGCAACCGTTCCTACCCGGAGATCGGCGTGCCGAATCCGCACCATCCGCTTTCACATCATGGCGACAACCCGGAGAAGGTTGCGCTTATGGCAAAGATCAATACCTTTCATGTTTCGCTGTTCGCCGAGTATCTTGAGAAGCTCAATAACACGCTGGAGGGCAACGGCTCGCTGCTGGACAACATGTTGATCCTGTATGGTAGCGGCATAGGCAACCCGAACGTCCACGACCATACTAACCTGCCGATCATACTGGCCGGTGGCGCGGCGGGTGGGCTACGGGGTAACCGTCACATTCGTTATGACAATCCCACGCCATTGGCCAACCTCCACCTCACGCTGCTCGACAAGGTGGGCGTGAAGCTCGATAAGTTCGGCGATAGCAACGGCAAGATCGACGGCCTGTTCGACACGCTGGCCATATAGTTGGAGCCATGAAGTGCGCACGGGGAATCCTGTTTTTCAGCCTAGCGATCCCGGTCGCGGGATCGACTGGCGAACTTGGGCTTCCTGACGCAGCCGAGGCGCAGGACGCTGCGCTCGTTCAACATCTTTTCAAAAAAGGGGCTGCCGTTAACGCCACGCAGGTGGACGGCATGACTACGCTGCATTGGGCGGCCTACCACGACGATGCCGAGTTGGGCTTGCTGTTGTTGAATGATGGCGCGAACGCTTCTTCAAAAAACCGTTACGGCATCACGCCGCTGCATCTGGCCTGTCTCAACGGCAATGCCCAGTTTATCGGGGCGTTGATTGAGCACGGGGCCGATCCTGACTCATCGATCCCTGGTGGTGAGACCGCGCTCATGACGGCTGCTCGGACCGGCAAGCCTAGGGCGGTCGAGGTGCTGCTGCATGCCGGCGCGAAGGTCGATGGAAAAGAGCGCAACGGCCAGACTGCCGTGATGTGGGCCGCGGTCGAGGGACACACGCCCGTTGTCCGTGCATTGGTTGAAGCTGGCGCGGATTTTAATTTGTCTCTGGAACGCTCCGGCTTCACCGCGTTTTACTTTGCCATCCGGGAAGGCCGGACAGAGGTTGTTAATTATTTGTTATCCAGAGGGGCCGACGTGAACGGGGCCATGCTCCCGGACAGCAACGGGCAGGACTTTCCACGGCGCGGCACTAGTCCGCTTTTGTTGGCGGTGGAAAACGGACACTACGACCTCGCAGTGGCGTTGCTGGACGCCCGGGCCAACGCACATGACACACGCACTGGTTTCTCTATCCTGCACGCTTTGACGTGGATTCGGCGGCCGGACATAGGCGAGGGCGCCGCGGGCGATCCCGCGCCGCGGGGGTCGGGTCGGCGTAACAGCCTCCAGTTTGCCCGCAAGCTGATCCAGCACGGGGCCAAGGTGAACTTCCAACTCGAGCGTGGACGCAAAGCCGGTGGTGCGAGAGTATCTGAAATAGGCGCGACACCTTTGTTCATGGCGGCCGATCGCGCGGATCTCGCCTATATGAAACTACTCGTCGAGTTGGGGGCGGATCCGCTCCTATCCAACAATGATGGAACCACTCCGCTGATGGTGGCCGCCGGCATCGGGAGTCAGGCGCCTGAAGAGGAGGCTGGCGACGAAGCTGAGTGTCTTGCGGCGGTCAAATACCTCGTCTCGCTCGGGGCCAAGGTCAATACAGTAGACAAAAACGGTGAGACAGCCATGCACGGAGCCGCCTACAAGAACATCCCGGCAGTAGTACAATATCTCGACAGCGTCGGGCACGACATCGAGGTCTGGAACACTCTCAATCGAAACAAGCGCACGCCATTGTTGATCGCCGAGGGTTATCGCCCCGGCAACTTCAAGCCGTGTTTTAGGACGGTTGAGGTAATCACCAAGGTTATGCTTTCCCACGGCGTCAAGCTCCCTACCGGCCCCAAGCCTAAACACACCAACTATAATTAGCGCCTGGTAAAGCGGGTCAACCCATTGCTAGTTGCAATCCGTTTTTGAGGTTCTTAGAATCTGTTGATGAAGATAACTCGCCCAAGAAAAGTGCTTCGCCAAGCGCTTGGTTTCACGTTGATCGAGCTTTTGGTGGTCATCGCGATCATCGCGATCCTGGCCGGCCTGCTGCTGCCGGCCTTGGCCAGGGCCAAGGAGAAGGGCCGCTCCACCGCCTGCCTTAACAACCACAAGCAGATCGGAATCGCCTTCATGCTGTACGTAGATGATTACGAGATGTTCCCCATTCACCCAACCTGGTCCACCTGCGGCGGGAAACTCGGCCTCGGCCCTGGCTACCAGAGCAACAACAAGAGCATTGCCGATTTCGATAAGCGGCCATTGAACAAGTACACATCAACCGCTGAGGTGTATCGTTGCCCAAGCGATGCTGGCGATGTGCTGCATCCCGAGCACTTCCCCAAGACCAAGCCAGGTGCGGAGAAAACCTGCTTCAACTACTACGGCACAAGCTACCTCGTGCAGTGGTCTTGGGACGGGTTCGGCGTGCAGCACGTCACCGCGAGTCCGGGTCAAAAACCACTCACCGAGTCGGATCTGTCCAAGGCGCCCACCACCAAGTTGATTCAGGCCGATTGGCCATGGCACGGCAATCGTGCCGAGAAGTCACAAAAAACCCAGTGGCACAAACTTGGAGTTCGCGGGTTGAACACGCTGTTCGGCGATGGCCATGCATCGATCTTCGTGTTCCCTCCTGACCTGCACAACTGGGGCGGCCGCAAACCCGATCCAGCCAACGGCTTTTGGTAGGCGAAGCGCTTGGCCTGGCGGGAGGGGAAAAGGTGGATTGGCACTCCCGAGAGGATTCGAACCTCTGACCTAGTGTTTAGGAAACACCCGCTCTATCCAACTGAGCTACGGGAGCACGGTGGCGACAAGCCGCTTGGCCAAGCGTAGATAGTGGGCTTGGTTCGGTCAAGGTTGGCTAAGTGTGCTGTGCTATGGCTGTCTCGCCCGGGCAAATTGTCGCTTGGCCAAGTTTTCCGGCTTGAGAATGAGTGGGCTGATGGCATCGACGTCCACCCACGGTCCGTTGACGGTTTCTGCAGTCTGCAAGATGCCGGTCCACTCGAC
>JASMKO010000081.1 GCA_030749225.1 Verrucomicrobiota bacterium
GCACCCGTTTGGTCAACTCTGATGACGTTTACGCCAGCAGGTTATGTACGACTTTTCCGTGGACGTCGGTCAGGCGGAAATCGCGGCCCTGGTGCCGGTGGGTGAACCGTTCGTGATCCATGCCGAGGCAGTGCAGGATGGTGGCGTTGAGGTCGTGGACGTGCACCTTGTCCCGCTCTGCAAAATAGCCAAAGTCATCGGTCGCACCATGGACGGTGCCCGGCCGGATGCCGCCGCCGGCCATCCAGACGGTGAAGCCGTGCGGATGATGGTCGCGGCCGTATCCGGAGCCGTCGCCCTGCGCCATCGGCGTCCGGCCGAACTCGCCGCCCCAGATCACCAGTGTCTCGTCGAGCAGGCCGCGTATTTTCAAGTCGGCGATCAGGGCCGCGATGGGCCGATCCACCGCACGGCAACGCTCGGTGTGCTGCTTCGCAATCTCGCCGTGAGAATCCCAGCCCTTCTCGTACAACTGCACAAATCGCACGCCACTTTCGCTTAAGCGCCGAGCCAACAGGCAATTGTTGGCGAAGGACACCCTACCCAGCTCGGCCCCGTAGGCCTCACGCACCGTCTGTGGCTCACTCGCAATGTCCGCCAACTCAGGCACAGCGGTCTGCATTCGATACGCCAACTCGTACTGCTTGATACGGGCGAGGATCGCCGGATCGTTCACCAACTCGTAGCGTCGACGGTTCAACGCACCCAGCAGATCAACCTGGTCACGACGGGCCTCGTGACTGACACCATCCGGATTCTTCAGGTACAACACCGGATCGCCCTGAGTTCGGAGTGACACACCCTGATGTTCCTGCGGCAGAAATCCCGCACCCCAATAGCTATCGAGCAGCGGCTGTCTATTTGTTCCGGAAGCAAGCACAATGTAAGCCGGCAGGTCGCTGTTGTCAGTACCCAGTCCGTACGACGCCCACGCCCCTAGCGAAGGCCAGCCGAACCGCACGTTGCCGGTGTTCATGAAAGTCACCGCTGGGTCGTGGTTGAACGTGTCGGAATGCAGCGACCGGACGACTGCCAGTTCATCGGCCACTCCAGCCACATGTGGGAAAAGTTCCGAGATCTCAGTCCCACTTTGTCCATGGGGCCGGAACTTCCATGGCGACCCCTTCACCTTCGGCTCCTTCGTTTTGATCATCGCGAACTCGTGGTTCTTGATGATGCCCGCCGGCATCGGTTGACCATCGAGCTTGGTAAGCAGCGGCTTGGGATCGAACGTGTCCACGTGCGACGGGCCACCCGACATGAAGAGGCTGATCACCCGCCTGGCTCGAGGCGCAAAGTGAGGCCGCATCGGCTGTGCCACCGCCTGTTCGCGCAGGAGGCAACCCAGCGCAAGGGTACCGAAACCTCCCGCCGCACGCCCAAGAAACGCCCGACGAGTCTGGTCGGCCAAAAAGTCAGGTTGGATTGCGGACGGAATCATTCGCGGGTCAACCTTTCGTCGAGGTTCAGCAACACTGCGGCAAGGGCCGTCCACTCCTCCCGCTTGGCCAAGCGCTGTTGTTTTACGAACTCAAGACACTCTACCCGCTCCAGTGCGTCCGGCGGTCGGGAGAAACAGATCCAGAATGCCTGCTCCACCTTGGCCAAGTCACTCCCCCGCTTGGCCAGGCGTTTGGCCAAATCCTTCGCAGCGGCGTTCATGCCCGGCTCGTTCAACCCCACCAACGCCTGCTGCGGTGTGTTCGTCACCGTGCGCTTGGCCACGCAGATCTTCCGCGTTGGTGCGTCGAATGTGGACATCACCGGGTGCAGCATCATGCGTTTCCAGTAGGTATAAATCGACCGACGAAACCTTCCCTCACTGGTCGAGTTCACCCACTTGAAATTTGAGTTGCCCGGCAAATCCTGTCCGCGCTCCTCGTACAACCCGGCCGGCTGCATGGGAAACACGCTTGGCCCACCGATGCGCGCCGACAACTGCCCCGCCGCCGCCAGTGCACCATCCCGAATCTGCTCGGCTGGCAGGCGCACGCGCGGGAACCACGCAAGCAGCCGGTTCTGCGGATCGACCGCTTCAATATCCGGACGCCGCCGGGATGCCTGACGGTAGGTCGCGGAATTTACGATCAACCGGTGCATCGCCTTCACATCCCAACCGCTCTCGACGAATCGCAACGCCAGCCAGTCAAGCAGCTCCGGGTGCGACGGCTGATCACCATATCGCCCAAAATCAGCCACCGTCCGCACCAAGCCTTCACCAAAGTGATGCCGCCAGATTCGGTTCACCGCCACCCTCGCCGTAAGCGGCTGATCAGCCGAAAACAACCATCGCGCAAAGTCGAGCCGATCCGGCGGAGCACTGTCCTCCTTTTTGAGCGGTGGCAAAATCTTCAGCATCCCGGCGACAACCTGTTCACCCTTGTTTTTGAAATCGCCGCGCACCAGCAGATGCGTCTCGCGAGGGCTGGGCAACTCGTCCATCACCGGCACCTCCATCGCGGGGGCAACCTTGGTCAACTGATCCGACAACCGACGATACTCCCTGAAAGCCGGGCTTGATAAATCAATCCCACCTGGATTCTCAATCGTTCGGTCGTACAACCGCACATCGGTCAGCCGACCATCGAAGCGAAACACTCTAGCCTTGGATGAATTTTCAAAGCCTGCACCCACGGCGAGTCCCCGGGCGCTCTTGGCAATCGTTTTCGGAATCGGCCCCTCAATCCGCACCTCCATGTCCTCGATACCATCCACAAAAAAACGAACTGCCCTGCCGGCCTCGAACACCACAGCCACATGATGAGGTCGGCCGTCGTCGACACGCTGGCTACCGTAGGCGACCACGCCTTTAAACGTAGCTGCATCGGAGGAAAACCAAGCGAACAGTTTTCCCGGCTCAGCCTTCTCATCGCCCTCGCCGCCCACGCCAAAGACGTAGCTACGCTCCCCGGCCTGCCAGTCGTATTTGGACACGATGTCACCGATCGGCGCGAATGTCTCAATCTCCGCCGTGATTGTCAGGCTGCCGGTCAGGCTGAATTGATCTGCGTTCGCAACCTGGGTCGCTTCCGACCACTCGCCGACCAGCCCCTCGTGCTCCGCTTGGCCAAACGGGAGATCTTCACGCAACTTGGCCAAGCGCTTGACCAGGCTTTCCCGCTCCAACCGGGCGGCCGGGGGAGCGTACTTCATCAACGGCCCGTGCACGCCAAAGCCGGTACCGAGATGCGGCACATTGTTGAAGATGGCGAACATCTCATAATACTCCCGTTGGCTGATCGGGTCGTGCTTATGGTCGTGGCACTCCGCACATTCCAACGTCAGGCCAAGCCAGGTCCGCCCGGTGGCCTCCAGCCGGTCGACGATGCCCTTTATGCGAAACTCCTCCTTGCGCGGGTTGTTGCCCTTAGCCTGCATCGCATGCCGATGAAACGCGCTGGCCACCCGCTGCTCTGGGGTCGCGCCCGACACGAGATCACCCGCGAGTTGATCGATCGAAAACTGGTCAAACGGCAGGTTGTCATTAAACGCGGCGATCACCCAGTCACGGTACGGCCAGACATTGCGCGTGCGATCCGCCGCATAGCCGGATGTATCGGCAAACCGCGCGAGATCAAACCAGTCCTGCGCCTGGCGTTCCCCAAAATGAGGCGAGGACAACAACCGCTCGACAAACCGCGAATAGGCTCCCGGCGAGTCGTCTTGTACAAAAGCAAGCGCCTGATCCGGAGACGGTGGCAGCCCGGTCAGGTCCAGCGACAACCGCCGGACTAGGGTCGAGCGGGAAGCCTCCTGGGACGGCGCAATCCCCTCCGACTCGAACCGGGCTAGGACGAATCGGTCGATCCCGTTCCGCACCCACCTCAAATCCCGCACCTTCGGCGGCGGACTTTTCCGCGGTGGCACAAACGCCCAATGCTCCGCACCGACCAAAACAGGCCAAACCAGAAGAACAAAGGCGAGCCAACGCACAAAACATGCACCACGGAACACCCCCGGAATTTGGGTTTTCGACCAAGCCAACTCAAGTCCAAACCAGACCTGCGATAACCAACAGGCATGAGTCCATTCCAATTAGGGGAGTTTAAAGGCGGTCCGTTCAGTCGATCAAGCGGTCGCCCGTTGGTCAATAGATTAATTTACAAATATTTTTTATTTATTTGACAGAGGAAAAAACTATCACAGGATACTGCCTTTGGGTGGATGTTCCGCCCGAATAAACTGAAAGGAGATAAAATACAATGAGAGTTGCGTTACTAGTTCTTGGTATCATCGGTAGTACACTAGCCATTGCCTTTGGCGCTTGCGCCGGAGCATGTGCTGGTGCCTTAGGAGGTGGAGGCGAAGGGTTGAGCGCAATAATGCAGGAAGCTGCAGAACAGGCTGCCAAAGAGTCCGGAGAGGAAATGAGTGAAGAAGACAAGGCCCAACTGGCTGAGGTACAGGAAGGCCTTTCCGAAATGGGAGGCTCAGTTTCTGCACTTGGTAATATTGCGTTGTTTGCAGGTATCCAAGGGGTACTGGGTCTGATCGGCTGTATCATGGCATTCATTGCCCTTGGCAAGGGCAATAAGGCAACCATAGGCGGTGTACTACTGCTGGTTGCTGTCATTATATCCCTTTGGGCAGGAGAATTTCCTTCCATAGGCATATCCAATATACTTCATTTGCTTGCCGGTATCTTTGCGTTTGTCGCTGCGCCAACCGTGGCGGCTGAGGTCGAGGCCTGATCACAACCATCTCGCCAACCAAACACCCAATGGACTTTTGTCCGTTTGGGTGTTTTTCTTTTTCCAAGTGACCGTTTCATGTGGCCCGACATCCCCATCCCTTTTGGCACGCATCCCGCACAAATCCAGACTTACTCGCTGTTGATCGCGCTTGGGGTTTGTCACCTGCTCCTCGGGGTTGATACCACCGCCCGCAAACAAGAACTGGACCGGGCGGAATCCAGCAAATACCTCTACTGTCTCGGGCTGGCCTGTGGTGGTGGGTGGGTGTTTGCCATGGTCGTTACCCGCTGGCTGTACGATGGCCAAGCGCCGTGGGGCACAGCGGCTGCCATGCCGGGACTCATTGGCGGCGCAGTAATCCTGTACGTCGCAACCAAGGTGTGTCATGTGCCGCTGAGGCGGCATCTCGAGTTGACAATCCCGTTTATCTGTTACATGCACGCGTGGGGGCGCTTGGGTTGCTTCATGGCGGGATGCTGCCATGGTTTGCCGACCGATAGTTTCCTCGGGGTGCAATTTCCCACCGACAGCCCAGCGTGCCAACTCCACGGTGTGCAACCAGTGCACCCAACGCAGTTGTACGAGATGTGCCTTTTGATTGGGATTGGCTTGGCTACGCAGTTCAAGGTGCCGCCGCCCCATAGAATCTGGGTTTACCTGATCACTTACGGGATAGGGCGATTTCTCATCGAGTTTCTTCGTGGCGACAACCGCGGCGTCATCGACTTAATCCCATCGCTCTCTCCCAGCCAACACTTGACCATTCTGTTCGTAATCGCCGGAGGGTGCCTTGCCATTCGCCATTTCCGCTTGGCCAAGCGGTGATTGCGGGCTACTTTTTTGCATGTTCATTCTGAATCGGTTCTTGAATATCACCTGGCTTGCCGGTGCTGCGCTCATCCCGCTTGGCCAAGCGGCGGAGAATAAGGCCGACGACACGTTCTGGAACTCGGTATTTGAGGCGAACCGCGTGCTCGACGTCAAGATTTCGCTGAGCCGCGAGGCGTGGGAGGCGATGCAGCCTAGACGGGAGGAACAGCGGCGGGAAGGCGGACCGCGCGTTCATTTCGGCAACGAGTTTTCGTACGTCAAGGCAGACATCGTCATCGACGGCCGACCGCTCCCGGACACCGGTATGCGGTTCAAAGGCAACTCGTCTTACCGTTTCGCCGAACGCGGCCTGAAGCGGCCGTTCAAGATTGACACCAACCGGTTCCTCAAGGGCCAGAAACTGCACGGCCGTACGAAGCTCAACTTCTCCAACGCCTTCCTCGACTCGGCGTTCATGAAAGAGAAACTCGGTTACGAGTTGTACCGCGCGGCTGGGCTGGCCACGCCGGGCGTCGGCTGGGCCAAAGTTACGCTGAGCGTCGAAGGCGTGGCCGACAAAAAGCCGCTGGGCCTCTACGTCATCATCGAGCAGGTGGACAAGCGATTCATCGGACAGAATCTCGGCGACGCCTCGCATGGCAGCCTGTTGATGAAGCCGGAGTCACTGGACGACTGGCGATGGCTCGGCTCCGATCCGGAAGCCTACGGACGCTACAACATCAAGGCCGGGGAGAAAGAGACGGCACAGATTCGAAACTTCGCCGGGCTGCTCAAGCTGATCGAGCAAACGCCGGACGGCGAGTTCGCCCGCGAGATCGGCGAGCAGATGGATCTCGGGCAGTTTGCCGCCTACCTCGCCGCGACGTCGATCCTCGTGAACATCGACAGCTATATCGGCATGCCGCACAACTACTATCTGCTGATGGACAAGGCCGATGGCATGCTTCGGATTTTGCCGTGGGATCTGAACGAGACGTTCGGCACCTTCACCATGGGGCGTGATCCGGAAACATTGGTCAACTGGAACATCAACCGGCCGTGGATTGCCAACCGCCGAGTCGTCGAGCGGCTGTTTGCGACCGAGTCGTTTCCCAAACTCTACCGGGCAGCCTTGGCCAAGCTGATGAAGGAACATTTCATCGAGGCCAGGCTGTTCGAGCGGATCGATGCCTTCGAGCAGGCCATTGCGCCGCACATGAATGCAGCCGACTTGGAAGGGCTACGCATGGGCATCGACGGCGACGAACGCGGCTTCAACGGTGCAGTAGGGCGTCGCATCTTGGCGATCAAGCCGTTCATCACCCGGCGAATCGAGTCAGTGAACGCGCAGTTGGGCGGCAGGAGTGAAGGCGCAACCATCGACGGCCGACGCTCACGCCGCCGCCCACCCAACCCGCCCGGCGACCGACCCCGTGTCACGCAAATGATCCCAGCAATGGACGTGCTGGATCGGGACAAAAACGGCGAGCTTTCCGCCCGGGAAATCGAGCAGGCCGTTTCCCGGTTGAAATCGCTCGACCGCAACAACGACGGAAAACTAGACGAGATTGAACTGCGACCAAGCCCTGAACGCCGGCCCCGCTAACCGCGCTCGGCCAAGCGCGATGGATTGTCACGAGCCCCTGCTTGAGGCAGATCGGTGGTTGGCCATACGGCGAGGATTTTATTGGCGAATTCGGTTTCAGTGCAGTTTTCGGCGATGCGCCGAGGTGGCTCGGGGAGGTTGAACGGCGGCAGCATGAGGTTCAGCGGGCGCCACTGGCCGGTGACGATATCGTCGTTTCGCGTGACGCCGGGGAAACTTGTCGTCAGCAGCCACTTGGCACCAGAACGGGCGGCATTGGCTAGGGCAGCCTGTGCGTCGGCAAACGAGAGGTGTACGAGACAGTCTCGGCACAACACAGCGTCGACAGCCGGCAGCGTGTCGTGGACCAAATCGAGTTTTTGAAAAGCCACGCCAGCGCGCGTGTGTTGCGCCCGGTTGCGCTCGATCAATTCGCCGACCAGATCGCCGCCGATGTAGTCGATGCCGGACAGGTCGGTGTGCTCCATCCAGTGAAAGTCGCCGCAAGGCAGGTCGAGCAGCGAGGCCACGCCCAACTCGGCGAGCAGTGCCGGTAACGCGCGACGGATCGGCTCGGTTTCCTCCAGCGTCGAACCGGGGCCAGAGACCGACTCGGCATCGTTCCAGTGGTTCGTCTCGTAAATATGCCGGAACCGTTCCTCGGCGCTGCCGAAGCGCGTGGCCAAGCGCTGGCCGGAACGGCGCTGCAGCATCCGGTAGACCGGCCCGGCAAACTTCCGGAGCGAGCGCTCGGCGAGTTGGCGTAACCCGGCCACTACTCGTACTCCTTTCGGGAAAAGAGCCACATGCCAAGCGCAAGGAAGCCAAGCGACGCCGCGATCAACACTACTATCGCCGTGC
>JASMKO010000082.1 GCA_030749225.1 Verrucomicrobiota bacterium
CATGAAGCCGGACATGTTCACGAAATAAGCGTGGCCGTCGCGAACCACCGGCGAGCCCAGCCGATTCTTTTTCGAGCGCGGATCGAGCCACAACCGCTTTGCCGTGACGTCGCCGCTGCCGCCCGGCTTCACCGCGAACGATGCGCCGAAGTAGCCGCCCATCGTCAGCAGCACGTTTCCGTCGTACACCGGCGAGGTGTAGATCAGCGGGTTGAGCCCGTTGCAATGCCAAAGTTCGCTCCCGTCCGCCGGTTTAAAGGCCTGTAGCGCGTTCGCCCGGCTGAGGATCAACTCAGCACGGCCGTTGGCCTCGATGACGATCGGCGTGGTGAACGCGCCGTTGATGCCGCCGTCGCGCCCGCGAAACCCGTCGACCCGGTTCGGGTCATCCTTTTCCTCAACCTTGCGCGTCCAGACCGTGCGACCGGTCAGCTTGTCGAGTCCATGGAGCGACGAGTGCGGCCCCGGCCCGTGATAAATGATGCAAAGGTCACCAAACAAAACGGGCGATGTGCCGTTGCCCCAAATATGTTCCTGCGGTCCGAGGTCGCGATGCCAAAGCTGCTGCCCCTCTAGGTCGTACGCCGCCACCCCGGCCGAGGCGTAGTTGGCCACGACAATGCGCCCGTCGGTCGCCGGTGAGCCAGAACAGTACGGGTTGGTTTTATGGGTCGATTCCTTTTTGGCATACGTCACGCCGCTGCGCCACAGCAACTCGCCGGTGCGCTTGTCGAAACACATCACTGTGCGTCGGTTGTCGGCGTCTGTCGCCTGCGTGATGAGCACCTTGCCGCCCCAGACGACCGGCGTGCTGTTGCCGCGATCCGGCAGCGGCACCCGCCAGCGGACGTTCTTTTTCGTGTCCCACTTCAGCGGCACTTTTTCGCCCTTCGCCAGCCCGGAGCCAGCCATATCCCCGCGCCACGACGGCCAGTTGCCCGCGTTGCCGCCCAAGGCCAGCCCAAGCCCCAGCCCGAGCACGATATTCCGACGGAATCGAGTGGTTGAGTTCATGTCCGGAGGCTACCGCAACGCCTTGGCCAAGAGCAGACTTTTTTTTGGCTGCGGAGCTATTCCAGCGCGTCGAGGATGACCCGAGCCACCTCACCGGCCAGGCCGGCCGAACCTTCGGGCGTGAAATGCACGTTCACCGGCCGCTGGATTTCCCCAAGCCTAGCCAACGCGAACGCGTACAGGTCATGGATCAGGATACTGTGCTTCCGCATCACGCGCTCAGCCGCAGCGTTGTAGTGCGCGACATCCGACGGGATGCGCTTCGGCTTGACCTCCCCCTCCGGCACCGGCGTTGTATTTCGCCAGATCAGCTTCGCACCGGTTTGCTTGAGTCGCCGGACGAGCGAATCGAGATTCTTTTCATACGCCGCGAGGGTCACCTGCCGCTTGCCGTGCGGCATGAACTTGAGGTCGTGCAGGCCCCAGTTGAAATGGATGACATCCCACTTGCTGTCGGCAAGCCACGAGTCGATCTGCACCAGTCCTCTTATGGTCGGGCCACCGTTCGCCGGGATGCGGTGAATGTTGGCTCTGCCCTTGAGCCGCTCGCGTACCGGCAGCGTGTAGCCGATAGAGATCGAGTCGCCGATCAACAGCACGCGCGGCAAGCCCGGCGCGTCCGTGATCGGGGCCAACGGGTTGGGTCGCTTGGCCTCCTGCGCTTGGCCAAGCGCGGGTAGCACAAGTAGAGTCACGAACAACAGACTAGTGCGTTTGGCGTTCATCTTAAGTTTAATCTGAATTGGATGAAAAAATCTGGTCGGCTTCCTCGAGGGTTTCCTTGGAGCCGATATCGTACCACGTGCCGGGCACACTCCAAGTGTACACCGGCATCCGCGGATACAGCCACTGGATCAGCCGGCCGGGCTGGTCGGGATTGTTGCCGTCAGCGATGTATTGGTCGATGAGCGGCAGCACCACCTTGGGATAGTGGTACAGCGCGATGCCGATGAGGGTCGATTTCGGCTCAGCCGGCTTTTCCTCGAAGCTGGCGATGCAACCGTTGGCATCGGGCTCAACCACGCCGAATTTGGTGGCCTCCTCGAGGCTGCCAACATCGTACACTCCGAGCACAGGGGCGTTCTTCTCCACGCACAACCGGCCGTAGTCGCCCAGCGTATCGCTGAACAGGTTGTCGCCGGCGACAACGATGACGTTGTCATCGATGTCGCGGCTTTTCAAGACCAGGTGCAGGTCACCGATCGCGCCGAGTTTGTTGTCGTCGCCGGTGGAATGGTCGTTTACCACGCGCACAGGCGAGGCAAAACCAGACGGGTCGCGGCTGTCGGCCCATTCCTCGAAATGGCCCGCGAATTTCTCGTTCGTCACGACGAATGCCTCATCGATGGGGTCGATAACGCCGAGGCTGGCCAGGACGTGGTCGACCATCGGCCGGCCAGCAACCGGCAGGAGCGGCTTGGGTTGGTTGATCGTGAGCGGGTAAAGGCGTGTGGCGTATCCGGCGGCTAAAATGACCAGCTTCATCTTGGGCACGGGAGTGTAAAAAAGCCGCCCTGACAGGTCAATTCCACTTCGCACCCGAACGCGTCAATTCCGCTTTGCACCAAGTAACGCGAAAAAATATTGAAACAAAATCCCCTGTCACGCGTATAGAGTGGCGTCATCGTGCTACATTGTGAGTGCGGTGTGTTTTCATCGGGTTGGCCCTCGTTCGGTCGCAATGATCGGGCGGGGGCTTTTTTGTTTTTTTCGCTATTTCACCTCGAACAAATTATCCCCGGCGAAGCGGACATCCCCGCGCCCCGGCGGCCCCGGAAACAGCACCGTTACCTCTCTTTTCCCCTTCTCAGCGTTGGCCGGGATACGCAATGTACCCCGGATTGTCGTTCGCGATGTCCGGGACAGTCCGGTCAAGCGCATCGACCCCACGCTCACGCTTGTGGGCCTGATGTGCGTCGGCGGCAGCGGCGGTTGCGCATTGCCGTTGAGCGTCACCGTCACAGTCAACCGCTGTCCGACCGAGCCGCTGTCCGGCGTCACGCGGGTAACACCGACACCTCCGCCAGCAGGCGGCCCGCCTCCACCCAGCGGCTGGCCGCCCCCGCCGGCCCGGTTGGGCGTGCCGCGGTATTTGGCCAGAAAATACGGGAACTCCGCCGTGACAAAGTAGCCGTAGTCAAACCCCAAGAAATTCGCCTCATCGAAAATTTCCCCGCTGGACAGCGTGACCTTGCTCAAGGCGCGGCCGTTGCACTCGTCGAGCGTGCGCCCCTCCCGGTTGGACTTGTATTCGTAATTGTCCCAGGCGTAGGTGGAATTGGTGCCTCCGTCGATGACGGCCGCCTTGTAGTCCACGTCCGGCTCGTAACCACTCACCTCCCGCCAGCCAAACGCCGCGTCGCCGGTCTCTCCGTGGACGCCATTGTAATGCGCGATGATCGGGTAGCCATCCAGCGCAAAGCCGATGATGTTGTAATGCTCCTCAATGCCATTCGGCGCCTCGAACATGCAGGTCGGCGCAAAGTGAAAGTGATAATCCGACTGCCCACCAGTGTGGCCGTGGCAGTAGTCAAGAATGCCGTTGATATAAGGGTCGCCGTACGGGTGCGGGTGTTGAGCCTCGTTTGGCCCATAGATCGGCAGGCCGGCTGTCGTGATCGCCACCGTGCCCAGCAGCGGTATCTGCATCAATTCATCCGCCGGCTCGGGGAAGCGTGGGATCGCCCACTCAAAGTCCTGCCCGCGAAGTCCGTTCGGCGTTGTGCTTACAAATTCAAACGTCGGAATGCCGTTGCTGATGACGAGAATCTCGTCATCATTGAACGACACCTCCAACTCAGGATCAGGGTAACCCTGCGCAGTGTTACTTGGATGCGGCGAAATCCCTGTGGCGAACCAGCGCACCTGGTGCGGGTCGGCCCCCTCGATTTTCAGGCGGTAAAAAACCGTCTCCGCGCCGACCAAGAGCGGTAGATTGAACCGCGTCGTGTCGATTGGCCAGGCACTGCCAGCCGAAAGCGGCATCCACGGCGGCTTGGCCAAGCCGGTCGCGTACTCAACAGTATACTTCGCCTGTCCGCCGGCGGCATCCCAGTTCAACTCGTGGCCACCCGCCGCGACCACGCCGATCCGCAACCGATACTCCTGCGCCATCGGCTTCGCCAAGCCGGCCAACAGGCCAAGCGACGCCAGGTAAATCAGAAACGGTTTGCTTTGCATCATAGCCGCCTGGCCAAGCTGACACGCCCAATCCACTCTTGCAACCACGCTCGGCCAGCGGCAGTTTCAACCCGTGAGCCACTCCTTCTTCAATCCATTCTCCTGGTTTAGCAAAGCAGCCGCCTTCGCGCTGCCCTTGGCCTGCCTTGCCGTGCTTGGCCAAGCCGCCGACCTGCCACCGCGCAGCCCACAGTTCACGCAGTTGCTCGAGCAACTCAAGGCCCATGTCGAGCGGGTGGATCAACAGGCGGACCGCCTCCGCGCGCCCGCGTTCCCCGAAGGAAAGGATTGGTTTAACTCCCCACCGCTGTCGTTCGACAAGCAACTCGCCGGCAAAATTGTCGTGCTCGATTTCTGGACCTACTGCTGCATCAACTGCATTCACGTGCTGCCCGACCTCGCCGAGTTGGAGGAACGGTACGCCGGTTATCCCGTCGCGTTTGTCGGCGTCCACTCGGCCAAGTTCGACAACGAAAAAGTGTCGGCAAACATTCGCGATGCCGTGTTGCGCTACGAGATTGCCCACCCGGTCGTGAATGACGACACGATGCAGATGTGGCAGCGCGTCGGCGTCCGCAGTTGGCCGTCGATGGCCGTCGTCGGCCCGAAGGGCAACCTACTGCTGATGGTCTCCGGCGAAGGAAACAAGGAGGCGATCGACGCCTGTATCTCCGCCGCGCTCGCATTTTACCCGAAAAAGATTTTCCGGCACGACCCCGTCCCGATGTCGCCGGAGAAGGATAAGCAGCACATCGAATCCCCGCTGCGCTACCCCGGCAAACTGGCAATCGACCCCAATGGCCAAAGACTCTTCATCAGCGACTCGAACCACCATCGCATTGTCGTCACCGATCTCGACGGCAAATTCATCGACACCATCGGCTCCGGCCGCATCGGATTGGCCGACGGCGGCTACGATGAGGCGCAGTTTTTCCGCCTGCAGGGCCTCGCCTACCACGACGGCCGCCTCTACGTCGCCGATGCTGAGAATCACGCGTTGCGCGTCGTCGACACAAACGCCAAAACGGTGGGCACCCTCATCGGCAACGGCATGCAGGGCCGCGACTACCAAGGCGGCAAGGGCGGCCGTGACCAGGTCATCAGCACGCCGTGGGACGTGTTCGTCGAGGGAGACCAGGTCTTCATCGCCATGGCTGGCACGCACCAGATTTGGTCGTACGGCCTAAAAGCCAAGATCGCCAAGAACTACAGTGGCAACGGCTCCGAGCAAAACCTCAACCGCGACGACCGCTTGCTGGCCGCCTGGGCGCAGCCGTCCGGCCTGAGCGTCGGCAATGGCGAATTGTTCATCGCGGACAGCGAGAGCAGTACTGTCCGCTCAATCGACCTGACGAGCGGCGCCACTCGCACGATCGCCGGCGGCGAGAACGCCCAGCCGCGTAACCTGTTCGCCTTCGGCGACAAGGATGGCATCGGCGAAGCGGCCCGCATGCAGCACGCCCTCGGCGTCCTCTGGTGGCCCAGCGAACAAAAGGTCATCGTCGCCGACACATACAACCACCGACTCAAGTTGGTCGACCCGAAAACCGGCGAAGCCAAGCGCTGGGTCGGTTCCGGCAAGCCCGCTCTCCGCGACGGCAAGGGACTCCAATCGCAGTTCTCCGAGCCGTCCGGATTCGCGCTTGGCCCGCAGGCCAGACGGCTGTTCGTCGCCGACACGAACAACCATGTCATCCGCGTCGTCGATCTAGAGTCGCTTGGCGTTACCACGCTAAAGCTGTCCGGCGTCCCCGCTGCAATCAAGCCGGTCGCGCCGCGCAGCCTGCGCCTAGCCGACCTCCCCGGCACACCAACGATCCGCACCAAACCGCTGCTCTTGGCCAAGGGAACAACCGGCACGCTGAATCTGTCGCTGAAACTCCCGCCGAACCACCACTTCACCGCTAACGCCGGTAGCCGCTGGCAGGTGATCGCAGACAAGGCCTCGCCTCTCCTCGTTGACGAGGCCAAGGCCGCCGGCGCATTGAAGGAAAACGAAACGATTCGCATCCCGGTGACACTGCGAGGCGAGGCGAACGAGGGACTCATGCGGGTCGAGGCGATCGCCTACTTTTGCAAGGAAGACGGCCCGTGCCAGGTGTCCGGCGTGCTGTTCGAGGTTCCGGTCGCGCCTGGCCAATCGCCCGGGAAACCGGTTGACCTCAGTCACACGTTCAGCAACCAGGCCACCCAGTTCGGCCTCCCGATCGGCGGCACGCCATGATGCGTTTTTCTTTGACAAAATATTATTAATTTTATTACACTTGCTGAAGTAATTAAAACTGCCCAATGATTATGAAACACAAACCAGAAGTACTCGCGCCGCTGTTTTGCGCGTCTCTCTTGATTTTCAGTGCGCCCGAACCCGGCATCCAAGCCGCCGATAACACCCCAAAAGGCCCGCCTGCGGCGGTGAAAACCAGCTTCGAGGCGGTCGCCGCGAAACTCGATCCGAATGGCCACCTGTATGCCTACCTGAGTACCGAGCAGGCGTTGTCCAAACTCAACGAAACACTCGATGACCTCGTCAATATGGCCCGGGATGGCGCAGGCGCAGGCCTAATGGACAACCCCTTCATTGCACCGATCGTTGAGGGAGTTCTGGGCGTCATTGAACCGGCCTTTCGACAGAGCGGTATCAGCGAAATTAATGGGCTAGGAATGAGCAACCTTGCAATCGAAGAGAATCTATGGCGCAGCAAGATGTTCATGCATCATTTGCCGGACAACGGCACCGGCCTGATCTGGAACGTTTTCGGCGAAGAACTGCACACGATGGACGTGCTCTCGATCGCGCCGGACAACACGGCCTCGATTTTGCATTTAGACCTTGAGGTTAAACGCGTCATCAAGTGGGTAGATGGCGTGTTCGAAGAAATGCTAGGCGGCAGGTCTATGCTGGACGATGCACCTGATGAGGTACGGGACATAATCGACTCATTCGGAAATGAGGCTGGATTCCTGATGACCCTGGACGCCGAAAACAAAATGGTTCTCCCCGGCTTCATGTTCGACCAGGAAGATGACATTGAACTGGATGGCATAGCCTTTGCATTACTGGTGCGACTCAACGATGACACTTTGATGGAAATGCTTGGCGAGGCATTGGGGGGCGGATTCGGACCTCCGCCGGGGAACAAGGTCGGCGATGTCACTATTCACTCCATACCCCTTCCAATGCCGCTACCTTTCAAAATGGATTTAAATCCATGCTATTTTCAGGTGGGCGACTTTATGGTGGTTTCCTCTTCGGAGATTCTTGCAAAACAAATGGCCAAGGCACACGAGGGCGACCGCCGACTCGAAGATGATCCCGGGTTTAAATCTTTGACCAAAGGTCTCGACCTAAGGGCCAACGGCATCGCCTACGCCAGCCCGCAAGCGAATAAATGGGGCCTTGAAATGAACGAACTGAGTTACATGGACAAAGCAGAAGGTTCCCTGGCAAAGGTTTACGAGATTTACAAGGAAAGTATGGAAAAGAATGAATTCGGCATGGTCTCACTCTTCAAGGTGCAGGAGGACGGGCTACTGATCGAGAGCAACTCAACGGTCAATGCTTTCGGTGGATATATTGTGCACTCGATTGTCGGGATCGGAATTGCTGTGGCCTCTTCCTTGAATGACCTCCAGGAATCCGGCCTATTCGAGGATCTCGGCGGCTTCGGCGGCCCGCCGG
>JASMKO010000083.1 GCA_030749225.1 Verrucomicrobiota bacterium
CAGGCGGCGATCCGACTGCGGTTCAGCGCACTCAACTCGTTTTACAAGTTCCTCATGCGGCGCGGGCTCGTCGAGTCGTCGCCGGTGAAAGGGGTCTCCCTGCCCAAGCCGGCCAAGCGACTGCCGCAATTCCTGACCCTCGACCAAATGAACGCGCTGCTCGACGCGCCGTTGCGGGAGTACGAAACCAAGTTCGATGCCAGAAAAGAAACAACCAAGGCGATCAGCCCCGTGCCGTACCTCCGCGACCGGGCAATCCTCGAGACGATCTACTCATGCGGCCTGCGCATCGGCGAGATCTGTCGGATGTTGGCCGGGGAAATCGAGCCGGACGAACTCGTCGTCAACGTGCACGGCAAAGGGAAAAAGGAGCGCCAGGTGCCAATCGGCCGCGCCGCCATCGAGTCGATCCAAGCCTACTGGAAGCGCTTGGCCAAGCCGCCCGCCATAGACGACCCGGTGTTTTTCGCCTCGGAGAAAAAACGAAGCGCCATCTACCCGCGCCTCGTGCAGTTGCGGCTAAAGAACTACCTCAGCGCCTGCGGACTCGACCCAAATCTCACACCACACAAGCTGCGGCACACCTATGCCACGCACCTGCTCGACGCCGGGGCGGATTTGCGCAGCGTGCAGGAGATGCTCGGCCATTCCAACCTGGCCACCACGCAGGTGTACACGCACGTGACCACTGAGCGAATCAAGCGCGCCTACGACGAAGCCCACCCGCGAGCATAAGCCAAGCGTTATTCGGCGACCGGTCGTTGGGCCGGCGGCGGTGGAGTCGGGTCGGGCTTGGCTCCTTTGGGTTGGGGAAAAATCTGGTACAACAGGAGGTAAATCAGCACACCCGTGATGGAGACATACATCCACAACGGCCAAGTCCACCGCGCGATTTTTTTATGCAATTCAAATCGGACCTTCAGCGCACGGCTGAATGTCATGAAGATGAGCGGCAGAATCACCACCGCCAACACGACGTGTGTGATCAGAATGGCGAGGTAGATCGGTCGAAACCAAGCCGGGGCAACAAAGTGCGTCACGACCTCGATGTTTAAGTGATAAATCAGATAGCAGATCAGAAACACGGCCGAGATGACAAAGGCACTGACCATGCAGTTGCGGTGCGCAGTCTTGTTGCCCTGCTTGATGAAGACATAGCCCAGTGTAAGGAACACGGTGGCAAGCCCGTTTAGGCAGGCGTTGATAAGGGGCAGATCTTGAATGGTCATTTAGGATTCGTTTAACAATGCGTTGGCGATTGCAATGGCTTTTTCCTTCCAGCCGTCCTCCATGCTTTCGATCACGCCACGGAGACGGCCCTGCCGGTCGATGGCGACGAAAATGGTGGCGTGAATGAACAAGTCATCCGGCGTGGCCTGCTCGCCAAGCGACTTCTCGCGGACGATCAACTTCATTCCGTCAACAGCCAGGCGGACGATCTCCGGCTTGGCCCCCGTGAGAAACTGCCACCGCTCGTCATCCGCGCCGAAGCGCTTGGCAAATCGCTGCATGACCTTGGGTGTGTCGTGGGCGGGGTCAGTGGTCAGCGTGGCAAAGGCGACATCCGGCTTGCCCGCGAAATGCGCCTGCAACTCGGCCATGCGCTGGGTCATCGCCGGGCATGGCCCGGGGCAGCGTGTGAAGATAATGTCCGCGAACCAGACCTTTTCAGCGAACCGAGCCAAGCCGACCGGCTGGTCCAACTGGTTGGTCAACGTGAAGTCGGAGAGCTGCGAGATAACCAGCAGTTCCGGCTTAGCAAAGCGGGTCTCAACTGCTTCGCTCTGCTCGCGAACGAATGCAAAACCGATGGCCAGAATTACGACGGCCAAGCCGCCCCAGACGACCCAGTGTACCAATTTCGAGTTGGATGGCATCTTCTCAAAAAAAGGGCACCCCGATCAGGGCGCCCCGGAAATCTGGCCAGGCCGAGCGAAGTTCAGGCGTTGTCGTCGCCGGTGGTCGTGACCGCGGCGGCGGCCTTTTCGCCGGCCGGGTTTTTCTTACCCTTCTCCGCCTTGTACCACTCGTTCCACTCTGCCTTGTCAATGACCTTGATAGCGCCCTTCATGCGGGCGTGGCCGTCGCCGCAAAGCTGGGCGCAGGTGATCTGGTAGCGGCCCGTCTTGGTCGGGCGGAAGTGGATGGGGATGCGCATGCCCGGGATCACGTCCTGACAGATACGCAGCGGCAGCACCTTGAAACAATGGATGACATCCTTTGAGGTGAGATCGACGGTGACGCTCTTGTGGGTACCATCGTCGTTCTTGATCATCGGCACGACTATATCGGCCTTGAGCACCTCGACATCGTCCTCCCAGTACGGCTCAGACTTGTCAATCCCGAATGGGTTGGCGCCAGTGACAAGCGTCTTATCCTGAATGCCTAACTTCCCGTCAGCGCCGGGGTAGCGAGCGCTCCAGGCAAACTGCTCGGCCGTGACGCGTACCACGCTCGCCTCGCTGAAGTCATCCGCCTTGTTGGCGTAGAAATTCCAGAAGTAGGTCGCCACTACAACAAGAAGCAGTTCAGCCACGATAACAGCGCCCTCGATGGAATTGGTGATGGTCTTGGACTTCACACCCTTGTAGTCAGCATTTGGATTATTGGAGGCCTGAAATTTCCACAGTGCTACAAAGTAGTAGATAAGCCAACCAACGAATAGCACCAGCATGAGTAGGTGGATGGCAATAACTAAGCTATCGACTCGCCCGCCATCTTGCGACACCAACTCCGGAAAGGAGAAAGCCTCAATGATTCCAGATAACAAATCCATATTAACGATTATTCCTTGAACAAATCGGGATCCTCAAGATGAGCGTACGCCCTGCCGCGCCTCGCGAGAAACAGGAAGAATCCGCCCACGCCGCCCAAGACCGGGATGAGGATGAAAATCAGGCTGGCGATGCCCCACTGCATGCCCTTGGTCATCGGCGAATCAGGCGCTCCGAAACAGACCGCGCATGCCTCCGCCGCGCTTGGCCAAGCGGCCAACAGAAAGGCAACAAACAACAGAGCGTATGTACGGCCCCGGTTCACAGATAACTGACGTGCTTCAATTTCTTGAGAAAAAAAACGAGGTAAACGGACATACCCGCCATCCCGGCCAGTGAAAGGATACCCATCACCAGCTCGGCCGTCCCGCCATTCATCACCCCCCAGACCCCAAACACGAACGAAAACAGGATCGAAAGGAGGATGAACACCAGATGGAACGCCTTGAGGGACATGGTCGGTCAACGCTTCTTTTTTTTGGCGACCCGCTTGGCCTTGGGTACTGCTGCCTCGACAGGGGCCGGTTGGCTCAACAGCTTGATGGTGAGAAAAGTAAACGAAGCCGGCAGGACCAAGCCCAGCAACGCCGCCGCGACCACCCAGGATACGTGTACTTCAGCCCGGTCCAACCGCGGGACATCCCCCTCCGTCCACATGATCAGGCCCATCATTCCAGCGAAGAAAATAAACGTGAGCACCATGGTCCCGGTGATCATGATCAGTTTCTTGTCCCACTTGTAGTGCATAAATATTGCCACCACAAAACCAGCCTTTACCAAGGCAATTGAAAGCCCAATGAATGATGCCATTGGAAGTGGCATATGGAATAGCACGTCAATCAGAACCGTGATCAATGTGCCGGCAACCAGCACACCACCCACCATGTAGAAGAGCCTGATGAGGTACTGCAGAAAATCCGGTGAATCGTGTGAGTCGCTCATTGTTACAGGATGTACAGGATCGGGAACAGAAAGATCCAAACCAAATCCACAAAGTGCCAGAACAGACCAAAGGTTTCAATCCGGTTTGTGAACCGCTCGCGATCCTTGTGCCACATGGCCAACCCGATCGGGAGCATATTGTACAGCATCACGATGATGCCGCCAAACACGTGGGCTGCGTGCAGGCCAGTGATGGTGTAGTATATGCCAAAAAATGTGCTATGCTTCGGCTCGTATGCCGACAGTCGACTGATATGCCGGGTCTCAATCTCGATCTCCTGATGAACTTCGTTCCCCGCTTCGTCTTGAATGTGACTGTGATCCAAGCCCAGCACAATCGAGCGCACCCTGGGTTGACCCCCGATATCCTCGTTGACGCGTGGAGTGCGCCAAAACCACGGATGCGCCTCGACCTTTTCGTAATCCGCCACGCTCAGGTTCACCTTGAATCCCGCTTGTTTAAGCAAGTATTCCATCCGCTTGGCCTTATCGTAATCCAACTTGGGAAAGACCAGCCCAACACCATCAAGCGCCTGCTTGGCATCCCCCCCGGCGGCGATAACCGCAGCCTTGGCTTCATCCCGCGTCACACCGGGTTTGGAGTTGGCATCCCATTGACCAACCTGCACGTCGATCATGGCCTCCTCGTAGCCGTTGATGTGACCTGATAGCGCAAGTGTCCCACTGTCCCAAGCGTCTTTGAACTTCGCCTTGCTCCCATCGGATCCATCGCTTGGCTCCTTGAAGTAGCGCGTGGTATAAAATCCTTCCACGTATTCCTTTACGCTGACGCCCTTGGTGCCCTTGTCGGACGAATGCGAGGCGGTCTCGTGATACCCTTTCTTGAAACTGTCATGCAACACCGCGGCGTCGTTCAGCCAGATGTCGTAATGCTTGAACTTCTGCGGCCACTCATATGACCATTTTACAGCAAGGAACAGCACAGCACAGGCGATGGTCAACCACTTCCAATTCGTGTATCCCCAATTTCGCGGCTTCAACCATGGCCCGGAAAGGTTACCTTGCTTCAATTCGGCCCAAGCCAAAACCACAAACATGCTCGAGGCAATCAGCACCATCGTATTCCCTGCTCCCACAGTGATGTTCATCAGTCCCATCGACCAAGTGCCGGGTTCGGCCCCCACACGCAATAATACGTAAGAGGAAAACAGCGCACCGAACAGCATGACCTCGGAGGCGAGGAAAAGCCAAATGCCCAGCTTGCCGTTGTATAGGCCGGTGTCAGGCCTTGGTTTAACCGTGTAGGGAATTTCCATGGATAATATAAAGTCGCTTTACTTGGCAGGCTGTGACTGGGGAGAGAAGTCCTTTTTGGCACCCGGAACGCTATACTCGTAAGGGTCACGGTACACCTTAACCTCCTTGATGAAATTGCCGTGAGGCGGTGGTGTTGGAGTCTCCCACTCAAGCGTGGTGGCCTGCCAAGGATTATCAGACTCAACCTTCTCGCCGTGCTTCACACTCCAGAACAGATTTATAATGAATGGCAACTGTGCAATCAACATTGCCCATGCGGCAGCCGATATGGATACATTCATCCCCATGATCGTGTCGCTGAAAGCGCCCACTGTTACATCTGCATTGTCCGGGTTGGCCAATGCGTAGGTGGCACCGCCATCGGACATACGGCGACTCATACCGGCCATGCCCTGCGCGAACATCGGAAGGAAAATGAGGTTCATAAAAATGAGTGACGACCAGAAATGCACCTTGCCCCAATACTCGCTCATTTTCCGGCCCGTCATCTTCGGAAACCAGTAGTAGACCCCTGCAAAGATCGCAAAGATCGTCCCTGGCGCGACCACGTAATGAAAATGCGCGATGACATAATAGCTGTCGTGCAATGCCACATCACTAAAGTTGAAACCGAGTGGCAGCCCAGTGAGACCCCCAATGCCGAACATCGGCAAAAAAGCCAACGCAAACAGCATCGGCGTGTTGAAGCGAATTGAACCGCCCCAAAGCGAAACCAGAAGACAAGTTAAAATAATCACAGACGGTATCGAGATCAGCAGCGTTGTGGTCTGGAAAAAGGCGCTGATCACCGTACCCATGCCGGTCATGTACATGTGGTGTGCCCACACGATGAACGCCAAAAACCCAAGCACCACGACCGAGCCAACGAGGAACTTATATCCCCAGATCGGCTTACGGGTGTTGTTAGCGATGATCTCGGCAACAATGCCCATACCGGGCAGGATCAACACGTAGACCTCCGGGTGCGCGAGAAACCAGAACAGGTGCTGCCACAGTAACGGACTCCCCCCGCCGCTGACGTCCACATCCTGCCCGCCCACCACCAAGCCGGTCGGCAGGAAGAAGCTCGTCTCCAGCACGCGGTCCATCAACTGCAGGATGCCAGCCGCCTCCAATGGCGGGAAAGCGAGCAGCAGCAGGAACGCCGTTATGAACTGAGCCCAAACAAAAAAGGGCAGTCGCAACCAGGTCATGCCCGGAGCGCGCATGTTGATGATCGTGGCCAGGAAATTCACCGCGCCAAGCAGCGACGATGTGATTAGCATCACCATGCCGATCAGCCAGTAGGTCTGACCATCGGTCGGGATCACCGTCGCGAGCGGAGAGTAGGAGGTCCAGCCGGCCTGTGCCGCTCCGCCCGGGATGAAGAAGCTCACCATCATAATCACGCAACCGAAGAAAAACGCCCAGAAACTGGCCATGTTCACCCGCGGAAACGCCATGTCCACCGCACCGATCTGCAGCGGGACAACGTAGTTGCCGAACGCCGCGAACGCCGCCGGCACGATACCCATGAACACCATGATCGTGCCGTGCATCGCGCCAAACACGTTGTACAACTCGGCGCTCATCACCCCGCCGGGGGCGACGTTGTTGCCCAACAGCGCCTCCAGCAGTGGCCCCACGAACGGGATCGCCTGCCCGTCGTACGCCATCGACCAGCGCATCGTGGCGATCAGGCAAAAGCCAAAAAACAGGAATGCCAGCCCGCAGAACCCATACTGCATGCCGATGATCTTGTGGTCGGTGGAGAAAATGTACGTACGCCAAAAGCTGTGAGCGTGATGCTCCTCATGCTCGTCATGCTGCACCTCGACGGTTTCCTGTGTCCCGATTTCCTCTGCCTTATCGCTCATCGTTGATTCAATCCAAAAATTCCCTCTTTCTCCGGCCGCGGCGCGAACCAAAAGCGCGGGACCCTATCGGCCCACCCACCCGGTTGTCAATCGCGACGCACCTCCGCCTCGACTTTATAGCTTGTCCACCACCATCAACCCCAGCAACAGCGGCAGGTAGATGATGGAGGCGAAAAATAAAACCCTTGCGCTTGGCCGGTTCATTCGCCGCGAAAACCTCGCTGCGGCCCACAAAAACAACCCACCCAGCAGCACCGCCCCGGATACGTAAAGCACCCCGGCCAGCTGCATCGTGAACGGCATCAGGCTGGCGATACACAAAAAAAGCGTGTGACTGACCGCCTGCCGGCCGGTCCGCGCCCGGCCCCCGACCGCGCTGGGCATCATTACAAACCCGGCCTTTTCGTACTCGCCACGGTACATCCAGGCGATGGCCATGAAGTGCGGCACCTGCCAGAAAAACAAAATCCCGAACAGCATCCAGCCCATCGGATCGACCCCGCCCCGGGCCGCGGCCCATCCCATCAGCGGCGGCAACGCGCCCGGGATCGACCCAATGACGGTGTTCCACTCCGACTTGCGCTTGAGCGGCGTGTAGAGAAACAGGTAAGTAACCAGCGTCACCGCGCCAAGCACCGCCACGAGCAGGTTCACCCAGGCAGCCAAGGCCAACAGCCCGATGACCGAACAGGCGCCGCCCAGCAGCAACGCCGCCTCCGCGCTGACCGCCCCGCTGGGAAGTGGCCGCTGGGCCGTGCGCTCCATCCGGGCATCGTGATCGCGCTCAAGGTATTGGTTGAGGATCGCCGCGCCGGCCGCCAGCAACCCGGTACCCAGCAGTGTCAGGCCCAGCTTTGCCAAGTTTTGGGCCAAGCCGCCGGTCTCGCCATTCAGCCCAGCATAAAACCCGACCAGCGTGGTGATCAGCACCAGCGTCGTCAACCGCAGTTTCACCAACTCGGCTAAGACTGACCAGGCCGTTACCCTCTCCACCTGGTTTTTCCTGGTCTGTTGAACTGAGTTATCCATCAATAAAAATCTACACGGCAGCGGCCGCGGCGTCTTCGCGCTTGGCCACCATCAGCATCAGGCTGGCCAACGCCAGACAGGCAGCACCCAGCACGACATGGCCCGTGGCCACATCCGCCGCCTTGTTGCTCAACAGCGTCCAGACACCCAAGCCGGCCTGCGCAATAATCATCCCCAACAGCGCGAAACCCTTCATTGTGAATGCGTGCGCTTGGCCAAGCCGCCGCCGCGTTTTCACGGCCAGGACCAGCGCCAAAGCCAGCGTTGCCACCGCACCCAGGCGATGCAGCATCTGCAGCCATACATGCCATGCTAAAATCTCATTCCCATTGGAGAGGTAGCGCTTCGGGTAGCCCTCAGCATCGTATAACTGATTTGCAGCATGGAGGCTCTTTTGCAATTCGTATCGGTTGTTGTTGTACCTGGCGACCGACACTTCATCTGTCGCCGGCCAAAGTTGACCATGCGCAAGCGGAAAATCCCAAATTGCGAGTCCGGCGTGTTGATGCCGCATTGTCGCGCCGAGAAGCAGTTGCACAAAAATCAGGCTAACTAACAAGACGATCGTGCCTTGGATTGACACAAAACCGGCCCGGTCTTTCCCGCTGGCCCGATGCCACCAATCGCTGGTGACCAGCGCGATCCCACAGATCAATATCAGGAACAACTGCGCCACCGCCCCGTGAATCAGCCCCAGGTTTGGGTTGATCTCCGTCACCCGCAGCCCGCCGAGGACACCCTGCCCCACGACCAGCACCACCGCCCCAAGCCCTAGCCGGCGCACCCATTTGCGGTTGTCTTTCATCCTAAGCCAGACGGCCAAAATGATCGTCAGCAATCCAACAAACGACGCCACCAGCCGGTGCGAATGCTCCTCAAAAACCCCAAACTTCCCGAGCCACTTGTCGAATGGCACGAGGAACATGTTGTAGCCGAAGGTGTTGGGCCAGTCCGGCACCGCCATCCCCACCTCCTTGCTCGTCACCAAGCCACCAAACCCAATCAGGATGAGCGTCGCCAATGCCGTGGCAATAGCGAACCGGTGCAACCAAGGGGTGTACTGCGCTTGAGCAGACATTAAGCGAAGCGAATCGGCCAAATCGGGATCTTCATCCACCTGATTCAGGTCGCACGGAACGTATCAAACCAAGACAAACACATCAACTTTATTGTGAAATAATTCACAATCTCGCCCGATGCCGATCCTCCCGCAAACTTGGCCAAGCGGACCGCATTCTCCCGAAATTATTCTCTTTACAAACAAGTCTCAAGTTGGTTTCCTTGTGGCGTAGTCAATTCACAGGATCCACTCCCGTCATGAGCGACCACGCTGAACTCTCCTTCCGCCAGAGCGTCGACCGGATGTTCGACCGCGCCATCGCGACCATGGATTTGCCGCTTGGCCTTGCCGAGCAGATCCGGAGTTGCAACTCGGTTTACCAGGTGCAGTTTGGAGTCAAGCTGGGCGACCAGTACGAGGTGTTCACCGGCTGGCGCGCCGTCCACAGCGAGCACATTCTGCCTGTCAAGGGCGGCATCCGCTACGCCGACTTCGCCAACCAGGACGAAGTTGAGGCGCTCGCGGCGCTGATGTCGTACAAATGCGCCATCGTGATGATCCCGTTCGGCGGCTCCAAGGGCGCGCTCAAGATCGACCCAAGGCGGTACAGCGAAAAGGACCTCGAGAAAATCACCCGCCGTTTTGCTCAGGAATTGGCCAAACGCGACCTCATTCACCCCAGCCTCAACGTGCCCGCCCCTGACATGGGCACCGGCGAACGCGAGATGGGCTGGATCTCCGACACATACCAGTCCCTGTTCCCCGAGCAAGCCAACGGGATGGGCTGTGTGACCGGCAAGCCGGTACACCTCGGCGGCATCGACGGCCGCGTTGAAGCCACCGGCCGCGGTGTGCAGTTCGGCCTGCGCGAGTTCTTCCGCCACCCCGAGGACGTCGCCCGCACCGGGCTCGACGGCTCGCTGGAGGGCAAGCGCATCATCGTGCAGGGCCTCGGCAACGTCGGCTGCCACGCGGCCAAGTTTCTCAGCGGAGAAGACGGCGCGAAAATCACCACCATCATCGAACGCGACGGCGCGATCCACTCTGCCGACGGCCTTGATGCCGAAGCCGTCAAGGCCCACATCGCCGAGCACCACGGCGTGAAGGGTTACCCCGGCGCCGATTACACCGAAGACGGCGCGTCGAGGCTCGAAGCCGAGTGCGACATCCTCATCCCCGCTGCTATGGAGGGCGTCATCACCCGTGAAAATGCCGCCCGCATCCAGGCCCCGCTCATCGCCGAGGCAGCCAACGGCCCGGTCACCTACGCCGCCGATGAGATTCTCCGCGAAAAAGGCGCGGTCATCATACCGGACGCCTACCTCAACGCCGGCGGCGTGACGGTCTCCTATTTCGAGTGGGTGAAAAACCTGGCCCGCATCCGCTTCGGCTACCTCGAGCGGCGCAACGAGGAGCGACGCGGTCAGATGATCGTCGAAGCCCTCGAGAAAATGCTAAACACCTCCGTCCCGCCGGAAATCCGTGACCAACTCACCACCGGCTCGGACGAACTAGCCCTCGTCCGCTCCGGCCTCGACGACACCATGCGCAACGCCTACAACAAGATTCGCGACATTTTCAACGCCCGTGACAACGTCGTCGACCTCCGCACCGCCGCCTTCGTTTGCGGCATCGAGCACATCGCCAAGCGATACGAAAGTATGGGCATTTGACCCGCGCTTGGCCAAGCGCTTGGTTCCCCGCTGCGGTTCCCGCTTCACTTTGGTGTGGCAGTGATTACCCTGTCGCCGCTTTATGGGCTTGAGAGTCTTCAACACCTTGTCGCGCTCGGTCGAACCGTTCGTGCCTCTGGATCCAGCCGGAAAGAAAGTCGGCCTGTACTGCTGCGGCCCGACCGTGCACGACTTCGCGCATATCGGGAACTTCCGCACCTTTGTGTTTGCCGACGTTGTCCGGCGCTACCTCGCACTCCGTGGATTCGACGTCCGACACGTGATGAACATCACCGACGTTGAGGATAAGATCATCCGCCGTGTCAATGAATCCGGCAAGTCGCTCAGCGAATACACCACCGAATACGAGAAGGCCTTCTTCAACGACCTCGAGGCACTTGGCTGCCTGATGCCGGACGAGCGCCCACACGCGACCGAGTTCATCGGCCCGATCATCAAGCTCATCAAAAAGCTCGAGGAAAACGGCATCGCCTACCGCGCCGGAGACGGCTCCGTCTACTTCAGCATCGAGAAATACCGCGAAGCCGGCAACCGCTACGGTCAGTTGCTCAACCTCAACCTTGAGGAGATGCGCCCAGGCAAACGTGTTAGTAGCGATGAGTACGAAAAGGAATCGATCGCCGACTTTGCGCTGTGGAAGGCGCGCGTGCCGGAGGACGGCGAGGTGTTTTGGGATAGCCCGTGGGGCGAAGGGCGGCCCGGTTGGCACATCGAGTGCAGCGCCATGAGCATGGAACTGCTCGGCCCGAGCTTCGACCTTCACCTCGGCGGCGAGGACCTGGTTTTCCCCCATCACGAGGACGAGATCGCCCAGAGCGAGGGTGCCTGCCTACAGTGCGATGGGCGAAAATTCGTCAAGTACTGGATGCACGGTGCGCACCTGCTGGTCGAGGGCAAAAAGATGAGCAAATCGCTCGGCAATTTTTTCACCCTGCGCGACCTTTTGGCCAAGGGTAGCGCCGGGCGCGAGGTGCGTTACCTGATGATCTCAGCCCACTACCGCGAGACGTTCAACTTCACCCTCGACAACCTCGCCGGGGCCAACACCGCGTTGGGCCGCATCGACGAATGCGCGGCCAAGCTGCGTGAACTCGCGCTTGGCCAAGCAGCCGAACCGACCACCGACTCGCCGCTTATCACGCGTTTCACCGAGGTGATGGATGATGATCTGAACGTCTCCGCCGCTTGGGCGGCAGTATTCGACTGGGTGCGCGACACCAACCGCAAACTTGACTCCGACGAACTCACCGCCGGGATCGCGGCTACCGAACTGGCCAACTGGGAACACATCAATAGCGTGCTCGGCATCGAGCCCATCGAGGAGGAAGCGCCGCCCGAGATTCTCGCCTTGGCCGAGGAACGCCAGGCCGCCCGAAAGGCGAAAGACTTCGCGCAGTCAGACCAGATCCGCGACCAACTGGCCGCCCAAGGCTGGGTCGTCGAAGACACCCCCAAAGGCCCCCGAGTCAAGCGCGGTACGTGAAGGGGAGAGACTAGTTCTACCTCGTTCGATTTTTTCCAAAGCAAGGCAAGGTGGAACTTGCCCATCCCTGACTCCAAATGACAGTCACCGTTTTTGGTTGTATGCCTCGGTGGCGTATTTCTGCTTAGCCAAGCCTGTCGCCTCGCCGGTGAACGGATCGGGCAGTTGCCACTCACTCCAGTTGGCCTCTTCCAACATGGCGCTCTCCCATTCCGCACGCGCCACACCTGTTGCCTTGGCCTGCACGGAACCTTGAACCAGCAGGCCGTCGTGGTTACGGCGCTGGGCCGCCCCGGCGATTTTCTGTCCGTTGAAAAGCAGGTCGCACCTTTCCGCGCCGACGAAACATTGCCCCTCCCCGACGGATCGTACTTCAGCGCAAAGCTCGACTGCGACACCACAACTCTGAAATGCCCGACGCACCCATTCATGGACACAATTGTAACTCTCTTCGGCCTTGAATCGCCACCAAGGATGCGGCGGCGGAAATGCCAGGCTGTACGTCCACTCATTTTCATCGTGGCAAACCAATCCCCCGGCGGTGGGACGGCGGATGAGCGGTCGCAACCGGGTCATCTCCGACACCTCGGTGTGTCGCTGAAAGTAACCGAAGGTGGCCGCCAGCTGATCCCACGCATAAAACCGCAGCACCGCCTCGCCAAGCGCGGCGGCCTGCCGTAGCAGCAGTTCGTCGGCAGCCATGTTCCAAGCCGGCGACCCGGCCCCGCTACGCCAGACCCGAAGCACTTGGCCAAGCGCACTCATTCGCGGTATTCGCCGTCTTTTTCCGACGGACAAAGCGAGGCTATCTCGCACCCGGAACACTCCGGCTTTCGCGCGGAGCACCGCCGTCGCCCGTGAAAAATCAGCCAATGACTGAACATCGTCCAATCGTTGCGCGACACCAGCTTTCGCAATGCAACCTCAACTTTCTCTGCCGTCTTTTCGGTCGTCAAGCGAAGCCGACGGGCGAGCCGCCCGACGTGCGTGTCAACGACAATGCCGTCGTTGATGCCGAACGCATTGCCCAGCACGACGTTGGCCGTCTTGCGCCCAACCCCGGCAAGGGCGACAAGATCGTCCATTGTCGCCGGCACCTTGCCACCATGCGACACGACCAGCGCGCGGCAGCAATTCTGAATGCTCTTGGCCTTGTTGCGAAACAGTCCGATCCGGTTGATGTCCTCCTGCAACGCCTTCAGCGGCACGCCGGCGTAGTCAGCCGCGCTCCGGTATTTTTTGAACAGGTCAGCGGTAACGATATTGACCTGCTTGTCGGTACATTGCGCAGAGAGGATCGTCGCAATCAGCAACTCAAGAGGGTTGCGATGATCGAGCTCGCAATGCGCGTCGGGATACGTCGCACGCAGTCCATCAATGATTTTCGAGGTCCGTTCGACCTTTGTCTTGTTGGATTCGCGTGGCACGATAATCAATTCTGCGGAGGCACCGCCGGAGCCGGAAGGTTTGATTCCGGCTTGAACAGAGCCAGTCTGCGATCCATGGAGTCGAGTTGCTGCACGGCCTCGTCGATCACCGGTGCCACCTTTGGTCGTACCTGGCCGCGCCGCGGCCGAAACGACTCGATCCGCTGCCGGGTTGCGACGTAGCTCTGCAGGATGCGCCCGTACTCGTTGACAAACGGCAGCAGTTGACGCGGCATCTTCACCCGGGCGATCAGCAATTGGTTGACCTTCTGCCCAAGCGTTTGTTTCTGCACGGCAAAGTCCCATCCACGGATCGCCTGCTGCAGTGTGACCTCCGCCTCGAGCGGCGAGTCGGCAGCGTTCAGGCGCACCTCGGCCGGGAGCAAAAGCAGATTCTCGAACTTCTCCACCGCCTCGCGCAGCGTCCAGTTCTGGTACTGGTTCTGTCCGGTCAACTGCACGATCGTCACCGCCCACCATTTCTCCACCACGAGCATGTCGGCGAACAGGTCGCCGTACACCTTCAGGAAACCGGTCTGCCAATTCAGGTTGTCCGGCAATTGGCGGATCATGTTTCGCAGGCGCACACTCCCGGCCGGAACCACGAGCAACCGATCCACCAGCAGGTGTGAGCAGGCCTGGAAATCCCTCCAGTTCTCGCCACGCAAATGCGCCGGCGCCGGCATCGCGATCTCGCTGAAGTCGAACGCACGACGGCCGCGCAACCGCGCCCGCACCCGAGTCAGCGTGTCGTGGCGGCGCACGTTTTTAACGACCTCCTCCGTGGACATCTCCTTCCCGCCCTGTTCCGGCTGGCCGAGCACCAGCACCAGGTCCGGCTGGGCCATTAGCATCTGCGTGAAACCGACCGTGAGCCACAGCGGGATCTCCGTGTCGCGCAACTGCGGCTTCTGATTGGCCAAGTCAAGCAGCGTCACCTGCACCAACGCGCGGATAAACTTGTCCGGCTCGATCTCGCTTGGCAGCGTCAATAAATACGAAAATCCGTTGAGATGCCGCTCGGTCACCACCCGCACAGCGGCATTGAATGACATCGCCGGCTCAAGCCGCAGTTTCACCCGGCTACCCATCACAGACGGCAGGCCCAGCCGCGCGAACATCGCGTGGCGCACCCGCTCGGCGGCGACAACTACATGGTCCGGTCCGACCAGGATAGTGTTGGTGTTGGCGTCAAGAATGCCGCCGCGGCGCTTCGGCAACATCGGCCCGTAAGCCACATACTGCCCCGACCGGCTGCTGGCGGTCTTGTAACCAGCGCGCGGTTGCAACAGCCGGTTGATGTCCGGCGGCAACCGGTCCGGCGTACTCTCCCCTTGGCCAAGCGGCTTGGGCCGAACCGTCCTCGGCGGCAGCACCGGCTCGGGCGGTTTGGATTGAGCCGGCTCCACTTGGCCAAGCACCCCTGGAACAGCAGCCAAGCCAAAGGCAAGGAGGCAAACCGTCAGCCAAGCGTGGTTATTTTTTGGACGACGATTTGCCGCTGCTATTGGCTGTCTTGGGTTTGCTGTCGGATTTCGTTTTTGTGTCGCTCTTGGAGGATGAATCCGACTTTTTCTTGGACTCGGATTCCTTCTTGGCGCCGGCCTTGTAGCTTTCGCTGCGGTAGTCGGTCTCGTAGAAGCCGCTGCCCTTGAAGAGGATCCCGGCACCAGTGCCGATGGCGCGGCGCACCCTGCCCTTGGCCCACCGTTTCTTCGGGCAAGCCTCCCTCGGGCAGGTCTCCAGCGCATCGACTGTAATGGATTGAAACAACTCAAACTCGTGGTCGCACTTTTCGCAAACGTACTCGTAGGTCGGCATAGATAATCGATTCCAAAAAACCGCAACAAGTAACGGCTCGCCCTCCCCGAAAGTCAAGACTGAGCCGGTCGACGTCATTTCCCGCTTGGCTTGAGACGGCCGGGTTGGTTCCCTCCCGTGCATGGCCAGAGCCAAGCTTGCCAACATCGTCACGCACTGCAACCACACCCTCAAGCCGGAGTTGTTCGAGGACTGGCCGGCCGCAGTCAATGGATTGCAGGTGCAGAATCGCGGTAACGTTTCACGCATCGCCGCCGCGGTCGATGCCACGCCGGCCACGGTTAAAAAAGCGATCGACGCCGGGGCGGATTTGCTGATCGTCCATCATGGGCTGTTCTGGAGGCCGACGCACCCGTGGACCGGTAATCGCTACAAGCTATTGCGCCTGCTGCTCGACAACAACATCGCTGTTTATAGCTCGCACCTGCCGTTGGACGCACATCCGCGGCTCGGCAATAACGCCCAACTTTGCAAGGCGCTTGGCATTAAAACTCCAAGGCCTTTTTTCTCCGAGCGTGGCCAGAAAATCGGCCTGCGTGGCACGCTCAACTTGACGCGCAGGCAATTGGCCAAACGCTTGGCCAAGTCTACCGGCAGCGAACCAACGTTGTTGCCGGGCGGCGGTGTGCGTTGCCGCAGAGTCGGCGTCGTCACCGGCGGCGCGGGCGCGGAGATGAAGACCGCAGCCGATGAGGGCGTGGACACGTTCATCACCGGCGAAGGGCCGCACTGGACGTTCGCGCTCGCTGAGGATCTTGACTTGAACGTGTTTTACGGCGGCCATTACGCGACGGAAACCTTCGGCGTGAAGGCACTGAGTGAGCATTTGTCGAAAAAGTTCAACTTACCATGGACATTCATCGATCACCCAACCGGCCTGTGACGCCTGAGATTGCCTGTGACTGGTTTTCAAAATAGATTCGACTCCGTGAAGCGGATTTTACAAATCGCCACCACCCTATCGCTGTTCGGAGCGCTGTCGACCGCTGATGCCGTACGGCCCGGCAGGATCAGTAAGGTTTTGCCACATTGGCTAGATCTACAAGGCAGGCACACGCTTTCGCCTAGCCTGCTTGAGCGCGATGCCTATCAGGCCCAGCTTCGTGCCGACCGCAGCCTCTGCTCCGGTATCCGGTTCGATGTGAAGTGGAGCAAAAACAACCGCGGCAATGTTAAGCTGCAAGTTGAATTACGCGTGACCGGCCAAACCAAAGCGATCCAGCTGGAGCAGCCGATCCAGCCAACCCGACGCAGCGGCTGGAATGCGATCACACTGGACGGCGACGCGTTCAATGCCATCGGTGAAATCATCGCCTGGCGCGTGCTGTTGCTCGATGGTGACACCGTGTTGGCCGAGCAGCGTTCGTTCCTATGGACGGAACGCAAGCCGGCCAACGCCGCCAAGGAACCGGCCGTCGATTGACAACCACCCCTGCCTCCCCCACTCTCCGCACATGGCAAAAACCGGTTTAGGCCGGGGCTTGAGTTCCCTTCTGGGTGCCGGCCCGGCGGCTGACAAGAAAACCAAATCCGGAAAAAAACCGGCACGCACGCCATCCCCCGCAGCCGCCAAGGCGACCAACGAAGTGCCGGTCGGTGAGATCCTGCCAGGCGCGATGCAGCCGCGCAAGGGGATGGATGACGAGTCGCTGGGCGAGTTGGCCGAGTCGATCCGCGAAAACGGCATCATGCAGCCGCTGATCGTGCGGCCGCGCAAGGGGGGCTACGAGTTGATCGCGGGGGAACGCCGGTGGCGCGCCTCACAGATGGCCGGCTTGGCCAAGGTACCGATCGTCATCCGCGACGTTGATGACCGAACCGCGCTCGAGCTGGCGCTTGTCGAGAATCTGCAACGCGAAAATCTCGACCCGATCGAGGAGGCCAGAGGCTACGCGCAGTTGATGGACCAGTTCGACCTCACCCAGGAGGAGGTCGCGGCCAAGGTCGGCAAAAACCGCGCCACAGTGGCCAACGCGCTGCGGCTCATCAAGCTGCCGCCCGAAGTGCAGGCGCACGTCCGCGACGGTCGACTATCGAGCGGCCATGCCAAGGCGATCCTTGGCCTGAAAAGTGCGAAGGACCAAGTCGCCGCAGCCAAGCGGGCGATCAAAAAAGAGTTGAGCGTTCGGCAGACCGAGGAATGGGTCGCCGCACTTGGCCAAGGGACCCCGGGAAAGGCCAAGCGCGGCCCGGCCACCAAGGGCGGAGCCAACGCTCACATCCTCGACCTCGAGGCCAAGTTGCGGGATCGGCTCGGTACCAAGGTTGCGTTGCGCTACCGGAAAGGCAAAGGGTCGGTCGACATTAAGTTTTTCAACGACGAGGACTTGCAACGCATCCTCGAGACTCTCGGCATAAAAGCCGACTGATTTTTAAGTTTGATGCTCTTGGATATTGTCAAATACGGCGATCCCGTGCTTCGGCAAAAGGGTGAGCGTGTGGAGGAAGTCACGCCCGAAATCAGTCAACTGATCGACGATATGCTCGAGACAATGCACGAGGCTAGCGGCATCGGCTTGGCTGCGCAGCAGGTCGGAAGACCATTGCAGTTGGCCATTATTGACGTTACCGGCGTGGAGGATCGACCATCGCGCATGAATCTCGATGGTGAGCCGGTCAACCCGGAGGATTACATGCCGCTCATCCTGCTCAACCCGGAGTGGACGGCGGCCAGCGATGCCAAGGAGGACGGAGGCGAGGGCTGCCTGAGTTTCCCTGAGGTGTATGGCGAAATCAACCGGCCGGAGGAGATCGATGTGACAGCAAAGGACGAGAACGGCGAGCCGGTCGCATTCCGTTGCGGCGGCCTACTTGCCCGCGCCATTCAGCACGAGTGGGACCACCTGCAAGGTATCTTGTTTATCGACCGAATGGACGCGATCGTCCGCGCGCAGCTGAAGCCGGAAATTGACACCATCCAGGCCGAGACCAAAAAAGCGCGGGGCTGATCACGGCGCAGGCGGCACACCTCGCCTGACCCGAACCGACTGAAGTAGTCCCATCCCTCTCTGGTATTTTTGGGCAGCCGTTTTGCCAGCCTGCTGCGCAGCGCTGATCTCGTCCCGGACGACATTTTGTTCCTCCGGAGTATTCGCCTTGGCCAACGCCGCCTGCGCCGCGGCAAGCCGCTGTTCCTCATAGGCCATGCCGCCCATGGCCATCTTGACCGCCTCGCCCAGTTCCTTCTCGGCGGCATCAAGCCGGCCCTGTTGCATATAGGCCGCGCCGAGGTTTTGCCGGGCGTCCACGTACGTCGGCTTCAGGCTCACCGCCTTGGCAAAGTAGACCGCCGCCTTGTTTACGTTGCCCTTCATCGCATGAACGGTTCCGAGATTATTGTGCGTACTCGGGTTATCGGGAAACACTTTGATCGACGCCTCAAAGTGATGGATCGCCTCATCATATTTTTTTTGATCCTTCAATAGGTTGCCTAGGTTGTTGTGCGCCTCAGCATAGTCTGGCACCAGTTCCAGAGCGCGCCTGTACTCGGCGACGGCCTTGTCGATTTCGCCCTTGGCCTTGTAGGCGATACCCATGTTAAAAAACACATCTGCGTCGCCCTCTTTCTCTGCAAACTTCAACGCCTCGCCATACATGGCTAAGGCGGCGTCCGGCTGGCCAGCGCTGATTAGGGCGTTAGCTTCGTGCATCAGTGCAACCACCTTGTCAGGATCACCCAGCGGATTGCCCTCCACGCCGTCCAGTTGGATCGCGTTCAATTCCGCAAGGATATCATCCACCGACTCCTCTTCATCCCCACCACCGAGCGCCGGCGGGACATCGAGTGACAATGGATCGCTGGCCAAGATGGGCTCCCGCACCGGAGCTACCGCAACAGGCTCGGAAACTTGAGCGGGCGGTGTGTTCAAAACCGGCCTTTCTGGAGTGGCTTCCGTGCCGGGATCGGATGGCGACTCAACACCGCAACCCGCGAAAAACGCGACCAATGCTGCAAGCAGACTGTCCCTAAATCGATCCACCGGGCGGCAATTTACCAAACCTTGCCCAAGTCGCAACCATTGTCACAATTGACCCAGTCGGAGCAATTACGCGCTTGGCCAAGCACGGTTTACACGGTTAAACTGGCTCCCGATATAAGCCTTTCGACTGATGCTGCGTAAAACTGTCCCGATCTTGGCCGCACTAGGCTTGGCCGCCTGTGCGATTTCTGCCCGTGAACTCAAGGAGTTCGACAACGACGTCAATTACGACGAGTCACGCGTGCCGCACTACGACCTGCCCGACCCACTCATCACCGCAGAGGGTAAACCGGTCACAACCGCCGAGCAGTGGAGAAACATCCGCCGGCCGCAGATCCTTTCGCTATTTGCCAATTTCATTTACGGCGCGGTGCCGGTGCCGCCCGATCCCATCGAGCAAACATACCACATTATCCGGGAGGACAAAGCGTTCCTGGACGGCAAAGTGACTAAGCTCGATGTTTCCGTACGTTTCAAGAACCGCAAGGGCGTCGCCCAGACACACGTGATCGTTTTCATCCCGAACCATGCCAAGGGGCCGGTTCCGGCGTTCATGATGATGAGCTTCGACAACCCGAGCGGGGGTAGCTTTCGAGCCAGTTCAAGCCGCAAAGGGCACCTTCGAAACGGGGTGCCGCTTGGCCTGTTGGCCGAACAGGGTTACGCCTACGTTTCCGTTTATCACGGCAACCTGATCGGGCACAATGAGGTAACGTTTGGCGGGGGCATCCACAAGCTGTTCTTCCGCGATGGGCAGAGTTTCCCCAAGGCTCATGAATGGGGCGTGCTCGGAGCCAACGCTTGGACCGGCATGCGCGCGCTGGATTACCTCGAGACGAACAACCGCATCGACGCCAAGCGGGTTGCCGTCATGGGGCATTCAAAAATGGGTAAAGCCACCCTCTGGGCAGCGGCGCAGGACGAGCGATTCGCGCTGGCAATCTCGGCCCAGTCCGGCTGTGGCGGCGCGGCATTGTGGCGGCGCAAGTACGGTGAGACGATGGCCAAGCTGAATCGGTTCCCCCACTGGCTCAGCATCAACGCCCGGAAGTTCAACGATCGCGAGGACGACCTGCCGGTGGACCAGCATATGCTGCTCTCGCTGATCGCACCCCGACCGGTGTATGTCGCCAGTGCCACTGCGGACACGTGGGCCGATCCCCAAGGCGAATTTCAGTCCGCCAACCACGCCGCTCCCGTCTATCGCCTTCTAGGTAAAACACCGCTGGCCACAACTAAGCTGCCAACCGCCAATCAACCACTGCTCGACGGCGACATTGGCTATCACATCCGCACCGGTGGCCACTCG
>JASMKO010000084.1 GCA_030749225.1 Verrucomicrobiota bacterium
GCTCCTCGATGTACTTGACGGCCTTGGCGATCATCAGTGGCTGGTTCTCGATCGCTTTCACGTTGGCCACCACCCTGTCCTGTTCAATGATCGAGCCGATGTTGCGGGCGTGGGTAAAGCCATAGAAATAATCAAAGCCGAGCGCGTTGGGGCCATCGATGAGCCGGGCGCCAATGGGAAGCTGCTTTTCCGTGCCCGGTATTCCATCAACCCACTTCATACCGAGATGCCACTTGCCGATGCAGGCAGTATGGTAGCCCCGCCCCTTAAGAAAGGAGGCCACTGTGAGACGTCTCTTGGGAATGATCGGGGCAGAGTAGGTCTTCAGTACACCGAATTGACCGATTCGGCATGGATATCGGCCGGTCAGCACACCGTAGCGCGTCGGTGTGCAGTTGGCGGCGGCCGAGTGCGCGTCGGTGAAGCGCATCCCTTGCTTGGCCAACCGGTCAATATTCGGCGTCTTGAAGCTGGAATCAGCCCGGTAGGCCTTCGGCTGGCCGTAGCCGATATCATCGAAGAGAACGAAAACAATATTGGGAGGCTGCTTCGCCTCGGCCAAAACCACCAGTGGCAGCAACAAAGCAATCAGAGTTGGATAATATCTAATCAACGGAGATTTCCACAAGAACAGTGGCACTTATCATTGCTACCCAACTTTTAATTCCGGAAAACGTGTTGGCGCATTCTTCCGGTTCAACGCCCGTACAACTTGATGTTGTCAAAGTCGTTCATGTCGTCGAACGATCCGATACCGATGCGACCTTTGCCAAAGGTTTTGTCGATGATGCTCATGTGCGGTTTGCTCATGTCGTCAAAGTAAACTTCGATGGTACCTTTCTTCGTGTCGCGGACGACTTTGATCTTGTGCCACGTCTCATTTTTCCACGGTGTTTTGTTTTTGTTTTCGGTCATGGCTTTGCGTGGAGCATCCTTCACGATCATGATTTGCCCGCTGTGCGGGTCGGGGTTTGCCCCAAAGTGACAGTAGTAAAAATGCTCGGCATCCTGCCAGTTAAAAAACACGCAACAGTCGCGATGTCCCCCGGTGTCCTTAGTGCTTTTCACGTCGAATGTCAGCACGAAGTCGGCGATGTTCACATCTTTGATGAGAGCTATGTGATAGGGACTGCGGACTTTTGGCTTGTAGTCACTGTTGCGTCGATTGATCCCAAAGACGTGGTTGCCGTCGACCATGCGATGAGTCCAGCTTTTTTTGTCCGTGACCTCCCATCCTTTGTGTCCCTTCTCGAAGTCCTCCTCGAATATGAGCGGGAGTTTTTTTTCTGATGACTCCTCCACTTGACCAAGTGCTACGAAGGAAAGAAAAGCAGTTGCCAGTAGAAGTTTGGTAGCTCGCATGCGTGGAACCTACCTAAAGCCTGCTACGCTGCCACTTAAAAAATAGCTCAGCGCCTGGCCTTCGGTTTGCGCAGATCAGACACGGGTTCGGCATCTTGGCTAAACTTTAGCCGGTCGCGGAGCTTCACGAGATGAGTTTGCGCGGATTCTCGCATGGCCAAGTTGGTCCATTCGTTGGGGTCGTTTTGATGGTCGTATAATTCCTCGGTGCCGTCCGCATATCGGATATAGCGCCAGCGCTGTGTTCGGAGGGTGTGGTTGTTTCTGCCGTAGGTGCTGATTGCTGGATGATCCCATTCTGCCTTGGGGTTTTTGAGCAACGGCAGAGCGCTTTTCCCATCGTAGTACGAGCGGTTTTTAATGCCGCAAAGGTCAAGGAGTGTGGGGTAAAGCACCGTGAGGTCGACCGGTGTTTCGCAGCGGGAACCAGGTGTACCAATACCCGGTGCCGAGATGATAAACGGCACGTGGTTCGCTTTTTCCCAAAGGACGAATTTCTCGATGTGATCTTTTTCCCCTAGATGAAACCCGTGATCGGACCAGAGAACGATAATGGTGTTTTTTGCAATGGGGCTCTGATCGAGCGCATCGAGAAGACGCCCGACTTGAGCGTCAGCAAATAGACAGCAGGCGGCGTAGGCCCGGATAAAATCGTCATAGGAACCCGGAATGCGTCTGTCGAGTGCGGACATGCCGCTCCAAAACCATTTTTTGTTTTGCATCAGCTTGAGCGCGCCAGCGGGAAGGTCATTCCCATCACTTTTGAGTCGGATGGGGGTTGGGATCTCCGAAAGTTTGGCATGATATTTTGGTGGGGCGAAAAAGGGCGAGTGAGGTTTGAAGATTCCGCAGGCCAAAAAGAGAGGTTTGTCGATCGGGGAGGAAGTCAATGCGCGGATGCAGTACTCCGTAGTACGAAAGTCGATGGTGTTTTTTTCGTCACTTGGCCAAGCACCCCAGTCGGTGTTGCGGGAACCGTACTTGGGTGCTCGGTTTAATTTCTTGGGCGGCATGTTTTGTGGAGCCATCGAAAGAAAATCATCAAACGAAGCGTCGTCGTGAAATGCTCCGTTGAAATGGTGGTGAAAAATCTTCCCTGCTCCACGAACCGAATAGCCTGCCAACTGGAATTGCTGCATCAGGGTTCGTCGCTTAGGCAAAGCCCTGCGCCAATCGCTATTGTTGCCGTAAACACCACTGGTGCTAGGGCGGAGTCCTGTCAGTGTGGCCACTCGGGATGGATTGCATGCAGCGGAAATGCAGTAGGCGTTGGTGAATAGCGTGCCGCGCTTGGCCAAGCGCTCAAGGTTTGGGGTTTTGATTGGCGACCGCGAATCGAGCAGCGAGATCCAGTCGTTCATGTCGTCAATAACGATGAACAATACATTCGGCTTGGCTGCCTCGACCCCGGCCAATGTGGCCAGCAGGCAAAGGATCAGCACGGCAATCCGTTTCATTTTACTTTTGAGACTCAATATAGCGCTTCAGGCGCGGGCCGTATTCGGGGCGCTTAATCCATTCGGAAAAATACGGGCGATATGATTCTCTCTCCCACCAAAAAATCCGCGGCGGCTGTGGAGCGACTTTTTTCTCGGGATAATCCTGCCCGTTCACACTGGCAGTCACCGAGTCGTCGATTGCTTTGAGCCTTTTGCGAAGACGATTGGAGATCCTGGGTTCTTTCTTAACTAGGTTGTCATGTTCGCCCGTGTCGTTGGCCAAGTTGTATAGTTCGTAACGAGTTTTGCCATTCTCGGGAAACGAAATCATTTTGTAGTCGTTGTCGACAACCACAACACGTCCACGGCTTCGAAAGGGCAACGGCTTTTGGCGAGGACCCAGTTCTTTTAAAAACAACTTGGCCAAGCTCATCCCGTCCTGAGGTTTAAGCAGGTCTGATTTTTCCAAGCCGGCAACCTCGGCGATGGTCGGAAAAATATCAACTGCACCCGCCGGATGTTTGGTGACACGAACTTTGCTGATACCTTTCGGCCATTCAATGATTGCTGGCACGCGAAGACCACCCTCATACACACTGCCTTTGAAACTCCGAAGACCACCAGTCGTAGGCGGGTCGAGCCTTGGCAGTCCCCCATTATCGCTCATAAACCAAACCAACGTGTTTTGAGCCACACCCATTTCGCGCAAGCCTTTGCGCAACATGCCGATGCTGCGGTCCATTGCCACCAACTCACCGTAATGTTCCTGTGCTTTTGGGCTCAATTTCGTGAACGACTTTTTGTCTGCTTTGGCTGCAGTCCAAGGATCGTGAGGGGTGCCGTACCAAATCACCGTAAAGAACGGCTTATTTGCTCTCGCATTGGTTTTGATGAATTTCAATGCTTCATTAACAATGATTTCCGACGAGTCGCCTGAGTATTCCTTAATCTTACCTTTGCGACTCATGATCGGGTTGCGATCGAAAAAGTTTGTAACCGACAACCATTCGTCGAAACCAAACGTCCCGGGATGATGAGAGTCATCCCTGAAGATCGGAGCACCCGGCCCACGAAGCCCGTTTAGGTGCCACTTTCCAAAGTGGCCGGTCGCGTACCCTGCCCTTTTCATCGCTTGGCCAAGCGTCTTCTCCTGACTTCGAAGGGCGTAGCCGTGATCAAAAACTCCAGTGCGATCATGCGTGCGCCCGGTCAGCACCGTCGCGCGGGTGGGGGAGCAGACCGGGCCGCCGGCGTAGAAACGGTCGAATCGCAGGCCGTTCGCTGCCATCGCATCGAGGTGCGGTGTTTTGAGTGCGGGATGTTCTTGGTAGCCAGTCTGGCCCCATCCCTGATCGTCGGCCATCACGAGAATGACATTTGGCTTGACCGCAAACACGCCCGGCACAGATGCGGCCAGCGCGAGCACAGTAAAGAGTCCCTTGAACATCGCGCTCATTCTGCCGGGAATCCAAGCCAATGACCAGCCAACCTTCTTCGATGCCGCTTGGCCAAACGCTTGTTTTATCTCTTGAGCTTGGGCGGGTAGTTCTGTGGGCCTTTTTGGTAGAGGATGCCTCGGGTTTTGGTTTTCAACCGATAGATTTTATTGAAGCAGATGATAGCTAAAGGCACTCAAGATTGTGTCCGGCATAAAGGGGTCAGTCTCGGTAATTGATAATTGGCGATTGTCAGCACAATCCGGGGATGTTTCTTGTCGAGCCATATTCGTTCCTGACAGCCAGACTGTGGCACGGTCGTTGTTGCGGAACGACCGCCCTCGTGAATCAAAACTGGATGCTTGACATAGTTGAGACTGTGTCTCACTTTGGCGAGCCGCTCGCGCGGTTTGTCATGAAATCTTTTTTGAAATCGTTTTTTGCTCTTGGTCTCCTAGCCGGTGTTTCTGTCTCGGCAGCTGAATTAAACGTCTATTCGCACCGCCACTACGACTCGGATGCGATTCTGTTCAAACAGTTTACCAAGGAAACCGGGATCAAGATCAACGTGGTCAAGGCCAGTGCGGATCAACTGATTCAGCGACTGATCAGCGAGGGCAAAAACTCACCGGCCGACGCGTTGTTGACGGTCGACGCCGGGCGTCTTCACCGGGCCAAGGCCGCCGGCGTCCTGCAACCGGTCAAATCCAGGGCACTGGCCAAAAAAGTCCCGGCCCCGATGCGTGATCCCGAGGGACACTGGTTCGGCATGACCGTCCGCTCGCGGGTGATCGTCTACTCGAAGGACCGCGTGAAGCCAAGCGACCTATCCACCTACGAAGCGTTGGCCAAGCCGGAGTGGAAGGGCCGCGTGGTCGCCCGTTCGTCGAGCAACATTTACAACCAGTCGCTGCTCGCCTCGATCATCGCTGCCAACGGGAAAGACAAAGCACTCGCTTGGGCCAAGGCGGTTCGCAAAAACATGGCCCGCTCTCCGCGCGGCAGTGACCGAGACCAGGCGCGTGCCGTCGCCGCCGGTCTGGCGGATGTGGCCATCATGAACACGTATTACCTCGGCATCCTCGCCAACTCCGCCGTGGCAGCCGACCGCGAAGTGGCAGCGAAGGTGGGTGTGTTTTTCCCGAACCAAGACGGCCGCGGCGCACACATCAACGTCAGCGGCGGAGGCGTGACGGCCAGCGCGAAAAACAAGAAGGAAGCCATTCGCTTTTTGGAGTTCCTCACCAGCGCCAAGTCGCAGGAGGCCTTCGGCAACGTAAACCACGAGTACCCGGTGATCATCAAAAACAACAAGTCGGAGCTGCTCAAAAGCTGGGGATCGTTCAAGGCTGATGACGTGAACCTCTCCGTTCTCGGCGCGAAAAATGCCGAGGCTGTAAAGCTGTTCGACCTCGCCGGTTGGGAGTAACGTCCCGCCGGCTTGGCTGCTTACCTGATCAACATCGCGCAGCACCGGTTGCGCCACCTCAAGCAGGAGATTCGTTTCAAGCTAAACGCTTGGACGATCTCCGCCCTGATACTCGGGCTGATTCTTTTCCTGCCGATGGCCGAGGTGTTGTGGCATCTCACCAGCCCGGCGGAAAACTGGGAACACCTTCGTGACACGGTTCTCGGCCGTTACCTCAAGGGCTCGGTCATCCTTGTCCTCGGCACGGCGGTGCTGTCTGTATTACTCGGCGTCTCAACCGCATGGCTGGTGGCATGCTGCGAGTTTCCGGGGCGCAAAATTTTCGAGTGGGCACTGATCCTGCCGCTCGCCATTCCCACCTACATCGCGGCCTACGCCTACTTCGATCTGCTCGACCAACTAACCCCATTACTCATCTGGGTTCGACTCAACATCAGCCCCGAGGCGATGACCCTGCTGAGCGACACGATGGTTTATCCGGTCACGATCGTAGTGCTCGCGGCGGTGCTATACCCGTATGTGTACCTCGTGGCGCGCGCGGCGTTCGCGCGCCAAAGCAGCCAGTGCATCGAGGCGGCGCGCACGCTTGGCCACGGCCCGCAGTCTACGTTTTGGCGGGTTGCCCTGCCCTTGGCCCGGCCGGCGATCGTCGGCGGAGTGGCGCTGGTGATCATGGAGACGCTCAATGACTACGGCGCGGTGGAGCACTTCAACGTGCCAACATTCACAACCGGCATCTTTCGCACCTGGCTCTCGATGGGCGATCTGCAGGGCGCGTTGCGCTTGGCCGCCTGCCTGATGGCGCTGATCCTGTTTTTGTTGGTGCTGGAAAAGTGGCTGCGCTTCGGGGCCAGGTTCCACAAAAGCAGCCAAGCGGACCGGCCGTTCCAACGTTATGCGCTTGGCCAAGCGAAGGCCGGCTTGGCCATTCTCTGCTGCCTGCTGCCGCTGGTGATCGGTTTCGTGCTGCCGCTCTCGCGCTTGGCCTACTGGGCGAGCTTCAACGCCGGCAAGGTGCTCGATGCAAGCTTCCTGAAGCTCACGCTCAACAGCGTCGGGGTCGCGACGGCAGCCGGCTTGGCCACGGTGGTGCTCGCGTTGTTTTTGGCCTACACGGCGAGGTACTTTGGCAGCCGAACCGTCGGGGCTACCAACCGCTTGGCCATCCTCGGCTACGCCGTCCCGGGCGCGGTGATCGCGATGGGTATCCTGCTGATCGCCGGACAGGTGACACGAACCACGGGCTGGGTGCTCACCGGCTCGCTCGCGGCGTTGGTGCTGGCGTATGTCATCCGATTCCTCGCTGTCGCTTGGCAACCGATCGACTCCGGCATGGAGCGGAACTGCGCGCAACTTAACAACGCCGCGCGGTCGCTCGGGGCCAACGCAGCGCGATCTCTGTTCCAGATAAACGTGCCGCTGCTCCGCAACGCGCTCGTCGCGGCGGGTTTGTTCGTTTTTGTGGACACGATTAAGGAACTGCCACTCACGCTGGTCCTCCGCCCATTTGATTTCGAAACGCTCTCAACGCGTACGTTCGACCTCGCCAAACAGGCGCAGATTCCAGAGTCGTCCGTGCCTGCGCTTTGCATCATCCTCGTCAGCCTGCTGCCAGTGATTTGGCTCAACCGACAAATGCGCACCCCGGAAAAATGAAGCTACTCTCCATTCAAAACATCTCAAAACAATACACCGCAAACGATGCGCCTGCGGTCAATGGTGTCAGTTTCGAGTGCGAACGTGGCGAGATCGTCGCGCTCATTGGAGGCAGTGGCAGTGGCAAAACCACACTGCTCCGCATCATCGCCGGCCTCGAAACACCGGACACAGGCGAAGTCGTGCTCGACGAAAAACCGCTGAACAGTCCGTCCGTTTTTGTCCCGCCGGAAAAGCGCGACTGCGGACTGGTGTTTCAGGACTACGCACTGTTTCCCAACAAGACAGTTCAGCAAAACATAACCTTCGGCAAGGGAGCCGCGGACGATCCCAAGCAAGTCAAGCGACTGATCGAATTGGCCGGTATCGGCGGACTGGAGCAGCGTTTTCCGCACGAGATTTCAGGCGGCCAGCAACAGCGCGTCGCACTCGTGCGCGCCCTGGCCACGAGACCTACGCTCCTGCTGCTCGATGAGCCACTCAGTCATCTCGACCCTGAGTTGAGGGATTCTGTGCGCACTGAGTTGCTCAAGTTGTTCCGCGAAACCGACACCACCGTGCTGTTTGTTTCACACGACATCGAGGATGCCATGGCGATGGCAGATCGGATGGTCGTCATGCGGGAGGGCGCAGCGGAGCAAATCGGAACGCCCGGCGAAGTTTACGATCGACCGGTCAGCCAACACGTCGCCCGACTGTTCGGTAAAACGAATTTCATCCCGGCTGGCCTTCTGCCCAACGCGCCACACTCGATTCCGAGCGAAAACGGCACGGGCCGGGTCGTCCCGGTACGGCCACATCAATGGCGTGTCAGCGACCGCTCACCCGCGTTCAGCGGTACGGTTCAGTCGGTCACGAATCGCGGATCCCATCGTGAGGTAACACTCGCGACTGAGCACCTCGCCCTCACGATACATCTCACCGAACAAATAGTGATCAACACCGGAGACGCACTCACCGTGAGCTGTACTCTCCCCGATTGAGCCGCGCTAAAACGCCGCGCTGCGTGGTGCTCTCGGGAACGGAATCACGTCGCGCACGTTGGCCATGCCGGTGGCGTAGATGAGCGTGCGCTCGAAGCCGAGACCGAAGCCGGCGTGGGGGACGGTGCCGTACTTGCGCAGATCGCGGTACCACCAGTAATCGCCCTTGGCCAAGTTCATCTCGTCGAGACGCGCGTCGAGGACGTCGAGGCGTTCCTCGCGTTGGGAGCCGCCGATGATCTCGCCGATGCCCGGTGCCAGCACGTCCATCGCAGCGACGGTTTTGCCGTCGTCATTCATGCGCATGTAAAAGGCTTTGATGTCTTTCGGATAATTCATCACCACCACCGGCCGGCCGATGTGTTCCTCGGTGAGCCAGCGTTCGTGTTCGCTCTGCAGGTCCATGCCCCACTGCACGGGGTACTCAAACTTGTGACCGTCGGCCACGGCCTTTTCGAGACGCGTAATGGCATCTGTGTAATCCATGCGCTCGAAGCTGGCGTCGACAAATTTCTCCAGCCGCTCGATGCAGCCCTTGTCGACACGCTGCTGGAAGAACGCCATGTCATCGCCGCGCTCATCGAGCAGCGTGCGGAAAATATTTTTTAGAAAATCCTCCGCCAGGTCGGCATCATCCGACAAATCGGCAAAGGCAATCTCCGGCTCAATCATCCAAAACTCAGCCAAGTGCCGTGAGGTGTTGGAGTTTTCCGCGCGGAAGGTGGGGCCGAAGGTGTACACCTTGCTCAGGGCGAGGCAGTAGCTCTCCACGTTGAGTTGGCCGGACACGGTGAGGTTGGTTTCTTTGCCAAAAAAATCCTGAGCAAAATCAATTGCGCCCACCTCAGTGCGCGGGAGGTTTTCCAGATCCAGCGTGCTCACGCGGAACATCTCGCCCGCTCCCTCGCAGTCGTTGCCGGTCACAATCGGCGTGTGGACCCAGTAAAAACCATTCTCATGAAAATACCGGTGAATGGCGTTGGCCACGCAATGTCGCACGCGCGCCATCGCGGAAAAGGCGTTGGTGCGCACGCGTAGATGCGCCTGCTCGCGGAGGTACTCAAACGTGTGCCGCTTGGCCGGCATGGGGTACGTTTCGGGATCGTCCACCATGCCCACCGGTTCGATGCGCGTGGCCTGAACCTCAACACTTTGGCCTTTGCCCTCGGAAGCGACCACCTCGCCCTCAGCGATCAACGAGCAACCGGTGGTGAGGTGCTGCACTTCGCTGGCGTAATTATCCAGTTCCCCCGGCGCCACCACCTGTGCCGGATCAAAGCAGGAGCCATCGTGCAACTGCACAAACGACAGGCCGGCCTTGGAATCACGCCGCGTGCGCACCCAGCCCTGCAACCGCACACGGTCCCCCACTCTCACGCCATCCTGCACCAACAGCTCCCTAACAGACACCAACCGGGACTCCTCGCTCATGCACCGGAAGCTAATCGAATCCAGCGAGGCTGTCCAAATGGAAGTTCCGAAAGGGTGTTTTTTGAGTCAGCTCACATCCAAGCAAGCGCTTGGCCAAGCGGCGTGTCACGGTTTTTGCCACGGAACGCGGCCGGCGCGTTGATAGTGGAAGCGCAGCGCGGTCGCGAGCTCGGTGAATTTTTTTCGGTTGCTCCTGGCCAAGTCTTGTTGCTCGAGCGGATCGCTCTTGAGGTTGTACAACTCGTACGGCTCGAAGGGGGAATTGTGAACGAGTTTCCAGTCGCCCCGACGGAAGGCGTGGTAGTCCTGCCCGTTGTAGCGCAGGCCACCCTCGCGCCGGACAAAAACAAGATCGCGTTCGAATGACTGCGCTTGGCCAAGCAAGGTTGGCAGGATGCTTTTGCCTTCAACGTAACTGGGCACTTTGGCTCCCGCTACGGCACAGGCTGTGGGGTACAGGTCCATCGTGATGCCAACGAGGTTGCTGCGCGTGCCGGACTTGATCCTGCCGGGCCAGACGGCGCAGGTCGGCACTTTGAGGCCGCCTTCGTACATGTCCTGTTTGCCGCCGCGATGATGGCCGTTCGTGCCGCCGACGTTGACCTGACCGCCGTTGTCGCTGCTGAAAATCGTCAGCGTGTTTTCGTATTGGCCGTTCTTTTTCAAGGCATCGATCACCTGGCCGATGCCGTCGTCCATGTGCTCGATGAGCGCGACCAGCTTGGCCCGTTTGTCGCTGATGCCCGGCTCGCGGGCCTTCACTTTTTCGAGCCAATCGGGCGGCGGCTGGATCGGCGTGTGCGGCGCGTTGTAGGCGAGGTACATGAAAAACGGCTCCTCCTTCCCCTTGCGGCTGTTCACGTAATCGATGCCCCACTCGGTGATCAGGTCGGTGGCGTGGCCGGGCGGATCGATCTCCCGGCGGTTTTCCCGAAAGTAATTGATGCCGTGACGCCGGTGTTTGTAGTAGTCGTCGATCATGTCGCAAAGGAAGCCCTTAAAATAGTCGAAGCCGCGGCCGTTCGGCGTGTTAGGTTCCTCGAGGCCAAGGTGCCATTTGCCGATGATCGACGTGTGATACCCCGCCCCCTTCAGCACTTCCGGCAGCAGGGTGATGTCCGGCGACAGCCAGCCCCAATTGTTCTGCGAATGGGTGCGGATCACACCCGGCACACCGGCGATGTCAGGATACGTCCCGCTCAACAACGCCGCTCGCGTCGGACTGCAGACCGGGCAGTTGGCATAAAACGAATCGAACCGCATCCCGTCGGCCATCAGCGAGTCGATGCCCGGCGACCGCAGATCGCCTGCGCCGTAACAAGAAAGATCGCCGTAGCCGAGATCGTCGACGAGGATGATCACGATGTTCGGCTTGTCGGCGGCAAGCGCGTCGGCTGGCTTGGCCAAGCCGAGCGCGGCCAAGGCGACGATGGTCGTGCAAAAATATCGGGACAGGTTCACG
>JASMKO010000085.1 GCA_030749225.1 Verrucomicrobiota bacterium
AAACAGCAAATCCAGATGGTTGAGGTGGCTGTTGGACTCCCATCCCAGCACGGCGTTGTTCGCGCTTGCCCGGTTCTGTTTCATCACGAGGAAGAGGCTCGCCTCGGTTCGGCTCAACAACTCGGCCCCGTTCACGGTCGCGCCCAGCACGTCGTCCGCTCCGTCGAACTCGACTGCCGGTTGGCCGTTGATGCCGTCGCTGGCAAGGGCCGGTTGCTTGTCGGCTTCCGCTTGGGCGATGTCGTGGCCAAATGGCGTTCGGTCCGACCAAGCGCTCACTTTGCCGTCCGCGCTCGTCACGCTGCCCCCGTCCAGCCACAGCCGCAGGCCAAGCGCGGGGAATGGGGCGCTGTCAAACACGACCGCCTCGATCGAACCGGTCGTCGCCGTGCCGCCCTTGGCGTCGGTTGCCCGGGCGGTGATGGCGTACCGGCCGGTCTCCGCCTCGGTCCAGTCCAGTTCGTACGGTGCCTCGGTGTCGGTGCCGATTAACTGGTCGTTCTTGAAAAACTCCACCTTGCTGATGGCGGCTGCGCCCTGCGTCACGCTGGCCGCCAAGCGGGTTGTCCCGCCCGGCGCGACTGCGATGTCCGCCGGCGGCGCGGTCAGGGCAATTTCCGCGCCCTGGGTCACGGTGATGCTGGCTGGTGCGGTCGTGACAACCTGGTAATGGTAATCGGTCACCGCCGCAGTGATCTCGTATTCGCCGGGAGTCGTGACGGCCCAGTCGGTCTCGAACGGGGCCTTGGTTGCCGTTCCCATCGGCTCGCCATTGACGAAGAACTGCACCTGCCGCAACACGCCGTCCGCGGCATTGTCGGACGCGGTGGCCGCGAGAGTGACGGTCGCCGGGAAGACAAATTCCGCGCCGCTCGCCGGCGAGGTCAGCTCGATGGTCGGCGCGTGGTTTACGGTGAACAGAACCTTTAAAGTTGTCACGGTGCCCTTGTCATCCTCAACGTCCACCGTGAACTCCGCCGGGGTGGATTGGGTGTAGTAACCGGCTTCCCAGCGGATGTCAGTGAGCACCGATTGGCCCTCGTCGTTCTCGGTCCAATAGGTTGGGCCGTGGGCTTTTACAAATTTGCCCTTGTTGACAGTGATAGATGTGATCTCGCCGTCGGGATCGTACGCCACGACCGTGAAGGTGAACTTGCCCGGCACCGGCAGGTAATCGCCCGCGGCCGGCGAGGTGCTGACGATCACCGGCGGCAGATTGCCGGTGGTGAGGGTGATCTGGATCGGGGCCGACGCGGCCGTGCTGCCGCGGTTGTCGGTGACCGTGGCGCGGATCTCGTACACGCCCTCCGTCGCGCCCTCCCACGTGAACGGCGCGGCAGCGTCGGCCGCTTGGCCAAGCGTGGTCCATTCTGTCGCATCGATCAGCTTGCGCTCGTACAGGACGGCCGCGATCGATCCGTCGGGATCGGCGGCGTCGATCGTGATGACTACGTCACTCGGCGCGCTGAAGAAGCGGCCGTGCTTCGGCGAGGTGATGGCCACCGTCGGCGACTGGTTGTCGGCGAGGTAACGGATCGAGACCGACTTGTGGTCGTCCATCACCAGCGTGACTGACTCGGCCGAGCCGCTGGCGTCTCCCTCCCACTCCTCGAAGCCCAGCCCCGCGCCCGGCTTGGCTGTGAGGGTGACGGTGGTGTCCGGCGGGTAACTGTCGAGAAGCGGGTTGACCTCAATCGTACCGTCGCCCTCCGCGACGGTTGTCGTGAGCGAGTAATGCACATTGACCTCAACCGGGTTGCTGTTCTCGATGCCGAAGGCGTTGCGCATCGTGACGGCGTACCGCCCGGCGTGGCCCGGCGCGAGGTTCACCAACTGCAACTGCCGTTGGGTCGCGCCCGCGATCGGCTGGTTGTCCTTGGTCCATTGGATCGTCATCGGAGTGCCAACGGCATCCAGCCCGATCAGCAGCGTTTCCGTCCCGGCGAGGTAGGTGCCGGCACCGGAGATGGAGCGCAACTTCGGCTTGCTGTTAAAGTCCGGCATGCCGTGGGTCGCCCACGCGAGATCGGCGGGCAACTCCACCTGCACGGCCTGCATCGTGGCGAGGCTCGGCTCGCTTGGACTCCATGCCGCGCCGTCGTACGTGTGCCAAGCGACATCTCCGTTGGCTTGCAACAGGCCAAGCCTTGTTCCGGCCGGGGCCGAGACGGGGAATTGCAAATCGTAACCAGCCGCGCCAGCAAGCGGCGACGGGTAGCCGAAGTACCCCGCGCCGTTGGCCAAGCTCAGCTCGGCCCCTTGGCCAAGGTACGAGCCGACGAACACCGCGCGGAGAGACTTCGAGTCCGGGTTGGTGAACCTGAAAATACTCCCTTGGCCAAGCTCGGCGGCGGCGTTGCTCCATGTGTCGCCCAGTTCGCCCTCGGCCCACTCGCCGGTTTCCGCGTTGAAAATGGCCACTTTTGAGCCGTTGGCCGCGCCCTGGAACAGCGCAGCGACCGTCTTGTTGCCGGTCAGCGCCATCGGCACATGGAGGAGCGACTGGCCCGGCGGGATGTCGAGGTTGATGTAGCCGACGCCGTTGCGCGAATGACCGGCGATACGGCCCGGGGCCAGTTCATCCGCCACCAGCACGCGAACGAATTGTTTGCCCGCGTTGGCGTTGTACGCCATCGGGATGCGCACCCGTCCGCTCTTGTTCTGGTAATCGACGAGCTTGTACCAACGCACGCCGTCGGTGGAACCCTGGATCTGGCAGTTCGCGCCCGGCTCGCTCGTGAGCAGGAAGACAAACCGGCCCTTTTCATCGAAACCGGCCTCGCTGAGGTCGGGCAAAATGTAGTCGCGACTGAAGTTGGCGGTGATCGCCTTGTGGGCGTCCATCGTGACGGTGATGGTCTCGTCGCTCCCCGCCGCGTCGCCGCTCCAGTGCATCCACGAGTAACCGGTCGCCGCCGTTGCTGACAGGGTCGCCTTGCTCCCGGCGAGGAACACCGACTTTTGCGGTTCCATCGCGATGCCGCCGCGGCCCTCGAGCGCCAGTTGCAGCTTGTAATAAATATCGAGCCGGGCCGGCTCGCTGACCGTCTTGCCGAAGCCGTTGCTCACCAGCACCGAGTAGCGACCGGCGTTGGCGATCGTCGCGACCGGCAACTGGACCGCCGACGCAGTCGCCCCGCCAAGCGGCTTGCCGTCGTACAGCCATTGGTAGGTGAGCGGCTCGCCAACGGCCTTGACGATGAACCCGGCCTTGCCCCCGGACAACACCTGCGCGTCCGACGGCTGCACCGTGACCTGCGGCAGCGTTGGGTCGTGGCTCCAGTTCAACGCGCTTGGCGCAGTCACGATGAACGCCTGGCCAAGCGCCACCGATGGCTCACCCGGCGACCAGGCACCGTTTGAGACCGTGTACGCATCGTAGCCGCCGGTGGCGTTGTTGAGCAGTTTCACCACGAGCCCCTCGGCCAGCGGCAGGCCAAGCCGGCTGCTCAACAGGCCGCCCTTGGCCAAGCGCGGCGACACCACAGAGTCGCCCGCCGGAAGGGACAGTGATGTTTTTTTCCACGGCGTGAAGCCGGCCAGCAACACGTCGAACGCATCGCCCTTGTTGTCGAGCACCGCCCCCTCGCCCGGGGCCAGCGTCATGCCGGGCTGGCTCCACGCGTCGGTGAATGTGTTGGTCTCCCACTTGCCAGTGGCCGGGTTGAACTTAGCCAAGGTGCTGCCAGCCGGGACGCTGGGCAGAATGTCGGAGACCCGGTTGCCGCCGTTGGCCAAGGGATTGGCAATCAACGACTTGCCCGATGGCAGCGTCAGCGTCACGTAGCCGATCGCCCGGGCCGCGTAACCGGTGTCCTCCTCCCACATTCGGATAAACAGATTGCGGACACCCTCCGGCCGGTTGAACGGAACCCGCATTTCGCCCGAAGCACTGCTGTCACTGGTGAAATCCTTCCAGTTGAGCAGATCGAGCGAGTAGTCGGAAGTCAGCGTCTTGCCGGGCCGACCGACCTGCACCCACTCGAGTTGGCCGGCGGCGTTGATTGTCACGCTGCGATACTCCGGCGGCACGACCCCTCGCGTGAACGAGCCGGTGATCACCTTGTTCGCGTCCATCGTCACCGCCAACGGGTTGGCGATGCCGCTAGCCGCGCCGCTCCAGCCGGTGAAGACATATCCTTTTTTCGGGGCGGCGCTGAGCACCACGCGGGCCTTGTTCGGGTATGTCTCCAGATTCGGCGCGTGTGAAACGGTGCCATGTCCCGCCCCGGCTACGCCCAGCGTGTAATGCACCGCGAGACTGGCGGTATCGCTGAGGATGTTGCCGAACGGATTCCTGATGTAGACCGAGTAGTCGCCCGCGTTGGCCTGCTGCACGTTGGTCAACTCGAGCGTCGCGGCATTGGCACCGGCGATGTTCAAGCCGTTGAAGCGCCACTGGTACTCGAGTGGCGTGCCGGTGGCCTCAACGCTGAACGCGACCGGCTGACCGGCGATGCGCATGGCCCCGACCGGCTGCACGGCAATCTTCGGCGTGCCCTGTGAGTTTAGATTGATGTCGCGGTTCCAACTCGCCGCCGCGCTGGCCGTCACGCGAAAGCCCTGCGCGGCGGCCAAGCTCGGCTCGCCCGGGCTCCACGCGCCGTTGGCGAAGGTCGATGTGTTCCAGTCGCCGGTGGCGTTGTCGAGCAGCGCAACCTGCAATTCTTCAACGCCCGGGAAACCGAAGTCCGTCGTCAGGTCGCCTTCGATCGGCAGCGTGGCGGCGTGGTACGACACGCCGCTTGGCAGCGGCGACGACAGGCTGCCCTGCACGACCGAACCGGTGAATTGCAGTGTCAGCGCGGCGCCGGTGTTGTTGTCGAACATTGCCGCCTGACCCGGCGCGACCACGAGGCCGGCATTGCTCCAAGCCTCACCGAAAGTGCTCCCCTGCCACGAGCCGCCGTCCCAGGTCGAAATTGTCAGCTTCGCCGGGCCACTCGGCAATAGGGTGGCCAACGAGTTGTCACTCTTGGACAATGGATTGGACAGCAATGACTTGCCGACGGGCACTTCGAGCAGCCGATAGCCAACGATGTTGTCCGAATAGCCCTTGCCAGTGACAAGCACGCGGAAATACATCCCCTTGGCCCCGACCGGCGGGATCACCGGGATGTACAGCTCGCCCGGGTTGGTCTCGGTGCGGTAGTCAACCCAGTCCTCGAGATCGAAACTGTACTGGATATTATTCTCCACGCCCGGCTCGGCGACAACAGTGAACTGGAAATTGCCGTCTGCCCGGAAATGCGAATCGGTCAGCGTCGGCATAATGTAGTCGCGCGAGAAGTCGGCGGTGACCGTCAGGTGCTTGTTGACCGTGACGGTGGTCTGCAAGGTGTCACCACTGGCGTCGCCGCCCCAGCTCGCGAACGAATATCCCTCCTCCGCCACGCCAATAACGGTAACCTGTGTTCCCGGCGCGTAATGATCCTGCAACGGGTCGAGAATGATGCGTCCCGCGCCAGTGGTGTCGCGGTTGATGACGTAATGTACCGCTACATTCGCAGGCAGGCTGGTGACCGTGCCGAAACGGTTCGTGAGCCTGACCGTGTATTGGCCTGCCTCGGCTTCAGTGGCCGTCTCGAACGCCAACGCGCTACGGGTGGCGCCGTCGATCGCCTCCCCATTTAAGTACCATTGGTAATTGAGCGGATCGCCCTTGCCGCGCACGGACAAACCCAGCCACGAACCGCTGGTGACAACCTGGTCCTCCGGCTGCGTCATCACCTCGGGCAGGATGATCTCGTTGTAAGCGACCGACTGACGCCACTCGATCGCCGCGTCGGCGATGACGCGGAACGCTTGGCCAAGCACAATGACCGGCTCGGCCGGCTGCCATACGCCGTCGGTAAACGTATGAGTGACGTACGCGCCGGAGGCGTTGTCAAATAACTGCACCTGCAGACCATCGGTCGTTGGCAGGCCAAGCGCGGTGGTGACACCACCGTCGACCGGTGTCATCGCGCTACGGAACGCCGCCGCCGCCGGGATTGCCGAGGCCAAATCACCCTGCAATGCAACACCAAAATACTCCACCGCGACCGGACCCTCGCCGGTGTTGTCGAGCACCGCGCCCTCTCCGGGATCAAGCGTCATCGCTGGGTTGCTCCACGCGCCGCCCTCAAAAAGGTTCACTACCAACTCGCCGGTCGACTCATCCAGCTTCGCCAGACTACTGCCTTCCGGCAGGGAGGCGAACAGGTTGGCCACCGTGTTGCCGTCCTCCCTGTCGAGCGGGTTGGCAATGAGCGACTTGCCCTTGGGATACATCACGCGCGCGAAGCCGACGGCGTTTTTCGAGTATTTCTCTGTCTTGAGGAGCGCGCGGATGAACAGCTTGTTGATCCCCTCGGGCCGGATGATCGCCTTGCTGTTCTCACCGGAGGCGTTGAACATCTCGTCCGCTTTGCCGCCCTTTTTCAGAAGCCGCCAGTTCCGTAGGTCGCCGGAGTACTCGAATGCGTTGGTCGTCCAGCGGTGTCCGCTCACCTGGAAACCAAGCTGTGCCTCGGTAAGGCTGACGTTGAAAAACTCCGGCTCATCGAAGATGAGCCACTCGAGCGCCGTCGGCTCGGAAGTGGCCTCGCCTATGGCGGTGCGAACGTTGACCGAGTAGGCACCCTCGGTGTCCGGCGTCATCACGCCGAGGTTGACCGTGTCGGCGGTGGCACCGTCGATTGCCTCGCCGTTGAAGCTCCATTGGTACGCGAACGGCCCGGTGCCCTGCGGTTCGACGTGCAGCACAACGTTGGTATGGATGCCGATGACCGTCTCGACCGGCGTCGGCGCGGCGGTCATGGTGACGCTGGCACCACTGATGCGCTTGGCCTGTCCGGGCGCGCCGATCGTCGGCAGCACGGCGTCAAGCACGGCGGTCTTACTGCGCGTGAAGCCGGTGGCGTTGCGGATCACCACCTCGTAGCTACCCATATGTTCCGGCTGATAATTGTCGATCGTATATGTTGCCGCGGTGGCCCCGGCGATGTCCTTCTTCTCGAAACGCCACTGGTAGGCGAACGGCGCGGCCCCCTCGACTTGTATGTCCAGAGAAACGGTCGAGCCGAACTGCATCACCGTCTGGTTTGCAGGCTGCCGCGAAACCACCGGTGGGGCGTCCGGCTGGAATGCCATGAAGCCCCACCATGTGCCCCATCGATCGCGCTTTTCATCCGGGATGTTTTTCTGCTCGGTGTTGCGTGTCTCGGCGTACATCTGGATGGTCCACATGTCGGTGTCGTTGTTGGGATCGACCTGCGCCGCACTGTAGTCGCCCCAGCTATTGCGGCCGTCAGAGCGCAGCTTGACGTACGGGGCAACACCGCCCTTGAACAGCGCCGGCTTGCTCATTTTGCCAAGCGGATCGGACGCCTGCCGGTAGGAAAAATAAGCGCTGGCGTAAGTGTCCTTGGAGAAACCGGAGTAGCCGATCAGTACATCACCCTTTTTGTTCACCGCAAGGCTGGGGAAGGTGTATTGCTTGACGGCGTTGGTGTCCTGGATGTAGCCGCGTTGGATGATCGTCGCGTTGGTTTCGAGGTTCCACCACTGGATGGCGGTGCGGTCGACGTTCTCCATGCCCTCCGGCAGAAAGACGTGATGCGCGGCCCATAGCTTGCCGTTGCGCTTGGCCAAGGCGTGCATGCGCGAGTCGTTGGCGAAGATGCTCTTGGCGGCCGCCTTTTGCGGCGAGATGTTCGTCTTGCCGATTGAGAACTCCCACGCCGTGATGTCCTCCAGCGCTGTTCGGGCATAATGCGGGGTGTAATGCTCCTGGCCCACCCGCCCGGACAGGGCGCTGATCCTCAGCGCACGTGTGCTCTGCTCGGTGATGAACAGCAGGTTCGTGTCGTTGGGGTCGTAGGTCGTCGCCGGAACAACCGTGAAAAAACCGGGGTCATCAAACTGCGTGTAGTAAGCCCGTCGCCCGCGGATGTAGTCCGGCTTGTGGAACGCATAAATGCGCGAGCCGACGAACTCTTTCTCACCCGGCACATCAGTGCCCTTGTACAGGTTCACCGAGGCCGCCAGCCATTTCTTGTTATAGCCGACGCTGGGATAATCAGCGTAAAGGTAGTTTTCCGGTACCGCCTCGGGATGGACGCGGATCGAGGCCATGTCCCAGTCGCCGGTCGGGTCGCTCGTCTTCGACAGGGCGATCAGCACCGCCGACTTGGTCGTACTCACGTCGGCAATTGTGAAAACCACCCACCGCTTGGCCAAGTGGTCGTAAACAACCTTCGGGTCGAACACAAACCCGTGGCTGAAGCCGGCCCAGAAGTCGCCGAGGCCCACCTTGCTCAGCAGCTCGCCCTCGCGCGTCTGAATGGCGATCTCGGTGTTGAGCGCCACCATCAGGTGTTCCGGCCCGACCGCACCGTGCGTGTCCGCCGGGATGGCCGTATGGTTGTCGATCACGCCCAAAAAATCATCCCGCACGCCCGGCTCGAAATCGCCGCCCAACGGCCTCGGGCCACTTGGCCTTGGCTTGGCCTCTTCGCCCGGTGCCCCCATTTTTTGGAGACTCAACAATCGGTGCCGGCGAACCGTCTCGTCTGGCTCCGGGTTGGCCTCGACCACCCGCTTGGCCAAGGCGGTGAAGTTCATCGTCAACGTACGAATCTCCGGATAATCGTCGCCCAGCGTACCCGGCTTTGTGTCGAACCGCTCAGGCGCGGCGGCCTGCATCCCGGGTGGCAGCGGCGGCAGTGGAGCAACCCCGGACAAGTCATCACTGTGCATCGCCTCCGCCCTCCCCTCCCCGGCGACCCACCTCGCGTAGCCCGGCAACAGGCCGCCCAAGCCCGACTCGAGCTCGCGCTTGGCCAAGCCGACGGCCAGCGGCGTCATCCGGTCGCCGTCGTTCGTAAACACATCAATCGCCCCGTCGTCCGCTTGGCCAAACCGAGTCGGCGACTCTACCAGCATGTCGAGGTCACCATCGCCGTCGAGATCGGACAGCGTGATGGGCGGCGTCTCGCGTGGCACGGTGGCCTCGGGCGGGCCGCTCGCCCAGTTGACGGCAAACGCCATGCCGGCAGTGATAAACACGGGAGCGAGGAGAATTTTCCATCGTGGAGCCATGTGCGTGGCCCGGCGAATCAGGGAAGTCATGGTTGGGTTGAGTTGATGACGATCGGGTTTCTGTCGAGCGGTAACGGGTCGGATTATGGCCTCCCGGCCCCGGCCGAGTCAATGCCTTGCGCCCCCAAAGAACCCCCCTATACTGCCGCCCGTGCTGGATATTAGACAGTTCAGGGAGAACTCCGATCTCATTCGCGAACGCCTCGCCACACGCGGAGAGGAATTCGCCGCCAAGGTGGACGACGTCGTGCAGCTTGACACCGAGCGACGCGAGTCCATCACCGCCGTTGAGGAACTCAAGGCCAAGCGCAACACCGCCTCTAAGGAGATCGGCGCGCTCATGGGCCAAAAAAAACTCGAGGAGGCCGAGGCAAAAAAGGCCGAGGTGCGCGACATCGGCGACCAGATCTCTGAGTTGGATGCCAAGGCCGGCCAGACGGATGCCGAACTGCGTGACATCCTGCTTCGACTGCCCAACCTGCCCCACCCAGATGTGCCGATCGGCGCGTCAGAGGAGGATAACACCGAGATCAGCCAGTGGGGCGAAAAGCCCAATTTTGATTTCGAGCCGAAGCCGCACACGGAGATTTGCGAGTCACTTGGCCTCGTTGACTTCACCCGGGGCGCCAAGCTCTCCGGCAGCGGCTTCCTGCTGTACAGCGGCTGGGGCGCGCGGCTGGAGCGGGCGCTGATCCAGTACCTGCTCGACATGCACGTCCACGAACACGGCTACACCGAGGTGTCGCCGCCATTCATGGTCAGCTACGACTGCATGATCGGCGTTGGCCAGTTTCCCAAGTTTGAGGATCAGGCCTACATGGTGCAGGAGGGGCTCGACGAGGAGAGCCGAGGCAAACTCTACCTCATCCCTACCGCCGAGGCGCCGGTCGCCAACATCCACCGCGAGGAGATTTTGAAAAATGAGGAGCTGCCAAAATATTACTGCGCCTACAGCCCATGCTTCCGCGCCGAGGCCGGGGCGGCCGGTGTCGGCACACGCGGCATGATCCGCGTCCATCAGTTTGACAAGGTGGAACTCATCAAGGTCGTCGAGCCGGAGGGCAGCTACGATGAACTCCAGAAAATGCTCAGCAATGCGGAGAAGATTTTGCAGTCGCTCAACCTGCACTACCGCATCCTGCAGCTCTGCACCGCCGACATGAGCTTCGGCAGCGCCACCACCTACGACATCGAGGTGTGGGCACCAGGACAGGGCGATTACCTCGAGGTGTCCAGTTGCTCCAACTGCGAGGACTACCAGTCCCGCCGCATGAACCTGCGCTACAAGGATGCCGACGGCAAAAACCGGCACCCGCACATTCTCAACGGCAGCGGCACCGCGCTGGCCCGGCTGTTCGTGGCGTTGATAGAGACCTACCAGCAGCCCGACGGCAGCATCCTGATCCCCGAGCCGCTGCAAAGCTACCTGCGCACCGACCGCATCCCCACCAATTAATCAGGCGGCTCATCATGAACATCCTCCACGCCAGCAGCGAGGTGTTCCCGTACTCGAAGACCGGCGGACTGGCGGACGCCACGGCGGCGTTGGCCAAGGCGCAGGCGGCGGCCGGTCACACGGTCTCAATCGTCACGCCGCTGTATCCCGGCATCGCAGCTGCGTTCCCTGACCTTGAGCCGCTTGGCCAAGCTGAGGTGCCGGCCAAGGTTTGGCGGCTCGAGCCGGAGCCGAACCTGACCGTGCTGTTCGTCGATGAGCCGCGGTGGTTCGATCGCGACGGCCTTTACGGCCACGGCGATGACGCCGAGCGGTTCATCTTTTTTTCCCGATGCGTCGCACGACTGGCCAAGCGTGCAGAGATCGTGCACTCGCACGACTGGCAGGCTGCGCTTGCCATGCCGCTGCTTGGCCAAGCGCGGGTCGGCAAGGTATTTACCATTCACAACGCCGCCTATCAGGGCCGATTCCCCGCCGAAAAATTCTCGCTGACCGGCCTGCCAAGCGACTGCTTCGACTGGCGGCAGCTTGAATTTCACGGCGACCTGAACCTACTCAAGGGCGGCATCGTTTTTTCCGACCTGGCCACCACCGTCAGTCCCCGCTATGCCGAGGAATTGCTGACGCCCGAGTACGGCTGCGGGCTGGAGGGTGTGTTTCAAGCCAAGGGCAAGGCGCTGACCGGTGTCCTCAATGGCGTCGACTATGCCGAGTGGAACACGACGGACAACCCACACCTCGCCGCCGCCTACTCCGCTGACGCGCACGAGGGCAAGGCCGCCAACAAGCGGGCGCTGCAATGCGAGCTGGGCCTATCGCCGCTCGACGATGTGCCGTTGTTCGGGAACATCAGCCGGTTCGCCGAGCAGAAGGGCATCGACCTCCTGCTGGGCGCGCTCGAGGAAAGGCTCAGCGACGGGACGGCATTTCAGTTCGCCGGGCTGGGCAGCGGCGACGCCGGGCTTGAGGAGGCGATGCGCAACCTGACCGCGCGGTTTCCCGGGCAGGTCGCCGTGAAGATCGGATTCGACAACGGCCTGGCCCATCGCATCGAGGCCGGGAGTGATTTTTTCGTGATGCCTTCCCGCTTCGAGCCGTGCGGGCTGAACCAGCTTTATAGCCTGCGCTACGGGGCGGTACCGGTCGTGCGAGCCACCGGCGGGCTGGAGGATTCGATCGTCGACCTTGGCCAGGGCGACGAGACGGCGACCGGGATCAAGTTTGCCGACTGCTCGGTCGAGGCGCTGAGGCAGGCAATTCGCCAAGCGGTGGCCCTGTATGCCGACCCGCCCCGCTTGGCCAAGGTGCGGAATAACGGGATGCGCGCCGATTTTTCGTGGACGCGCACCACCACCGAGTACGGGCGGTTGTACGCGACAATCAGTTGAACGGCGGCTTGGAGCTGGTCTGGCTTCTCTGCATCGGCGGTTCGTTTTTGTCGCTCATCCGAGAGATTTTTCTCTCCACTTTGCGCTGCCGCGCCTTCTCGTCGGCCTTGAACTCGGCCTCAGCCTCCCGGATGCCGGGCAGCCGCTGGCGCTCCTGCGAAACTACCAAGGCGGCATCCTCGGGCGTCTTGAGAATGGTCGGCCTTATCAGGACAAGCAGTTCCGAGCGCTTGTTCGTGTTGGACTCACTCTTGAACAGGTTGCCCAGCAGCGGGATGTCCTTTAGGAACGGAACTCCGGACTCAGAACCGGTCTTTGCGGTCCGGATAAAGCCACCCAGCAGGATCGTGTCACCATCCTTGACCGACACCGTGGACTCGGCCGAACGCGTGGTGATTTGCGGGGCCTTCATGCCGCTGTCGGCAGACTGGCCACCACCCATATCCATATAGCCTTCCAACTCAGAAATCTCCTGAAAAATTTCCATCACTACCAGATCATCCGGAGTAATATAGGGTGTTACATCCAAGGAAATCCCTACTTGCATGAATTGAGTATAACCACCGCCACCGTAGCCTCCGCCATACCCGCCATACCCACCATACCCGCCATATCCACCATACCCGCTTCCACTTTGATACGGCACCTGCTCTCCATTCATAAAGCTGGCTGGCACAGCATGGCTGGTCTGCACCCGCGGGGTTTGCAGCACCTTGGCGGAGCTGTTGCTGGCCAACGCACTCATGGCAAACTCCAGGGAATTGTCGTAGCGGCTGATGTAGGAAAACCCGCCCGCCAGGGCACCGGCCCCCAGGGATTGCAAAGCACTGCCGGCCGCGGCCGCCGCGTTGCTAACATTGTTGCCGCCCCCCTGTTGCCCGCCCCCCTGCCCTGCACCTTGACCGGGAGCAACATTTGTGGTTGGCGGTGTCGCCGGAGAGGCTCCGGCGGTGGACGGGCCGCCGTTCATGAAACCACCGATATGACGGCTGTCCCCGGGACCCTCCGCGTTGTGCATAAAGGTATTGACGCCCACGTCCATCCCGTCTGACAGGGTCACATTCACAATGATTGCCTCGATGAGCACCTGCGCGAGCAGGCTGTCGACATGTTCCACGATCTCATTGATTTTGACCATGTCCTCATCGTTGGCAAAGATGATGAGTGAGTTGGAGCGATAGTCGGGTATAATGCGGGCATTCTCCAGAATCTGGATGTCTCCGCCGGCGGCCCGGCTCACAATGCCCTGCAGTCGGCTGCGAAACGAGTTGGATGAACTGCTCGTGGAGGGCCGGGAGGATGAGGTCTGCATCGGCCTCACTCCGCGGTTGTATGACGAACTCCGCGAAGAGGTTCCCCTGTACGATCCAGCTCTGCTGCTGGATGAAGTCCTCGAACTGGGTGACGACCTCGATGTGCTTGAGGGGCTCGGCCGAGAAGAGCCCCCGGTACCGCTGATCAGGTCCTGCATGGTGGCATAGATTTCCTCCACCTTGCCGTAGCGGATTGGGATGACCTTAAGCTTGTAGTCTTCTTCCGGCTTGATGTCTATGCGATCAAGCAGCTCAAGCATCCGTTTGATATTGGAGGAGTTGTCCCGCAGAACGAGTGTCTTGCTGACGTCGAGCGCCACAATGCCAGCCGCGTTCTTCGCCATGGGCGTGAGCATCGGCACCGCCTCGCTGGGCAGAAGATGTTTCAGTTGCTTGATGTGGGTGATGTACTGGTTGGCCTCCGGCAACTCGTCGGAATTGGTGATGGTCGAGAACGCCGCACCCTCCTGCAATGCATTCGCGCTGGGCACAAAGGTGATAAATTTCTCCCCAACCGGGATGGTTGTGTAGCCATTGAGCGATAACACACTATCCATCGCCTGGATCGCCTCCTCGACGGTCAGCGGGGTCTGCGCCTGGAGGGTGACGTTGAGGTTGGGCAGTGCCGAGGCGCGGAGGATGGTGCGCTTGACGTAGTTGGCGTAAATCTCAAGGAACTGCTCAAGCGGCATGTTGACCAGCTGCAGATCAGCCATCGGGATGATCTGGGCATCGGCCGGGGCGGCATCCGCTGGATCGGGCGCAGCGGCCGGATCCGCCGGATTCGCTGGAGCGGTGTCCCCGGGAGCCGGCGGTGCGGGCGGGGTAGGCGGATTCACAGGCTGCGCTTGGCCAAGCGCGGTATATGCAAGCGCTAGGACAACGGTTGTCAGGTTTTTCATGGCTCTCAAGTAGTTGATGTAAAGTTTCATGGATCAATTATTTTGAGTCGGGCGAACTCGCCGCGTCGTCGGCACGGTGCGTTTGCTACCGCTTGGCTTGGCCTCCGACTTGGCCGGTTCCGGCTTGGCAGCTGGCTTGGTCGGTTCAGGCTCGGCAGCGACGGTGGGCTTGGCCTCCGGCTTGGCCGCTTCCGACTTCGGCTTGGTCTCGGCGGCGGGCCTTGGCCTCGGTGCCTTGATGTCTTTCTGGTAACTGGCGGTCAGGTTCATCCAGCCGTCCAGCCGGTAACGATTCTTGTCCGGCTTTAACAGCAGATCGCTCACACGCACCATCGAGTCGCTCTCACCGAGCTTCCAAAGGAAATTGACGATGTTGCTCTCCTTGCTGGAGAAATCAACGCGCATCGTGTATTCCTGAAAAAACTCGTTGGTCTTGGTGGTCGTGCGCCCGAGCCGGGTCACCCGCACGCCGTTGGCCGCCGTCAGGTTATTGATGGTGCGGCGCATGTTCACCTCCTGCTCGATCTTCACCACGGCGGAGCCCATGCCCTCCAGTTCCCGAATCTGGCGGTTGTATTTTTCTTTGTTTGTGATTTCCCCATCGAAGCGCTTCAGGTCATTTTTGGCCGTGTCGATTTTTTGCTGGGTTGCCCCCGGATCAGGAATCATCCCCCACACCATCCACGTCAACGCGCACAGCAGCACCACAACCACGATCATGACCAGCCGCCGTTCGCCGCTGCTCAGGTTCAACTTGTCAAATATGCTCTCGTTACTCGCCATCCAACTCACATTTCAACTGCCAATAGGTCTGGTTTTTTCTCAAGTCCTGCCGGATCGACTCGGCTCGCACACCGGTGAAAAGCGCCTTGCCGTCGCCCGACTCCATTCTCGCCAATGCCTGCTGGTAATCGTCAACCAGCGTCGCCTTGCCGGCATCCGCCGAGCCGGTGATCCGCAGCTCACGGCTGGTACGGCCATCCACCGAACGGCTGGACATGAACCTCAACTCGGTGAACTTCAACTCGCCGGGCAGTCCGGTGGCCACCTTGGCCCATGAGTCGAGCGCAGCATACTTGAGTGCCTTTTGCTTCTCCAATGTCTCCACCTTCGCCTTGAGCAGCAGCGCCTCGTTGAAAAGGTTCGACTTGACGGTAACCTCCTGCTGTTTCTCCTCAAGCGTGCCCTCCAGCATGCTCCCATACACATAAAACCCGAGCAGGGACAGCAGCATCAACGCCACAACGCCCTTGATCCCCTCCATCCAGAGGCCATCCAGAAAGTGCTGCCGATTGCGGGTGTGGTACTCCTCAATCATCAGGCCGGGCGCCGTCGCCCGGGCGGCAAACTCCGCAGCCATTGTAGCCAAGTCGACCTCGCTCGCCGGCTCGACCTCGCGGATGCGTTCACCGAAGCAGTTGGCCAAGGCCGTCTTCCAGTCAGCCGCCACGTCGCCGCGCTTGCCCAAGTGACAAGCCGGATCGCCCGGCATCCAGCCGGCCACCTCCCCAGCCCAGGCAACGTTGTTGATTTTTTCAACGAGAACATCACGGCTGGCCTCATGATCCGGGAGGTTAAACGAGTTGATATCGCGCAGCCGACCGTCGAACCACCACGCCACCAGCGCCAAAACCGAGTCGGCCCCCTGCACAAGCTGGATGTGTGCCCCGTCCGCCCTTGGTTCGCCGGGAACCAACTCGCGCAACAGCGGCACCTCCACCCGATCGGCTAAGTAGTTGGAGGCCTCCAGCTCCTCGAGCCGCTCCTCCACCACGCTCCGCTCGGCAATGGTGACTAGCACCGTCTGGTTGCCCCCTTCACCGGTGGAGCCAGGCACCGCCTCGGCGGACCATACGGTCTGCGCCGCAGGAAGCGGCGAGAGTTCCTCGATCTGGAACTCGACCATCGGCAGCAGCTCGTCTGGCTCGCAAGCCGGCATCTCAACCACGCGCAAAAAAACTTTCTCCGGCGGCAAGGTGGCAATGTTGAGCTTGCGGCTGAGCAGATCACTCCAGTCCTTACCCACCGCCTTGGCAGGCGGATCGTCACCTTCGGGCACACGAAGGTCACCCGAAAGCTTCACCTTTTTTGACGAGACGGAGAACTGCCACAGTCGGCTCCCCTCAGCCGCCGGTTCGAGCAAATTGCAACTGCTCCAGTTGGTTTTCTTCGCAGCCATGTTACTCGTCTTTCAAATGCTCGTCGGACATGGTGACGCGCAAAATCTCCTCGATGGTCGTCTTGCCATCGACCACCTTTTGCCACCCGTCGTCGCGCAGGGTGCGCATCCCCTCGTTAATCGCGGCCTGTCCGATGACTGAGGAGGCCTCGCGCTTGAGGATGAGCGGCCGGATCGCCTCGCTCATCACCAGCATCTCGTAAATGGCCAGGCGCCCCTGGTAGCCCTGTTGGCGGCAATCCTCACAGCCGGCGCCGTGATGGAATGTGCCAGACTCGATGATGTGCTCCGGGCAGTTGATCTGCCGCAGGTAGTCGCGATCGATCTTCTGCACCTCCTTGCAGTTGGGGCAGATGGTGCGCACCAGCCGCTGGGCCATGACCGCCTCCACCGACGATGCCACGAGGAAAGGTTCGATGCCCATGTCCACCAACCGGGTGAACGCGCCCGGGGCGTCGTTCGTGTGCAGCGTGCTGAACACCAGGTGACCGGTCAACGCAGCCCGGATGGCGATGTCGGCTGTCTCGCCGTCCCGAATTTCACCCACCATCACCACGTTTGGGTCCTGCCGCAGAATGTGCCGCAGGCCGGTGGCAAACGTCAGCCCAATGTCGGAACGCACCGCGATCTGGTTGATCCCCTTCAGCTCGTACTCGACCGGCTCCTCGATGGTGATGATCCGCTGATGCACGGAGTTGATCGTGCTGAGAAAGGCGTACAGCGAAGTCGACTTGCCTGAGCCGGTCGGCCCGGTGACCAGGATGATCCCGTGCGGCTTGACGATCAACTCGCGCAGGATCGCCTCGTCCTTGGGATCGAAACCCAGCCGGTCGAGGGTCAGGAAAATGGTGCCGCGGGTCAGTAGGCGCAACGACACGCTCTCCCCGTAAACCGTCGGCACGGTGGAAACGCGGATGTCGAGTTCCTCACCCTTGATGCGGACGTTGATACGGCCGTCCTGTGGCAGGCGTTTCTCGGCGATGTCCATGCCGGACATGACCTTGATGCGCGAGATGAGCGAGGCCTGGTACCGCTTCAACTGCGGCGGCATCGGCGTCTGGTGCAGGATGCCGTCCACGCGGTAGCGGATGCGGAATTCATCCTCCGCCGGCTCGAAGTGAATGTCGGT